>DASYAR010000534.1:0-3548 GCA_036501235.1 Planctomycetaceae bacterium
GTATTTGTCGAGCTTACCGGCCTCGGCGGCATTCCAGGGACGTTCACCACCGGCCACGAGCACGAGACTCGCATCGTGCGGGACGCGCGGCGTGCCCGCCAGATCGAGCGGCTCGACCTGGCAATCGAGTTGCCGCAGCAGTTGCGCGAGAACGCCTAACCCGTGGCGGCTTTCGGGAACGGCATCGTCGAGCGACAGCTCGCCATGCCCCGTCGTCACGTAAACTTGCACTTGTTTCTTGCCTCCGGTCAGTCGGGCCAGGGCCGCCGTCAGCGCCTGCTCGCCGAAGAATTCGACCTCGGCTGGCCGCGTTGCATCGCCGGGATGGAATTCGGCGATATCTCGGGCGGTGAGCATCTCGTGGCCTGTGACAGCTCCGGAATCGATGGCCACCAGCACGCAGGGAGGCACCAGATCGGGAAACTGCTGCTGCCACTGCCGGGCCGCGGCGCTGTCGGTCGGATCGAGCTCCTGTACGCGGAACAAAGGGTGCGAGCGACTATAAGTTTCCGCCAGCTCACGAAACATGGCCGCGGCACTTTGAAAATTCTGCTCTCCCGCCGTCTTGGGGACTTTCGGGGCCAGCAGCACGACGTTGACTGGAGATTTGAGCGCGGCCAGCAGGTTCCGAGTTTGCGGCGACAGCGTGAACGCCCGGCGCTGCGTCAGATCGATCTGTGCCGGCAGCAGGTGACGGCATAACAGGTTGAAGGCAATGAGAGTGACGGCGAAAATTGCGACGCGTCGGACCGATTGCCAGCGCAGCGAAAACCGCCGGGACGAACTCCCGGGCTCGCTATGGCGCATTTCAGAATTCGGAGTTCGGAGCTCTTTAGGCATTAGGTGTTTGGTGTTTGGTGTGGACCTATTTCTCCGGCGCCTATTCCTCATCCACTCGCCGGCACGTCACCGCCGTTCCCCACAAGAGGATGCTGCACAGGGAAATGTGCCCGGCCACGAGACACGGTTCGATCATTCCGCGGCTGAAGCGTTCAATGTGCCCCCAGCACGATACGGCTTCGACCAGTGCGATTTGATCCGGCGAGAAACTCCAGTAAGCCAGGACGCGCGGGGCCAGTGCCGTCAATAACACCAATCCCATCGCCGCCAGCGAGAGAATCGCCGCCGACGCGGGACCGCGGCAAAGTCCTGAACAGAACAGGCCGATCGCCGCAAACGTCCCCCCCACGACGGCCAGTCCCACGCAGCCTCCCCAGACTGGACCAAAATCAAACACCAGTCCCGGACCGTCGAACCAGGGGACGCCATGCCAGTCGATCATGCGCCCGTTCCAGACGCGCAATACGACGACGTGGTAGACCCATGGGGCAAGCGAGATCAACAACAGAGACCACACGGCGGCAAACTTCCCCAGGACGACCGCCAGCGGTGAAACGGGGGCCGTCAGCAATTGCTCCCAGGTCGCCCGACGGCGTTCTTCGGCAATCGAGTTCATCGTCAGAAAGGGAATCAGGAGCGTGCAGCCGCCGATCAGAAAGACGTTCGGTCCCAGGAACTGGGCGATTGGATCGTCGGCATGGCGGAGCACGATCGTCGCCCCGCGAGAGAGCAGCGTCACCAGCCACGAGAACCCCCAGCCGGCCGTGAGAGTTGCCGCCAGCAACAACAGGTAGGAAGCCGGCCTGAGAAAAAACGAACGCAGTTCCCAGGTGAAGACGGCCCATCCGATCTGCAGGAATTGCGAAATCGCCGGACGAGTTCCGCCTGGCGGAAGGCGACCATCGATCGCGCCTTTTGATTCAGCCCCCGTGCGCCGGCCCGGTACGGTGAAATGCGGAGCGCGGATCGGGTGCGCCACCTGACGCGGCTCCTGTGCTGCGGCCTGTCCTTCCGCGAACGGCGCTGTTGCCCCCTTTCGGCTGTCGTGAAGCGGCTCCATCAGGCGGCCTCCTGGGCGCCGCGCACCGCCAGCCGCACGAAGTGATCTTCGAGCGTTCCGCGCATCGAACGCAATTCGCGCAGTCCCCATCCGCGCGCGAGGCATTGCTGGGCTGCCAGTTCGCGGGCGCGAACATTCAACCCGGCCACCATGAAGCTGTGCCAGCCCCCTTGAGTCGCCAGCAATATGACCGACGTCACTTGCGGCAACCCGGCGAGCATCTGTTCGCATTCCGAGCGCGGCCCCGACAGGTCGATCTCGAAGCCTGAGCCGGAACGCAGCTCGGCCATATTCAAATCCGAGACAAGCCGCCCGCGGATCAGCACCAGGATCCTGCCGCACAGACCCTCGGCTTCCGCCAGCAGATGGGTCGACAGCAGCACCACGCACTCGTGCGCGAGGTCGGCCAGGATTTTACGCGTCTCGCGGATCTGCAACGGATCGAGGCCGATCGTCGGTTCATCGAGAAGCAGCACCCGGGGATGGGCGAGCAGTGCGTCGGCCAGTCCGACGCGGCGACGGAAGCCCAGCGACAATCGGCCGATCAGCCGGCGGCGGACGGCACGCAATTGACACGCTTCCAGGCAGCGGTCGACCTCCGTGCGCCGGTCGCGGCGAGAAATGCCTTTGAGCTGTGCGCGAAATGAGAGGTACTCTTCGATTCGCGCTTCATGTTGTCCCGGAGGATTCTCCGGCAGATAACCGATGTTCCGCTGCACGCCCTGGGGATCGAGCATACTGTCGCAACCGGCGACGACGATCTGCCCTGACGTCGGTGACAGAAACGTCGAAATGATCCGCAAAATCGTCGATTTGCCGGCGCCATTCGGCCCGATCAGCCCGACCAAACCCGAATTGCCGAGCTCGAAGCTAACCCCATCCACAGCGCGATGGGCGCCATAGCACTTTGTCAGTTCGCGGACGACAATCGACATGCCCGTTCCTTCCCTGGAACCTCGTCACACCGGGGGGGCGGATCATACGGGCAGTCGCCAGGCCGATCAATGTGAATCTGGCCCCACGCTGGCGCGGGGGGGGCGCTGGATAGCTGGTCAGGCGACCCTGCCGCTTCACCAAATCTTCAAAAAACTCGTGGGGCGATGGTCAGCCCCGACATTCAGGACATAAATCCTTAAGACGATCCCGATGCCGCGGCGCGGAATTTTAGAAATTCTTTAACCACATGGTGGGAAATCAATTGTGGCAAGAAAATCACGGTTCTTTGGACGCTTCCAGGATTTTATGTGTCCGATGACATGCGATTTTGACGGTATCCCGTTTGAAGGGACATTTTTTTCTCGCAAGTTCGGCTGGCCGCAAGTTCTTAATGAGCCACGTCGGGACTTGAAGGATGCGTCGTTGGGAAGGAGGGGGCGGGCGCCGTGATTCAAAGTAATCAAAGCGCATCGCAAAGTGCCCCCTCCTTCCTTTTTTAACAGACGGAGTTTCGTTTCGAAGGCAGGTCGGGTGCCCAGATTAGCCCTAAACAGATCAGTCGTGCAAATCGCGCAAGAATTTAGTTGATTTTTGAAGTGCTTCTCAGTTTAATACGAGGCACTCCATTTTCAGTGCCGTTGGGCCGCGATCTCGACGGTTCGCCTGGGGAGCCAATGCACGGGCCGGATATCACGGGCCATAGACTGCCTTG
>DASYAR010000535.1:0-22026 GCA_036501235.1 Planctomycetaceae bacterium
TACAGCGACCGATGCATCTGCCGTGGATGAATGATCCCCCACTGATCGCGGAGCTTGTTGGCGGGGATCGAATCGACGAAGAACCCGCGCGCCTCGGTCCATTGAAGAGTTACGATGCAGTTGTTGTAGCCCTCGATCAGCAGGTCGACCGCCTTGCCTCCCAGTTGAGCTGCATGAAATCGGTCGAACAGGATCGGTCGGCCGCCGCGCTGGGTGTGCCCCAGTTTACGAGTGAAGATCGCCGAATCGGCCGATTCGTTGCGCCGTTTGCCGACGAAGTATTCGTTGCCGATCGACTTGGCAAACATTTGCTTGAGCGTATCGGCGGCCCCGCTGAAGATCACATTTCCAGCGGGATCCGTACTCTTGGAAATGGCCCCCAGCGATTGGCCCTGTTCGTCGACCACCCCTTCACCGACGACGATCACGGCGTGCTTCTGAAGCTCGTACAATTCGCGCACACGTTGCTCGAGTCGCTCGTAATTGACAGGCACTTCCGGGATGAGAATGATGTCGGGTTGCCCGTAAGCCGAACCGAGCGCGATGTACCCCGAATCGCGCCCCATCACCTCGATGATGGCGATCCGCCGATGGCTTTCGGCGGTCGTGCGGATGCGTTGAATTCCCGAGGCGGCAGCCACATAGACCGCCGTGGCGTATCCCGGCGTAGCGTAGTTGATGATTTCTTCCAATTCGACGTCAGGCCGGCCGGGCAATTTGCGATAAGTGAATTTGCCCGGCTGCGGACCTGGTTCGCGTAACCACTCGGTGGCTTCCTCGGCATAATTCAATCCCAGATCGTTGTCGATCGTCTTGGGGGCCAGCACGGTCGGAAAACACTGCGACAGGGGCTGCATGCCGTTGATCGTGCCGTCGCCGCCGATGCAGATCAGGCCTTCGATTCCCAGCTTCTGCAAGCGTGTGGCGACCTCTTGTACAGTTTCGGTGTCGTCGGCATGAATGTATGTCCGCGAGGCACCCAGGATCGATCCCCCGGCGCACGGATTGAGCTCCGGAATCGTCGAAAACAGCGGATTGAGGTGCACGTGGGGGACGCGCGGGTTGAGCATCCCCGAAAATCCCTTGATGATCCCGAAGACCTCGATCTTAAGCGCATTGGCTCGCACGACGGCTCCGTGAATCGTGGCGTTGAGGGCCGGAGTATCTCCCCCGGCGGTCAGAATCGCGATGCGGCGCATGGTTTCGCTCCTCTTGAGTCGGAAATGAAAAAATCTTATACCAGGAAGATCCCAACGACGGCAGAGGAGGTTCCTCATGAAATTCTTTTTCGGATGTCTGTGTTCGGCCCTGCTGGGGGGAGTGATCGCCCTGGCACTGTGGGAAACGCGTCCCGGCCCCAATGTCGCCGTGGCCGAAGGGCCGCGCCTGGCCCCCTCGACGCCATCCGAGCCGGCACGTAAGGCCGCTCCGCGCGATGTGGCTGCGAATCCGCCGCGCCCCGAGAGCCCCGCCACGTCGCTCGGTCCCGACGAATTGTCGCAGGACGAGCAGATCAACATTGACGTCTATGAAGCAGTCAATCGCAGTGTCGCGAACATCACGACGCGCGGCGTGCGCGCCGAAGGGTTCTTTATGCTGGAAGTTCCCACCGAAGGGGCCGGCTCGGGGAGTGTGATCGACAAGCAGGGGCATATCCTGACGAATAACCACGTCATTGACGGCGCACGCCAGGTGATGGTCACGCTGTTCGACGGCAAGTCGTACGAAGCCCGGTACGTGGGGGCCGACCTGATCAACGACGTCGCTATTATCAAAGTCGAAGCGCCGGCTGAGTCGCTGCATCCGGTGGTGTTCGGCGACACGCGGCGGCTGAAAGTGGGCATGCGCGTGTTCGCCATTGGGAATCCTTTCGGACTCGAGCGCACGCTGACGACCGGCATTATTTCGAGCCTCAATCGGTCACTCCAGATCCACGAACACCGCACCGTCAAATCGATCATCCAGATCGACGCAGCGATCAACCCGGGGAACTCCGGAGGGCCTCTGCTTGATTCTCACGCCCGGCTGATCGGCATGAATACAGCGATCGCCACTCGAACAGGGCAAAGTTCCGGCGTCGGATTTGCGATTCCAGCGGGACTTATTGCCAGAATCGTCCCGCAATTGATCGAGAAAGGGCGAGTCATCCGTCCCGAAGTGGGAATCTCGAAGGTGTTCGAGACGGAACAGGGACTATTGGTGCTGAAGCTGGTGCCGGGTGGGCCGGCCGAGCGGGCCGGTTTGCAAGGTCCGCAAGTCCGTCGCCGCGGACCGTTCGTCGAATTGGTGGACCGCACTGTCGCCGACTTGATCATCGCCGTCGATGGCACGAAAGTGACGAGCGCTGATGATTTTCTGGGAATTGTCGAAGCCAAAGAACCGGGACAGCAGGTAACGCTGACTGTGATCCGCAAAGGCAAAGAGCAGCTGGTGCCGATCGTCCTCGGAGGGGGCGAATGAGTCCCCGAAGATTGCTCTGAGCTCCATTCTGCGGCAGTCTGGCAGGGGCAGAGCGTGAACCACATTGGACGTCGGGAGCATCCGCCGCATTTGATCGTCGTTCCAGCGTGGCTCACAGTCAACGCCAGCGATGGCTCTGATCGAACGGCCTACATGCGATCGCTTTGCTCATTGTCCAGCTTGTCGGGGCCATCGCTGGGTTTCCAGCTCCGACGATGCCATGCTCACTGCAACCTGTTCTTGGCTGCAACACGGCGCATGATTCACGCTCTGACCCCGCCACACGCGTTCTCTCTGGCGTGACGCGGCATTCTCTAAGGTTTCTTCACCGGCGTCAGCGTGATCGATTTCAAATCGATCAGGGCTCCCTGGGGCTTCGAGCCGGCCCTCATCACGATTCGCTGCTTGCCGGCGGAAAGCGTGACTTCTCCCACTTTCGCGCGGCGATAGGTGCCCCAGTTTCCCGTTGATTCCGCGCGACCGGTGATCGTCTTCCCCCCGGCGACGATCTGCCACGGATTTCCTTGGACGCTGCCGTCGCAAGCCCAATCGAATTCGACGACGTATTGACCGGCATGGACGACATCCACATGCCAGACCGCCTGATCATCCGCGCTGCTCCAGTACCCAAGGTTCTGATACTGCGGCTCGAAGATCAAAGTGCGGCCGTAGATCTCACACGTTGCCGACGAGAGGAGCAGCGATCCGTCGTCTGCCGGATGGACAAGCTGAGGATCATTTCCGACAAATTCCTTGCGGACGGGAAGCGGAACATTCGAACGCACGTGAGCGATGATGTCGGCCACGTCGCGCGGCGACAGGTCTTTCTCGATCCCTTCGGGCATTACCGATTTCGACGTGCTGACGAGCTCCTCCAGATCAGCGCGTAGAATGACTTGCTCTTTTCGCTCGGCATTGACGAGCGTAATGCTGTTTCCGGTTTCTGAGGCCAGCAGGCCGCTGAACGTCGAACCCGATTTGGTTTCCGCCACGTAGGTGAGAAACTTCGATTCGACCGCCCGATTCGGGTCGAGCACGGCGATCAGCAGGGCTTCGGGTGCTTTGTCGGTGAGCGATGCGAGATCCGGGCCCACTTCGTGGCCAATCCCCGCCAGCCGATGGCATGTCGCGCACACCTTGGCAAATAGTTGCGCTCCATGCAGGGGATCCGCCGGCGACGCCAGGGCGGCGCTGTATTGGTCGATGACTTTTTGTCGGTCGGCATTGCCTGCCGTGGCGAACGCGGCGGACGCTTTGTTTCGCACGTCGAGCGAGCGATGATTGAGCAACCGTTGGCGGCGGGCGGCGTCGAAATCAGTCCGTGGAACCTGATCGTCTCCGATCGCGGCGACCAGTTCGGCCGCCCACGCATCGCGGCTCATCAGGGCGTCCAGAGCCTGGGTGCGGCGTGCGGCGACCAGGCCCCGCCAGTGCGCAATGACGAGCGAAGGAATCGATTCGTCGCGCAGCCGGCCGAGCGCCGCGATGGCGGCTTCCTGCAATTCAGGCGGTGTCTGCGGAGTAAGCAGAGTGCCCAGCAATTTCAAATCGGTGTCGCGCTGGTCCCGTCCCCGGCCCAGAAGGCGGACCGCCGCCGATCGCAATTCGAGGTCGGCCGAATTGTTTGCGGCCTGGCTGCGGGCGGCGGCGAAGATCCGATCTATTCCCATGAGCAGTTGTTCGGTTCCCGGCAGTCTGGACTTTCTGATTTTGTCGGCCAGAGTTTCGTTCCGGCGTGCGAGTGATTCGACCAGGCGTGCGAGGGCCGCGAACTGCCAGATGGCAGGCTCACCCGATTGCTCGTGCGTGACGTGCAGCACGAGCGTCGCCAACGCCTGATCGTCGCCGAGCGCCGCTGCCAGATCGAGCAGATTGACAATCAAGTTCTCATTGAGTGGCGAATTGCGTCCGGCTGCGAGTACGGCCGTCAAAACGGCTTCGACGTTTTTGTCGTTCACCGAACTCATCAGGGCCGAAAAGATAAAGCGATCGCCACCGTCGGCGACGAGCATTTTTCCGATCGTCGCGCCCGCGTAACCTTTGACGACCTCTTCAGGCCCCGTGAGGTCTCCTAACGTATAGGCCAATTGGAGCCGGACTTGTGGATCCGGATCTTTGGCCAGTTCCACGAGCTTCGTAAGATAGTCTTCAGCGCCTGCGAGAATTGGCCCCCCGAGTCGAACGGCATGGCGGCGAACCGCAGGGTGGGAGTCGGAGAGTGCTCGGACGAGGATCCGGCGGCTTTCCAGGAGACGGCCCAAACCGTCGAGAGTGCACAACGCCTGCACCCGCGTCTCGGGCCGTTTCCCGCTCACCACTTGTTGCTCCAGCAGCCCGATTGCGACCTGGTCTTTTCTCGCCACAAGAAGCTGCTGCGCCATGTCCCGCTGCCATCCGCTCGGCGAATCTAACGCGGCGACCAAATCCGCCGTGCTCATCTTGTCGAGCCTGGGGATCGCGCGCGGCTTCTTGTCGACCGGAAAGACGCGGTAGAGGCGGCCTTTGTCGTGACCGGCGCGCAGGTCGAGTTTTTTCTGCCATGTGTCGGGAATCCATTGTGGATGCTCGATCACGTGTCGGTACATATCGGCGATCCACAACGCCCCGTCCGGTCCCGTCTTCACCGTCGTCGGGCGAAACCAGTTGTCGCTCGACGCCAGGAATTCCGATTGCTCTTCGTCCGCCGCGCGGCGACTGGTGAAAGTCACCCCCGTCGGCGAAACGACTTCACGATGCACGAGGTTATGCACCGGCTCGCAGATAAATGCATTGCCGGCGAAGTGCGGCCCGAACAGGTCGTCGCGATAGATCATTGCACTGCACGCCGACGTAAAGCGGTTTGCCGTATGGAAATCATTGAAGCGTTCGAGCAGCGGACTGATCGGATAGACGGGCGCATTGCCGGCGACTTCAGGGACGTCGATTCGCGGTGACGTCCCCGCAAAGTGCGGATTCCGGCGCTGAGCAGCATCATCGAGGACGAATTGATACATCGGATTCGAATTGTTGCAGCCGAACCAGTTCCCCCAGTCATCGCGGCTACGGCCGAACTGCGTCTGTCCGGTGACGGCGTCGAGATCGCCGGTTTGAGGATGAACTCGCAAGTCGCGGCCGTTGATGCTCACTTTCTTTCCCGTTTTTTTCGATTCGATCATCCCGCCGCTGTCGCCGTTGGCGATGTAGATCCAATTGTCGAGGCCGTAAACCAGGCCATTGGCGCGGTGCTGCTGATTCCCTTCGGCAAAGCCGGTATAGAGCACTTCGCGTTTGTCGGCCTGGCCGTCGCCGTCGGTGTCTTCTGCGTAAAGAAGATCGGGCGGCGCGAGGACCAGCGCGCCCTGGCCCCACGGAAGCACGCCTGTGGGGAATGGGATTTCGAGAAATAACGACGCTTTGTCGTACTTTCCGTCTGCATCCGAATCCTGCAGACAGCGAATCTCACCCCCACCCCGTTTAGCTGCCGGGCTCGCCCGGCGCGTGTCCGCTTTCTCACGTTCCGTGATCCCCAGCGGATAGTCCCCCATTTCGACCACCCACAGCTTGCCATCCGGCCCGAACGCAAACGAAATAGGATCAAACACCAGCGGTTCGGCGGCCATCAGCTCGACGGCAAATCCGGGACGCGCTCGAATCGTATGGAGCGCCGCTTCCGGCGATTTCGCACGGCGCGGCAGGTCAGTCGCCTGCGCAAGAATCTCGTTGAACGAGCGGCGGTCGACCAAATCGGGCAGCTTGGCCGTGTCTTCATTCTGCCAGAAGAGGTGCCGGGAATGAACGAAAAAGCCATTGTCGGTCCCATCGGCCCGAACGATCGGAGGAATTTCAAATCGCGCGACGGAGCCACGCGCGTCTCCCCCCCTTAGCAAGGGGGGGGCAGGGGGGGTCGCGCTGCGTTGTGCTGACGGCATCGCCTTCGCTGGCTCGGTGCCACCGTCGGGCTTACGCCCGACGCTCGCCGTGTTGTTGCCGCGCAGCCCCTCAACAACCACACGACTCCAACCCATCTGCATGTCGTTGAACAGATAGACGCCAAACCGCTCGGCGTTCGAGAACACGATGTCGTCGTACCCGTCTTCGTCGATGTCGACGAATCGCAGACCGGCGTCGCCCAAATAGTCCGGTTCGAGCCCCCACACTTTCTCCGGGAATTGGAACGGCAGCGCGTCCCACAGGTTACGGGCCACCGACCAATTGTAAAGCTTTATTTTTTCATGATCTGGGTGCAGCCGGATCACTTCAGTAATTCCATCCCCGTCCAGATCGCGGCAGGAGTATCGGATCGGATTTTTAGGCATTTGCTCAGGCACAAATGCTGGTTTATCGAACCAACCGCCGGCATCAAAACTAAACACATGCCAACCTCCGTCGAAAAATGTATGGTTGAAAACTGAAGAAAGGCCATCCTTGCCAAAGACGCCGAATTCCGAACGCAATAAGGGGCCGTACGGCAAGAGGCCGTCCTGAGTTTGGCGAGGCAATACGTCTACTCGGCATCCAAGATCGTCCCATCCCACACTTCTCGCGGACCAAACACGAGTTGCAGGTTTCACGTTGGTGTTTCCCTCGGGCAGGTAAAATACGACGTCCTGATAACCATCGGCATCGACGTCGGCGAGCCTCGCGCTTATCCCCCCGCCAGCATTCCCCCGAAGCGGGCGTTCAAATAAAACATTCTTATTCAACCGCTCCAGCGCCTCCCGGAACGTCAGAAACTTCACCTTCTTCCCGTGCTTCTGTGTGGCATGATCGACAAGCTCGACGATTTGCTCCGGCTTGATCCAGTTGTGTGGATGGAAGACCAGGTTAAAAACCCCCTGTTTCAGGACGGTGATGTCGAGCGCCGACTTCAGGTCGCGGACCGTGTCGGGATTATTCGGTTTCTGCAGGTGCTGGGCCGACCAGTCGCTGGGGACGACGCACGGGAATTCCCAGCACAGCCGGTTGACGATGTACGGGTACGGATAGTCTTCGATGTAGTTGGTAAACGTATTGAACGTCTGCCCGTCGCGCACCAAACCTTTCGGCAGATATTTGCGAAACTTGTCACGGCCGTCCGGGTCGAGCACCAGCTCGCGCGGAATGGTGGGATCATTGGGTGTGAACAGATTGAAGACCGACGAGCTGATGGCGAGGAAGTTCCCCTTGGCGGTCGTCTTGTTGAAAATCTCGGCGTAGAACCGCGGACTCAACGTATTCAGTGAATCGCAACACGGCATCCGAAACGCCACCGGTTTGTTGCCGGGAATCTCGTTCATCAGATCGACGCAAAGATCGTACGTCGATTTGGCTTTGGCAAAGTCTGCACCTTGCAATAGGGGACATGGGTGTTCGATCGTGTGCACCTCCAGGCTGAGGCCCTCGGCCAGCCACGCGGCAAGTTGCGGATCATCGGGTTTGACGTTGCACGTCATGATGCTGACCGGCGCTCGGCCGTCGATCTGCTTGAGTCGATTCAAAATCGGCCGCAGATAGGCTTCGTATTTGACCGGCTCGCGCATGTCGTCGATCGCCAGGACGACGACGCATTCGACCCCTTCTTCACCGACCCACTGCGGAGTGATGAGCTTGGGAAAATCGCGATGCGGATACCAGGGATTGTTTTCGTCGAGATATGTCAGGCGATTTCCGTCACGCCGCTTATCGGCCGGCGGACCAACCGGATCAGCGGCTCTCGAGAATTGAACGATAAGTCCCACGACGAACGCGGTGACTACTGCACGCTGGACAAATTGCGGAACGGAATACATGTCGGCGCCTCATGGGCTGCGGTCGTCGGATGCAGATCGACATCGGAAGAAAGTTCCATGTTGGCACGCCTCTCGCGAGACTGTCAAGCCGCGAGGTGCGGCGCTTCGTGCCAAAGTAGATCAGGCTTTCCAGCCTGACAGCAGTGTGGAATCAAACATAATTAACCATTCCAGCCAATGCGATCTACGTTCGGCAAGGCCCGGCCGATTTGGTATGCGACGCCGGCGATATGGGCCTTGGGGCAATAGAAGGGCGAGGACGGCGTATGGCTGTCAGGCTGGAATGCCTGATCTACAGGAGTGCGGCTGCGGTTCTTTCTGCCATCCTCGTTGTGTTGAAGTCGGCATGCACGGCGCGCTGGCCACGGTGGGCAAGCTCGAAGCGGCGCGTGGGATTGGCGATGAGCTCAATGAGCTCGCGCGCCAAGTCAGTCGGGTCGTCCGGATTGACAAGCAGGCCCCCCTCCGTCGCGGCCAGCAATTCGGGGAATGCGCCATGTCGCGGCTGGACGACCGGCACACCGTTTGCCAGCGCTTCGAGCACATACAAGCCTTTCGGCTCGCGGTACGTCGTCGGCACCGAAAGAACATCGAGCGATTTGAGGAAATCCACTTTCTCTGCATGTCCAGGCGGACTGCCGGCGTATTGAAAAGCATCGCCCAGATCGGCCGCGCTGTGCTGGAGTTTTTCGAAGTAGGCCTTGTCGCGCGGTCCCAAATAACCGGCGGCGACCAGTCGCGTTTGTGGATGTTGCCGGTGGACGATGCGGAATGCGTCGACAAGCTGATGCAGCCCTTTTTCGGGACAGATGCGGGCGAAGTAGCCGATCGTGAACGGATCTCGCGGCTGTTCCCGCGGCAGGCCGTCGTGACCAGCCAGGTCGATTCCGAGTGGAACGACGTGCATTCTTTCGCGATTCAGTTCGAGAAGATCCGCCATAAAGTCGCGGTAATAATCGCTGTGAACGAGAAACCGGTCGAACAATTGCACGCGTTCGCGCAGCAATTGCATCGCCGTGGTGCGATAGGGCTCGATCAAGTCGTTCAAAAAAATGTCGTCTCCCTGTAACAGGCAGACGATACACCCCGCATAGCCCTGCTTCAACCGCGGCAGAACTCCGGCGAGCAAGGCGTTGCTGAAACAGACGACGTCGGGTTTGAGCTGCTCTCCGAGAAATCGCACGAATTCATCGATTTCTCGAGCCTGCGGTCCCTGATCCCCTTCCAGAAGCGCGACCGTCAGGCGTCCCAATTTGCTGGCACTGGTGCTGAGGGCGAATCGCGTCACCAGGCGAATGAGCCCAGGCGAATCGAGCCAGCGCGTCGCCGCGCGGGGCAGGCGGTTCCAGAGGGGGACCAGTGCGTCGAGGTACACGTTGATCCCGCCCAGAAACACGTGGCGCGAGCTGACGTCGCGCTCGTCGACACGAATCGGCGTGTACGTCGGGATCAGGCTGACTTCGTGTCCCATGGCGATCAGGGCCCGCGCCAGCGTATTGTCGTGCATGCACGACCCGCAGAACATGCCCGCGCCGCCGGCCGTGATGAGAGCGATGTGCATGCGGTGCGGTTACGCGAAAGATTTGCCTTCGAGCTTCGAAATCGAGGCGCGCACACTTTCAGCAACCGCGACGGGCTTTTGCGACACGTAGTCGAACGCGACGAGCGTCGAATCGCCGTCGGCGGCGATGGCCCCGAGCGATTCGCTGATCACCCGGTGCTCCATCTTGAGGCTGCTGCTGCCGATGCGGGTTACCCGGGCGCCGATATGCACCGTATCGGGAAAATTCAACTGCCGGCGGTAGTTGCACGACAATGCGGCCAGAATTGGCCCTACCTTGCGGCCCTCAGCGTGCTGTTCCAACCCGGCCAGATCGCCATAGGCAATGCGTGCCGACTCGAACCACCGCAGATAGACGGTGTTGTTCACGTGCCGGAACGCATCCTGGTCGCCCCATTGAATGGGTAGGGTGATCCAGACCGGGAAACCTTCTTTCAGCTTTTTCCGCTCGTCGTCAGTCAACTGCATGACTCCTGGCGTCCTCAATAGACGGGTTATTATGTCGTGGATTGCGAGAGGAGGGACTTGAACCCTCAACCCTTTCGGGACCAGATCCTAAATCTGGCGCGTATGCCAATTCCGCCACTCTCGCGTGGACGCGCCAGGACGTTGAAACGACCGACCTCCGGCGCATGGACATATTCTACAGAGTTCGCGTCCGGCGGGAATCGACCCCGGGGCCATAGAGTCTCAAAACGCGCACCAAAACACCGATTGTAGGACGGCCGGAGCGAACATTCCAAAGCGGACGTGTAGAAAGGCAAACAGCCGGGAGAACCTTCTTGGTGGGGCAGGTACCAGGAAAGTCCAACATCCGGCTGCTTACAAATTCCATGATACGCCTCGATATACCCGAAAGCAATGGCCTGTTTCTCGGGATTGACTCAAATCGACCTTCTTGTGATGATCCGCCCCGCAGGCGGCCGTAACCTCTCTGTTTGGCACGCTTTGCAATGGAATGCCTGACTGCAAAGGATTGCCCGAAGCGATGTCGAACCACCTGGCGGAGCTCATCCAGAGGCTCGGAACGCCTCGACTGTTGGTGCTCGGGGATGCGATTCTCGACCGATACATCTGGGGCGACGCCGAGCGCGTCAGCCAGGAAGCGCCGGTCATTCTGCTGCGCGCCGATCGCGACGAAGTTCGCCTGGGGGGCGCGGCGAATGTTGCCAATATGGTTCGTGGGCTGCGAGCCGAAGTCACTCTGGCGACCGTTGCAGGAAAAGATGCCGACGCAGGAGTTTTACACCAAGAGCTCAAGCGGTCGGGCATCAGCGCAGAGGCTGTGGTCTGCGATGACAGTCGGCCGACGACTGTCAAAGAGCGATTTATCGGTCGTGCTCAGAATCGGCATCCACATCAGATGCTGCGCGTCGACCGCGAAACCCGCGCTCCCGTGACAAAACCGATTGCAGACGAGCTCCTGCAGCGGATTGTGCCCGTCATCGCCGATCATCAGGCGGTCCTCGTTTCGGACTACGGCAAAGGGGTCTGCACTCCCGAGATCGTGCAACAGGTCATTGCCGCGGCGCGTAGGGATCATGTCCCTGTGATCGTCGATCCCCGGCCGGGCAGCGATTATGCGCTGTATCGTCGGGCGACAGCAGTGACTCCCAACCGTTTGGAGACTCGGCTGGCGACGGGGCGTGACATTCGCACGGCTGACGACGCATTCGAGGCGGGGCGTCAATTGTGCCGCGAGCTCGACCTGGATCATGCGTATATCACGCTCGACAGCGACGGAATCGCGCTGGTGACGGCCGGCGGATCCGCGCAGCAATTGCCGACTCGCAAGCGCCAGGTGTACGACATCACTGGGGCGGGGGACATGGTGCTGGCAATGATCGGCGTCGGCCTGGCCGCCGGCATCGCGCCGGTCGACATCGCCCGGCTGGCCAACATTGCCGGCGGGCTCGAAGTCGAACGCGTGGGCGTGGTTCCCATTACTCGCGAAGAAATGCTGGCCGACATCCTCGCAAACTCCCGCGGTACACTGGAAAAGGTGTGTTCGCTCGACAATCTGGAACAGCAGCTCGTGGCGCGCCGCAGCCTCGGGCAGCGGATCGTGCTCACCAATGGCTGCTTCGACATTCTGCATGCGGGACACGTTTCCTACCTGCAACAGGCGGCCGACGAAGGTGATTGTCTGATCGTGGCCATCAACAGTGATGCCAGCGTCCGCCGGCTGAACAAAGGGCCCGAGCGGCCAATCTTCAGCCAGGAGCACCGTGCGGCGATACTGGCGGCGCTGGAAGCGGTCGACTACGTCGTCATATTCGATGAGGCGACGCCGCACACGCTGCTCGAACGGCTCAAGCCCGATCTGTTGGTCAAGGGGGGAACGTACCAGCGGCACGAAATCGTCGGCTGGGAACTGGTCGAGCGCTATGGCGGGTCTGTGAAGGCCCTGGGACAAATTCCAGGAATCTCGACCACACGAATCGTCGAATTGCTTCGCGAGAATTACCGGAAGGCCGGATGAAGATCGCAATTTTCTGTCCGAGCTGGGTGGGGGATATGGTCATGGCGACCCCCACGTTGCGCGCCGTGAGGCGTCAATGGCCTCATGCCGAGATTTTGGCCGTCGTTCGTCCGTATGTCGCGGGCGTTCTGGACGGTCTCGACCTCGTGGACCGCCGGCTGCTGCATGATCCACAACCCGGTGCCTTATGGCGGGAAACCGATTCCGGAGCGTCGGCAGGCCCGTCGTTTGGAATGCGAATTCGCCGCGAGCGAATTGACGCGGCGCTGCTCCTCACGAACACGTTCCGCAGCGCGTTCTGGGCGCTCTTTTCAGGAGCCACGCGGCGCGTCGGATTCGACCTGCGCGGGCGAGGCTGGATGTTGACCGATCCGGTTCCCGCACGTCCTCAGAACGTCCCGCATCCGGTCATCGACAACTACCTGCAATTGGCCGCCCAGTTGGGGTGCGAGAACTTTACCAGAGAAACAGAGTTGGCCACGAGCCCCGGAGCCGAGCAGCAGTTGCGCGCTTTCTGGAATCGCCAACGATTCGGCGACTACGCCCGAAGAGGTGTCGTCTGCTTGAATCCGGGGGGCGCGTTCGGTTCGGCAAAGCACTGGCCCGTGGAATCATTCGCCGAGTTGGCCAGGCAGATCGCGACGCAGCTCGATAAACGGGTGCTCGTCCTGTGTGGACCGGCGGAGCGCGAAGAAGCCCGGCAGATCGTGAACCGGGTGCGGCATCCCGCCGTGGTCAGCCTGGCGGATGAAAAGCCGTCGCTGGCGTTGACGAAATCGGCAATCCGCCATGCCGACCTGCTCGTCTCGACCGATAGCGGCCCGCGCCATTTTGCGGCGCCGTTCAAGGTTCCGGTCGTTACGCTGTTCGGTCCGACGCACACCGCCTGGAGCGAAACATTTTATGAGAGGAGCTTGCACTTGCAGGCGGATGTCGACTGCGGCCCATGCCAGAAGCGAGTCTGCCCCCTGAAACATCACCGCTGCATGCACGACCTGCAGGTGTCGTGGGTCTTCCGTGCTGCGGCCTCGTTGTTGGAGCAATACCCGGCCATGTCGAAGGCCGCTTAGTTCGGGACGGTGCCACAGCTCCTGATGCGGGAAGACAAGAAGACAATCGTAGCACGAATAAACTGCATGGAAGTCTTGACGAAACATCGCAGCGCTGACTTTCACGGTGTTCGTTGGTTGCACGACTCGCTGACAACTAACGCCATAGCGTTCGATGCGCCCGAATTCGAATTCGTTGACATGGATTCGGGTCGGTTGCTCGTGAATCGCCGGTTCTCCGACGTCCTGCATCAAAACGGACTGACGACGTTTGACTCGCTCTTTGCACTGACAAACGGTGAAGTCGTCAGGCAAATCAAGAGCCGCAGCACGGCGCGCATCGCATTGTCTGCTGATGGCGTTCAGCGCACATTTTACCTGAAGCGGCACGAGCCTCCCCGATTACGAGAACGGCTGAAGCCGCTGTTGAACCTCGGGCGGCCGATCTGGGGCGCGCGTAATGAATGGCAGGCGATCCTCCGGTTTCACGCCGCGGGCATTCCCACGATGACTCCGGTGGCGTTCGGCGAGGCCGCGGGGCGATCTTTGCTCGTCACGGAAGACCTCGGGACCGATTTCACATTGCTCGATTGGGTCGATAGGGTGGCCGATGCCGGCCCTCACGAATCGTTGCCGATACAAACGGACGCGGAGCCGCTGAAACGCGAGCTGATCCGCCGCGTGGCCGGCCTCGCACGCCGCATGCACGACGCGGGGATTCATCACCAGGACTTCTACTTAAACCATATCCTGTGGCGCGGAGAGCCGGCGGACTTGGATCTGCGGGTCATCGATCTGGGACGCGTCGGGGTCGCCGAGAATCTGTCGCGCCGTTGGATCCTGAAAGACCTGGCGCAACTCGATTTTTCAGCCCGCCGGCTGTCGTGCGCCGATCGCCTGCGATTCCTGCGGTTGTATCTCGGTCGCCCGTTCCGCCGCGCCGACCGCCGTCTCGTGCGGCTGATCGCCATGAAGTCCGGGCACATCGCGGCGCACACGGCCAAGCACAGCTTGTAGGACGACATCTCAGTTGACCGCTCTCTTGCCGCTGGCTACCAATGATGGCATGAATGAACTCTTTGCGGGCCTGCTGTTGGTCCTGGCGGCGTACCTTGTCGGGGCCACCCCGTTCGGATATCTCGCAGGTCGGATCGTCGGCAAGATCGACATTCGCCAGCATGGAAGTGGCAATATCGGGGCCACGAATGTCGGTCGCGTGCTGGGAACCCAGTGGGGCTTGCTCGTCTTTATCCTCGACTTCTGCAAAGGGCTGTTGCCAGTCGCCTTATTGCCTGCCGCATTTTTCGACCGTGCTCACTGGCAGGTAGCCGCTGGAGTCGCGACCGTGTTGGGTCACATGTTTCCCTGCTGGCTCGGGTTCCGCGGCGGAAAGGGGGTCGCCACGGCGTTGGGTGTTGTCGCCTGGCTGGCGCCTTGGTCGACGCTGGCGGCGGCGGCCATCTTTGGCCTGTCGTTCGTGATTTGGAAAATCATCTCGTTGGCGTCAATCCTCGGCTCGCTGGGCTTTGCCGTGTGCCAGATCGCGTTGCTCTGGCCGGCGCTCTTTTCGCCGCAGCATTGGAGCCTGACGGCGTTCAGCATCCTGGTTCCCGCATTGATCCTGGCCCGGCATCGCAGCAACATCGTGCGACTCGTGCGCGGAGAAGAAAAGCACTATCGGTCAGGTGAGGGAAAACCCGGAGGGAGTGAAGTCTAGTTCCGCGACAATGGTTTTCAGAACACTTCGATGTCGTTCGTCAGCGTCAGTTCTTCGCAGGCGTCGATCGCGGCATGAGTTGCCAGTTGTTTGGCATAATACGTGGCGGCTCTTCCCGTGAGTGAGACTTCGCCCGGCAGCACGGTGACCCGCAGGTCGCGGATCAAGCCGCTCGTCTTTTCGCGGACCAGCCGTTCCACTCGCGCCGCCAGCGGCTGCTGAGCATCGAGCACTGTCTGCAATTCCATAACATTCCTCCCTGCCGGATATGGAAAGCCGTCAAACCTTCAGTTCACAATCCTGTGCAAACTGGAAACGCTCGACCGGAGCTTCTCACTTCCCTCAGTCTCTCTTTGCAAAAAAACGAAACGATTGTTCCCGTCAAATCCGATTGGGAATACTCCCCGCGAATTTGTCGAGGAGATTCGAGCCCAGGATCGTGCTTGGCGGCAGCCTGTCCCACGATGCATCGCGGGCGTCTGCGCCGCGACGACGCAACGGGTCGAGACACAGTTGTCCCGGGTTTTCGACCACATCGCCATCCATCCATGGTCACAACAGAAAAACCGGCCACCCCCAGCCGTAAAGGCAAGAGCCGACCTTACTTCCCGCCGTGACTGTAATGATTCGCCTACCGACCGTCAAATCAATTCGCAGAATACTTGGTCGAATTTGCGAAATAACAGCTGATAGAATCGCCGGTTGTATTACTTGAAGCGTGGCTCGTCGACGAGCAGCGACAACACGGCTCGCGCACAACGAGACCGTCCGGCTTTCCGATCATCGGAACCTGGCCACAGACGGACACGGATACAATTGTGCCCACGCCATCCGTGGGCGAGTTGATTTGAAGCAGGCCAGCCTTGACTTGCACTTGTTGAAGACTGGGGTTCGCACAAAAACCGGTTTTTTTCGAGAGATTTGCAGATTCCTGTCGGTTTCCGCGTGTCGGGCGAACCAGCCGGTGATGAGTCCAGCTCACAGAAGCGATTGCAAGCTGGCTGCTGGTTGCCGGCGCCCACTCGAAAAAAAATCAGGCGATTCAATCCAAAGCGGTATATGGACCTGCGGCGATCCTGAAGATTTTGTGAGCATTTTTTTGGAGAATTCTCTTGAACTTCGAAGGGCAGTTGCTACATTGAGGTCCGCGTGGGGACAAGTGGGGATTTGTGGCGGAGAGTGGTCGGTCGGCCCATTTTTGCGACAATTCCTCGATATCGAACAACCGATGACGACCATTGAACAATGACGCTTTCGGGGACGTACACCAGGTCGCTTGACGAGAAACAGCGACTGGCGGTTCCTAAGAGGCTGTGCGAAGATTTCAACGAGCCAGATCTTAAAAATCTCTACGTCGCGCCAGGAACCGATAAGTCCCTCGTACTGTATTCGCCAGTCGGGTTCGAAAAACTGGCCAGAAAAACTGCCAAACAGTCATCCAATAGCGTCGAGGTTAGAAATTACAAGCGGCTGTTCTACTCGCGTGCCGAACGGGTCGAATTGGATGCGCAGGGACGGATCCGCATTCCCGAACGGTTGGTGGAGTTCGCGGGCTTGTCTCGCGACGTGGTGTTGGTGGGGGTTCACGATCATGCAGAGATTTGGGACGCGGCCGCGTGGGACAAGTTCCTGAACGCGACCGGCGCGGCGTTCGACGAGATTGCGACACGGGCCTTCGAATAATAGCAGTGATTTTTGCGTCAGCCAACAAGGCACCAGCAGGTAAGACACTCGACTCGAAATTCAGGAGAACGACGAAGTCGATGTTCGAATTGCTCCGGGAGCGATTAGCGTTTTCGGATAGGCACCATTGATGAGAGCTAGTGGGGTCCCGGAGCAAAAAATGTGCGCCGCCGTGAACCGGGCAGCGCATAAAGGGCAGCCATGGATCGGCTGCCGCGGACGGACGGAAGGCTCAGGCAGCAGTACCGACCGTAATTATTCGCCTCGCGAGGGGGAGATGGATCTCTCCCGAGGCGAATAATTCTCCGTTTTCTTTCGGCACGTCGCCTCGCGCCGGCGCTCCGCAGGGCGCACCTCTTTCCGTCGCGTGGGTTTTAGCCTACGTGTTTCCGAACCGTCCTTCTGTGGCGAAAATTCTTGATCTGTTTGTTCCGGCGTCTGGCCAGGATTGGATCCTTGAGTTCTCACCGGTTATTTTCAGCCATCGCCATTCGCCGGCTCGCAGTTGCTGAAGCACCATCCATGCCCGAATTTATTCCGATCGCCGAAGACCCCTCGCGGCCCGTGCACGTGCCCGTGCTGCTCAAAGAGGTATTGCAGAATTTACAACTCGAGTCGGGCCTGGTCGTCGTCGACGGCACGGTAGGCGCCGGGGGACATAGCCGCGAGATTCTCCGCCGAATTGCCCCCTCTGGAACGCTAATCGGTCTTGACCGCGACGCCCGAATGTTGGAAATTGCCGCCCACCAACTCTCGGCCTTTCCTTCTCATCTTCTTCAGGCCAGCTATGCCGAACTCCCGCGGGTTTTGGCCGGATTGCAAACCCCGGCGGTCGGTCGCATCTTGCTTGACCTGGGGTTGTCGTCCGATCAATTGGCCGATGAAACGCGCGGCTTCAGTTTCGACTCCACAGGCCCGCTCGATTTGCGATTCGACATCCGCCAAGGGGAACCCGCCTCGGAGTTGCTCGCGCGATTGGACGAAGCACACTTGGCCGAGTTGCTCGAACGATACGGTGAAGAGCCGAACGCCCGCCAAGTCGCCCGGAACATCATCGCCAGGCGCCAACGTCATCCGATTCGCACCGGCCGCGACCTGGCGGACGCCATCGTCGGAACCGGTCCGGGAAGCAAATCGCCGGCGCGCGACCAGCGATCGGGCCGGCACCCGGCGACCCGTGTCTTCCAGTCGCTGCGAATTGCCGTCAATCAAGAATTGGAACAGCTCGAAACAATGTTGGGGGGAGTGCTCTACGACAGTCTCAAGCCCGGCGGAATCGCCGTTATCATCACTTTCCAATCCCTGGAAGACCGCCTGGTCAAGCAGGCATTTCGAGAGCCGAAAAAATGGCAGCCCCTGTCTCCGAAACCGATAACGGCCTCCCCCGCCGAACAGCGCTTCAACCCGCGGTCTCGAACAGCCCGCCTGCGGGCGGCGAAGCGCCTGTAGGACCCGACACGCAGCCCAAGCGGCCCGATCCGTTTGCAAAACCGACTCTGCGGCCGGCACCCGCGTCCAATCCGGCTCCGCCACAAGCACCTTCGGTGGCCAGCGCCCCGGCCACGAGTCCGCCCAATAGCCCTGCGGCGGCTCCTGCGGCCGCTCCAACATCAGCTGATTGGGGCCTGGCGCCCAAATCGCGCCCCGCCACCGGTTGGAAATTCAAGATTGCCAGTCTGCTGGGGCTATTGACGTCGGTTGGCGGCGGCTATTTCGGATATCAGCAGTATTTCCCGACCCCCAGCGCGACTGAAGCCAAAGATCCAGACGCCGTGGAAACGGCGGATGCAGACACTGACGACGACGCCGATACGTTGGGCGATTCAACCAGTCGAGATCCGTTCGACGACACCGTCAAGGTCTCTCCGGACGACGAGTTCGACGAACCAGCCAACCGGGAACCTCGCAGAACAGGACATCCGCCGCAGGCGGCGCCGATCACGCGGAAGGTCGGCGCCACTGTGGCATCACGGAAACGCGGGCTGCAGAAGCCAGCCTCGCAAATCGACGACTCCCTCGACATGGCGGACGACGCCGACGATTCGAGTCCACCACGAATTGCGCAGTCTGAACCGGACGATGATGACGATGATTTCACGGCACGTCCGCTCGAACGACCGGCAAAAACGAACCGCCAGACGGGAATTTCCGGCAACTACGCGAATCGTGGCGCGACGATGCCAGGGGCGGCGCGCCGGCCCAACGCCGGCCCTCGGATTCAGTCGATCAATGAGCGCGATCCGTCCGCTGAGGACTCCGACGATTTGGCCGACGACAAGCTGGAGGGATATGACCTGGCTGAGCCCAAGACGGCGAACAGAACGGTGAGTCGGAACAACGGTCCCAAGATCCAGCCGATTGACGTGCGTGATGAACCGGACGCCGATGAACGGCTGGAAGGTTTCACCACCGATGACGCAACGTCTCGTCGCGCTGTCAGCAGGACGAGGATCGTCCGTTCGACTCCCGCAGACAGGTTTGACGACGATTCGTCATCGCTGGACGCCGACGCAGATTTGGATCTGGGCCGCAGCTCGCGCTCCGGCGCGACGCCGATTCAGCCACGCGGAAAAACGCCATCCCCGCCCGACGCTCGCATTCGGGCGAATCGCCTGTCGGCCGATGAGCTCCCGGATGCCGGCATTTCACACGGGGCCAACAGCGACACGTACCGCGTCCAGCCGGAAGACAATTTCTGGAAGATCTCTCGCAAGCAGTATGGCACCGCCCGCTATTATCAGGCTTTGATGCGGCACAACCTCGATCGTGTTCCGGATCCGCAAAAGCTCAAGCCGGGCACGCAGATTGCAACACCCACCGCCGCGTTTCTCGAACGGAAGTATCCGGAGCTGATCGAGAAGGCGCCGGCTGGATCGGCTCCTCACCAGACGGTTTCGCAAGGCTCGGATGGTCGCCCTCGGTTCGAACGGCCCACGGCCGGCCGTGACAGCGACGGGACCGCCGCCCCGGCGACCGGCAAAGCGCCGGCCGATGGATACTTCTACAGTAAATCGGGCGACCCGATGTACCGCATCGGCGCCGACGACACCCTGACAGGGATCGCCCAGCGGCATCTGGGCAGGGCGTCGCGGTGGAGTGAGATTTACGAGCAAAATCAGGATATTCTGGGCAGTCCGGATAATCTGACGCTCGGGACCGTTATCCGTCTTCCGAGCGACGCCAGCCGGCTGAGTCTCGTCCCGGAGAACGACAGACGCCGATAGTCGGAATATGTTCTTCCGTGCTGATTTCCGCAGATTTCATCATTTCTCCGAGATTTTCTGCATTTTCTTGCCGTCGCGGCGGACAAAATGTAGCAGCAATGTAGAGATCAGGCCCCGGCCTTCGCGAGAAGACCGCCCATTACGTCGGCGGCCTGCTGCTGCATCGTCGGGGTAACGTGGGAATAGGTGTCGAGCGTAATCGCGATCTTGGAATGCCCCAGCCGCTCTTGGACGATCTTCCCGTGTGTGCTGGCCTGTAGCAGCATCGTGGCGCAGGTGTGCCGCAGAGCGTGGAACGTGATTTCAGGGAGGCCAGCGTCTGCCAGGATCTTCTTGATCCGTAGGACGAGCCAGTTGCGGCGGATGAACTTCCCGTTGCGACGCGGGAATACCCAGCCGCCCCCGATAAGCCCCTCGGCGAGCATCTTGGCCTGATGTTCCCGAAGGGCCTCGATCGTGGCAGGCGTCACAGTGATGCTTCGGCGGCCGCTGGCGGTCTTCGGTTCGTCAACGTGAAACACTTTTTTGACTTCGATAACCTTGCGACGGACGGAAATCGTTCGCGACTCGAAACTGATGTCGTCCCATCGCAGCGCCAGCATTTCGCCCTGACGCATTCCCGAGTCGATCGCCAGCAAGTAGAGCGCGTACAGCCGGTCGTTGCGGATGGATTCGAGCAGCATGTTGACCTGCGCGGCGTCGATTGTCTTTATCTCGGCGTCCGGCGCTTTCGGACGGTCGACACAATCGCAGACGTTGCGGGTCACGAGGTCGCTTTTGAGCGCCGACTTGAACGCCGAATGCAGAATCGCGTGAGTGATTTCGCACGTCGCCAGAGAGTGTCCGTCGCGTTGCAGGCTGGCGTAGAGCCCTCGCAGTTGAACCGGCGTCAGTTTGGAAAGCTGGATTCCGCCTATCAGCGGCTTAATGTGCAAGTTGCACGACGTTTCGTAGCGTGCAAATGTGCTGGGCTTTCGATTGGCCTTCACGGTGTCTTCCATCCATTTGTCGAGGTACGCCCCAACCGTGAGTCGTTCATGCGTCCCGAGCGTGCCGTCAAGAGCCTGGGGCAGCAGCTTGGATAGTTTCCCTGTCACGTCGGCTTTCGTCCAGCCGTAGACGACCTTGCGCCGCTGCTTTCCCGTCTGGTCGCGCCCGACGACCACGCTGGCCACCCAGCGCCCGTCGCCACGCTGATAAATGCTCCCTTCGCCGTTGCCGCGTCGGGCGGTCTTGCGTCGTTTCGTTTCCATTGCCTGCATGATCTTCCTCCTGTTTGAATGAGCCACCCAAAAATCCCGCCCACCGCCCAGGTGCCGCGTCAACGACACGCCGAGGCGGAGGCGGGGGAAACGTCACTTGCCACATCCCGCCGACAGCACGTCCGTTGTTGAACGTGCCGCACGGCGGGCCTCCCCTCGGGCATCGTCCTGCGATGAAGACAGGATAACGCCAGAGGGCCAACCTCCGCGCCGGGGTTCTGCCGGCACGGGATACTCATTGCACACTCCCTTCCGCCGTCAGCAGCAGCAGCGCCCGGCCCGGATTTGGGCGAAACAGCAGGTCCGACGCACTGGCCGTCTCCACGATTGATGGCACCATGTAGACTCGCGTCGTGGCCGCGTCGGCGTGGCCAAGATGTTCAGTCGGATTTCCTCCGGCGGCCAATAAATGGGACGCTGAAGATTTTCGGATGCAATGGAAAAGTCGATACCGGTCGTGCGGCAAACCAGCGCGCTTGAGCAGCCTCCGGTATCGGTTATAAATCGTGGCGTGATTGTGCGGCCACGGGAAAATCAGTTCGCGGGTCGGCTCCCGGATTTCGTCCAGTAGCGCCAGCGTCTCGCGAGACAAGCGCCACGACTTATCGCGCCGCTTTCCCTTCCGAGATTCCGCCTTGACTGTCAGCCTCCCGGTGACGTTGTTCAGCAAGTCCCACCGGGCAGATAGCATCCCCGAAAGCGTAACCGTACACGACCGCCATTTCAGGATAGCGCGGGCGGCCGTGGCGGGAAGGCGAGGGGCTGGGGCGTTATGCGTCACCGGTTTGATCGGGCATCCGGCGACGGGCGCGGCGAATTCGCTGACGGTCGGCCTGGTCGC
>DASYAR010000536.1:0-3375 GCA_036501235.1 Planctomycetaceae bacterium
CCGCGAAGTCTCCGCTCGCCGGCTCGGGGAAGTCTCTGCCCGCATCATTGCCCGATCTCGATCCTGCCGAAATCGAGCCGCTCGCCGGCGACATCTACATCCACGGCCCGCTGCGCAAGTCAAATCAACCGAGCGAAACATCGCCAATCGTTTAAGCCGGAGCCTGCGGCGATATTACGCGCTACTTCCGCACCCACATATCTGCGAGGGTGATCACCAGAAGGCCGACGCTGATGACGGCGTTCACATGGAAAAACGCCAGGTTCACGCGGGCCAGATCATCCGGGCGCACCAGCCAGTGCTCATAAGTCAAAAGGCACGCCACGACGACGACACCGGCGACAAAGACCCAGCCCAGGTCGGCCGTTGCCGCTAAGCCCGCCAGGCAAACGAGCATCGCCAGATGACTGGCGAGCGCCAGTTTGAGGGCTCGGGGAACGCCGATCCGCGAAGGGATGCTGAACAGGCCCCGCTCTTTGTCGAACGCCACGTCCTGGCAGGCGTAAATGATGTCGAAACCGCCGACCCAGAAGCAGACAGCCCCTGCCAGCAAGACGGGCGGCCACGCCACTTCGCCGCGAATCGCAATCCATGCGGCCACGGGGGACAAGCTCAACGCAACCCCCAGCCAGTAGTGGCACAGCGCAGTGAATCGCTTGGCATACGAATACCCGCACAGAAACGCCAGCACGGGAAGCGCAAGGTACAGTGGCCAAGGATTGGGCCAGAACAGCAACGTCGATGCGACGAACCCGCCGGTACCCAGGAGGCAGAATGCCGTGACGCTGGAAACGCTCAACAGGCCCGCCGGCAGATGCCGATTCGCGGTGCGCGGATTCGCCGCGTCGATCCAGCGATCGGCGAGTCGGTTGAAGGCCATCGCCGTCGAGCGGGCGAACACCATGCACAGCACGATCCCCAGCAGTTCCTGGGGACGAAAGGAGGTCCCGTCGCGCGCATTCTGTCGCCAGGCCAGACACGCCGCCAGCAGCGCAAACGGCAACGCGAACAGCGTGTGGCTGAACCGAATCATCTCCAGAATGTGCCGCAGGCGGGTCAGCATGGCGCTCGTGACGGCGAGTTCGAAAAAACCTCGGATCTTCAGACTCGACCGATTTTCGCAGCCGGAGTTAACGGGTTGCGGCTGTGCCGCTGCCAAAACGGGCCTGATCCAGTGTACTGAACGGATGGGCCGTTTCGTCGAGACTCGGTGACGGACACACACTTTCCGTTCTTTTTCCGCGGACAGCAGCGCGACGAAGTCGCGTTTTCAGCCCCAAAGGGGCGAAATTCGATAGCCCAGGGCGCCAGCCCTGGGTATCGAAAACAAAAATCGGTTGAGCCCTGTCGGGGCGAAATTCGTGCTGACCTGAACTGGTCGTCACATCCTGGAATCTCGCCCCGTTGGGGCTGTTTTACGGAACGCCGGAACGAGAACAAGACCCAAGCAGGTCGCTGGATGGACGGCATATTTAGCATACCGCATTTCGTCTGTGGATCTCGTTCGAGCTGTTTGGCTGAAGAATCATCGCTCACTTCTTTTTGGCGACTCCCAGTTCTTCCAACTTCTTCGCAATGTCTTCGCCGTGCGAGTCCGTCGTCACTTTCTTGTCGATCGATTTCACGACCCCGTCTTTGTCGATGTAGAAAGTCCAGCGTTCGGGCACTTTGCGTCCTTCGTGGACGACTCCATACGCTTTGGCGACCTCGGTCGTCGGGTCACTGAGAATCGGATAGTCGAGCATCAGGCTTTCGGCGAACTTCTTGTTCTCTTCCGGCGTATCGCAACTGGCGGTGAAATAGGCCACATCGAATTTGCGGATCTTCTCGCCGTTCTCGCGCATGGATTTGCACTCTTTCGTGCAGCCGCCGGTAAAGGCCTTGGGAAACCAGGCAATGACGACTGCCTGCTTGCCGGCGAATTGTCTCAGTGTGTACTCTTTGCCGTCGGATCCCTTCAAATCGAAACTGGGCGCCTTGTCTCCTTCTTTGAGCACGGCTTTGTCCTCCGCATGCGCCGTCGCCAGGGCCAACAGCAACCCTGCCACGACCAGAAACTGGGCTCGCTTCATGGTTCATCTCCTTGATGCAAAACAATTTGCTGTGGTTTCAAAACCGGCGCCATTCTAGTTGGCGATGGACGGATTCTCAAAGATTCTGCAAAAATCGATTTCGAGCCTCCGGAAACCCGCTTGCCAAAAACTTACGATTTCGTAATATTCAGTTGAATGCTTACGAAATCGTAAGGTTCAGGGCCGAATCCATCCGATAAAAAAAACGGGTATTAAACCCGGACAAACCGGCAGATTCAGGAGGATGAGAACATGGGACCAATGCGACAATTCGAGTTGCTTGAGGATTTGCACTCCGGGCGAAGTGCCAAAGCCGCGATGCTGGAATGGAATGGCCGGCAGTACGTGCGTTCGCGGCAAATCGTCGATCTGCACGACTTCGTGGGTGTGCACGGGGACCGCGGCGACCGCGGATACATGTTCTATTCACCCGAATCGAAACAGTGGGAAGCCGCTTGCGGGCTGTACGAACAAGTCGCGTCTTGGCTGCCATCTTAAGAGCTGAGAATGGCAGTTTACCAATTCTTCGCTCACGGTGACCTTGGGATTCTCCAAACTCGTTCCGCGCGCATAGCCGCGACAAAGTCAAAGAGACACCGCTATTCAGGCTTCTTGCTGAACTCGTCGGACGCCTTGAACACGGCACCCAGCGCCTGTTCCAGATCGCTGCTGTCGCCGCCGCGGTAGTAAGCTCGCTGTTCGAACGTCGGCCCCGCAGCAAACGCGCCCGGCCCATCACTGATACTGTACAGTTCAACGTGATACGAATCCCCGTTCGCCAGCTTGAACTCCAATTCGCCGAGACCGACCCATTTCGCCGGATCGTTATCTTTTCGCGCCGGCAGGAGCGCGGCAAAAATCGCGTCCCAATGCGCGGGAGGGACCTGAAACGTCACGCGCGACTCCGTGTCGCGATCGAAAAAACTCGCCTCGATGCTGCGAACA
This sequence comes from Planctomycetaceae bacterium, assembly GCA_036501235.1. Classification (GTDB taxonomy): domain Bacteria; phylum Planctomycetota; class Planctomycetia; order Planctomycetales; family Planctomycetaceae; genus JACQFH01. Next base: position 3,018 of record DASYAR010000536.1, read on the forward strand.
TCTGACTGATTGGGTAACGGTGGCCGAGCCTCGCGCGAGCGGGCCAATTGCCACGCGCCGCAAATCAGGATCGCAACCGCCGTAACGATCACGGCCCGTCGCAAAATACGATTCGGATTTCGCCCTGATGCAGAGGGCACAGAATTCGGAGCGGCTGGAGTAGTCATGCCGCCAGCCTACCACGAACTCGTTCCGGAGTGAATCTCAAGAATGCGTGATCCCAATAAACGGGCGCACGACATGATCTGGACAGGCCGGACCCGTTTGGTGCAAGATGTCGGGGGAAGTCGGGCGGAGATCTTGCCGTAGATCCTTTTTTTTGGGGAGCCAAGGATGGCACAGTCAGGAAATTCGAGAA
>DASYAR010000537.1:0-7365 GCA_036501235.1 Planctomycetaceae bacterium
CGCGATAACAGCTGCCGTCAGTCCCAGTACGACGGCAACCGTTTTGGGAAGCCGTCGTGCCGCCACGAACCAGCGCGCCTTCCGCAAGATGCGCAGCAGCCTGAAGAATGGAAAGCTCTCGTGCTCCAAGGCGTTGCGCAGCGCCAATTCGGCGTGGCGGCACACGGCATCGACCCGCTGCCGGCAGGTTTCGTCGGTCTTCTCTCCACCGAACCACTCGATAATGACGGCGCCGAATGGATCGGCAGACCCATTTCGCGATGCGCTGCCGGACGCTCTCTTGAGTGGAACGATCGCCACCGAGCGCGCGTGCGATTCGTCACGCCAGGCGTGCAGCGGCCTGGCGATCTGCGGCGGCAGTTGCTCGCTGTCGCCCGCGTTCCAGAACGATTCGCCCGTCAGGACGACCGCTTGGGCCAGGTCAGCGAGCCGCCGCACGATGTTGGCGCGGCGGTCTACCGATTCGAGCCCGCTGACCGCCAGAATTCGCAAGCGGCGCCCATGTCCCACGGCAATGCTCAAGCGGTCGCACTCGATGAGGCGGCGTCCTTCATTGGCGACCGCACACGCCGTCGCAACCAGATCGAGAGACGCGTGCACATCGAGGCCGAAGCGTTCGACATCGTGGGCTTTCTTGGCGATGGCCTGCAACACGCGCACCCGCCGCTGTCGATGATAATCGGCAGCCAGCTCGCAGAGCGCTTCCATCAATCGCAGATACCCCTGATGCTGTCCGGGAGATCCTCCCGGGCGCTGTGCGACTTCCAGCACCCCGGCGACGGCCGTGTCGTCCCCCGCCGCCGTGAGTCCCATCGCCATCGGACAGACGATCAGCAGAAACTCGGTCGGATTGGACGATTCGCCGGCAGCCGACGCGGTATGGGGCAGGACGATTTTGCCTTGTCCGCCTTCGATGACCGATTGCAGCAGGTCGCGATGCGCCGCCTGACCGGCGAGCGTTTCGACGATCCGGTTGCGGGAGAGGTCGACGCGAGAATCAAGTTGCCACTCTCCGGATTCCGAGCGGATCCAGACGGCCCCACCAACCGCGGCCAAGGCGCGGACGGCGCGCTCCAGCACTTCGAAATGAAATTCATGCGGCGTCGACTCCGACAGCGACAGGCGCGAAACTTCGTCGAGCAGGTCGTCGATTTCCTGCAAGGTGACGTCGCCAAGTCGAGCGGATGTGGGTTCGGTTTCCGGCACCATATCGTTTTTATTATACCCGCGATTTACCAGGGAGGTCAGGCATTCCCGGCCGAGGGCCACGCGAAGATTTGCCAGGCGCCAGAGACCGGGCCCCCGTTCGAATTCTCTGTGATCCAATCCAGTGCGAACCGCGGCGCACGTCGGGATATTTAACAGGGGTGGAGCCTTGAAAAATGGGCAAAATGGGTTGTCATACGTGGCGACTCGCCTGATTTTTCGCGAGATCCTGGCAGGATTTAGCGAGAATTCCGCCTTTACGGGTGATAACGATTGTATCGCGTGTATGGGTTTTGCCGATGCTTAGTTGCACCTGCGCCCGGTCCCTGGGTGCAGTGCGGGTCAATCGGAGCCAATTCATTGGGGCCGGCAAAATGGTTCAGTTCGGGAGGAAGCTTGCAGCGCTGGTCACGGCGGCAGCGCTCGGGCTGTCGGGATGTGGCTTGCCGAAGCGCAGCACGCTGACCACCGATGACCTCCAAGATGCGTCCGTCTATGACTCGACCAGTTTGCAGCTCGAGGAGGCAAAGGTCGAAAGCGAAGACCCGTTCGGGGTCACGGCCACGGCCCCGCCGATGACGATCCAGGAAGACGGGCCGCACGAATATCGGGACATGCCGCTCGAAGAGGTCATTCAGACCGCCTTGCAGAATTCGCGGGTGCTGCGCGACCTGGGAGGGATCGTTCTGAAAAATCCCAGCGGCGTACGCACGATTCATGATCCGGCGATCACCGAAACGGACCCCCGGTTCGGCGTCGAATCGACACTGTCCGCATTCGACGCGAACGTCGTCGGGAGCGCGTATTTCCAGAACAACAACCGGGCCCTCAACAACATCTTCTTCGGCGGCGGCACGCGACTGCTGTTCCAGGACGCCTCCGTGTACCAGATGCAGATCAATAAGCGAACGGCCATTGGTTCGCAGGTGAGCTTGACGAGCAATACCTCCTACGACTCGAACAATGCTCCCGGCAACGAGTTTTACAGCTCGTGGAATACAAACGTCGAAGCGCAGATCCGACAGCCTCTGTTGGCCGGCGCCGGGGCCGATTACAACCGAATTTTCGGGCCGACGGGCATCCCCGGTCTGCCGCAAGGCGTGCTCCTGGCTCGCATCAACTCGGATGCCAGTCTGGCCGATTTCGAAGGGGGCGTGCGGAATTTCGTCAGCGACGTCGAAAACGCGTATTGGGACCTGTACTACGCCTATCGCGATCTCGACGCGAAAATCACGGCCCGTGACGCGGCGCTCGAGACCTGGCGGTTTGTCGTGGCGCTCAAGGGTCGGCGGGGCGGCGAAGCACAGCAGGAAGCCCAGGCTCGGGAACAGCATTTCCGCCTCCAGGAAGAAGTGCAAAATGCCCTGACCGGCAGGCAGGTCGAAGGCACGCGCTCCAGCAGCGGATCGTCGGGCGGGACGTTCCGCGGATCGGGAGGCGTGTTTACCTGCGAGCGGCGCTTGCGGCAGATGATGGGCCTGGCGATCAGCGACGGCACGCTGATTCGTCCCAGCGACGAGCCAAAGCTGGGGCAGGCAGCCTTCGAATGGGACGTGTGCCTGGCCGAAGCCTTGTCGCGCCGTCCCGAGCTTCGCAAGCAGAAGTGGACCATCAAAAACCGCGAGATGCAGCTTCTGGCCTCGCGCAATCTGTTGCTGCCGCAATTGGACGCATCGGGTTTGTACCGTATCCGTGGCTTCGGCAAAGACCTGTTCGACACGCCCAGTGATCGGATCACGGGCATTTACAGCAGCGCCTGGGCGAACCTGGCGACGGCGCAGTTCCAAGAATGGCAATTGGGCGTGGATTTTTCGATGCCGCTCGGCTTCCGCAAGGGGCATGCCGCCGTCCGCAACGCCGAGCTGCAACTGGCGCGCGAGCGGGCGATCCTGAACGAACAGGAACGGCAAGTCGTTGTGGACTTGTCGAACGCCTTCGCCGAGCTGAGCCGTGCTCAGCAGATCGTCGAAACGAGCTACAATCGCCGCGCCGCCGTGCTGGAACAGCTCAAGGCCCTCAAGGCGGTCGAAGACCCGACTTCGCAGATCCTGTTCATCCTGTTGGACGCCCAGCGAAAACTGGCCGACGCCCAATCGCAATACTATCGCGCCCTGGTGGAATACGAGGTCGGAATCAAGAACTTGCACTACGAGAAGGGCTCGATTCTCGAGTACAACGGCGTGTATCTGTCGGAATTGCCGTCCCCTTCGAAGGCCTATAAAGACGCCTTCGAGAAAATCAAACTGCGAAGCCGCTCGAGCCGTTGGGCCGAGAAGGCTGCGGGAACGCGGGTCGTCAGCGAGGGGCTCGTCCAGCAGAGTTATTCGAACTCGAGTCCCGGACCCAGGCCTCCAAAAACGCCGGCGGGCCCGGTCCAGCCGGCGTCACCTCTGATGCCCCCGGTTCTGGACAGCCCGGGCTCTGCGCCACAGTCCAAACGCGTTGATCTGCCTGTTGAGCCCGTCGTCGTTCCGCTGCACGGCGAGAGTGACGCCCACCCGACTGGAACGGATGCCGCAGACTTGGCGCCTGCGACCCACAACCGTGTCCCAACCGGCACCGGTGCGATGCCTGACCCTGGCGATGGCGACGAGGGGGATATTCCCGTGGCGGATGAAGTCGACTGACTGAAATCGCCCGACTCAGGCATCGACGTCCAGAAAGCCGCCGCAACCGCTCTTGAGGCCGGCGACGCGCGGCGGTGCTGTTGGCTCGGCGCCTGCCTCCTCCTGCGAGGGCTCTTCTCCCGGAGCCTGGCCGGGCAGCCTGCCGTCGGAATCGCGATCACCCACCTGACCGTGCGAGAAATCCGTTTCGATGCTGTCGTCGAGATCGCGATTGGCGAGACGAAACTGGTCGGATTTCAGCTTCTGAATGGATTGATCGGCTTTGTCCCGGTCGCCCAAGTCGGGAGCACGCAATTGACCTGCCGACAAAGCACCGGCCAGACCGAGGTTGGGCATACTGCCCGGACCGAGGACACTCATGATATACCTCCCGAAGATTTCAGGGGTCGCAGGCGTCAATCGTCAGGTACTCACCCCGGAACTATACGTCATTTTCGCGAGCTTGGGAGCGCCAAATCAGTCCCTCTGATCTGCCCGGAAACTGGGCTGTGCCCACCCCAATTGATTGGACTAGTAGGCACAGGCCAGCGGGCATCCCAAACCTCAGAACGATGAACTTCAGTTCACCGCCGCGACGAAGTGACAATGTTCGGCAATCACCGAATTCGCCCGAATTTCACCTCTCGCTCCTCACTCGGCCTTCGGTTTCGGGCTCAATCCCAGGCTCGCCCGATAATTGTCACGATGCCGGGATGGCCCGATGCGGGAGATGATCTCGCGCCACTCTGCGGCCGCATCTCGCAGCGCCTCTTCAGGCGACTGGGAACCTGCAATTGCCATTCCGAGCGAGCGCGTCAAAGCCAGCCGGAATTCGTGGCGATGGGCGATCGGCAGTTCGGCGACCAGCCGCGAGTCGCGCAGGCTCTGCGCGACCGAATTCGCCACAGAGACGGCTCCGTCGCCGTCCCGGCTGGATGCATACGATCCCGATTGCAATTGCGATTCGCGGCATAAACCGATCAGTGCTGGTGGAAATCCCGAAACGAGATCCGGTCCAGCCACTTTCAACAGGGCGTTCCATGCGGCTTCGATTTGAACGCGACTGCTCGACGAGCCCGCGCCGATCGCCCAACCCGAAAATGCCGTCAAAGTCACGTGAGAAACCCCTTTGTCCGGCAGCGGCTCCCACAATCGGCGCGAGGCGTCGTAGACTTCGCGCGATCCGGGGAGGCGAATGACGCCGAAACTCGCCGCAGCGATTCGCTTGTCGGCCGGCTGGTCCACAGCTTCCCGGTGACGTGCGACATCCCACGGCGAAGGTTCGCAGACAATCGCCAATGCGGCTCGTCCCATGAGCAGTTCATTTCGGCAGTCGTCGGGGCCGAAGTTGAGGACGTCGCCGGGCATCTTCTGCAGCGCGCGCCGCGAGGCCTCGAGGGCCTGCACGAACGCAGCGTTGTCGATCAGCGGTTCGCCCGTCTCGATGTCGAAAAACAGGGAATATTGACCAGGATGTTGGGCCGCGGATACGGCCCGCGCGAGAAACGTCGTGGCGCGAAACGATTCTCCCCACGGTTCGACGGCGTTCAAGCCTGGCGCCCAGCTCTCGATCTTGTCGACCAGTTGCTGATAGTCGTCCCAGGTCTGCGGCGGCTTGAGTCCCGCGGCTTGCAATAGATCTTGGCGGTAGCAGCACACCAGAACCGGGGAGGCCAGCGGCAACACGATCGGTTGTCCTTTGCGCGACGCGATTTTGTCACGCAACCCCTGGAACAGATCCGTCCAGTTCACGCCGTCTGCGTCCCCCCGCACTGATTCGGGCAATGGGGCGAGGCTGCCCGCCGCGATCAATTCGCCCGCACGCTCCAGAGGAAACAGCGCCAGAGTGGGCGCAATTGAACCGGAGAAAATAGCGAAGGCTTCGTCAGCGCCTGGCTGAGGGATCTCCTCCAAATGGTATTTGGCTCCCGTTTGGGCCTCCCATTCATTCAGTGGACCTTCCCATGCCGTGCGAAGATCCAATGCGGACGGCACGCCGATGCGGATTTGCACTCCTGCGAAGGGGAGCGAATCCTGCGCGGTCTCAATCGTTTGCCGTTCCGGGCAGCCGGCGAGGGCGGGCAGGATCAACAGGAGCCCCCGGATTGCGTTTCGGAACGACGACCAACCTCGCACGTCATCCATATTCGATTCTCGACAAACCCCCCGCCCCTGATGAAACCCCGGCCATCCCGTCCGATTGTAGAAATTCTACGCCGGTAACGCACGGCCCGCTGGCGCGCATCCGCGCCGCAGGGTGGGCTGTGCCTACCTGGGCCCGGGCATTTCGCCGATCGCGCGGCATGGCGCGCAAGCTTCGAGATGCCCAAGCGCTATCACACTGAACGAACTTGTCACGCCGGCACAGCGGAATTACAGTCGAGTCAAGACCGGCACGTTCGCAAACCGCAGTGGCCGCTGGCGGCTCTCTCCCGATAGGTTCTCCGTTGCTCCGCATCATCGACGACGTTGCCTGCACGCAATGTGGTTGCGTGTGCGACGATTTGCAGATCACGATCGACGGCGAGCGCATCGTACGGGCCGAGCGCGCCTGCGGCCTGGCCGAACCGTGGTTTCTGGCGCAAGGGGCAGAGGCCCCCCCCGCCGCGTCGATCGCCGGGCAGCCCGTGTCGTGCGCAGCCGCCGTCGCCCGTGCGGCGGAAGTTCTGGCGCGGTCTCGTGCGCCGCTCATCTATGGCCTGTCGCGCAGCAGCACCGAAGGGCAACGTGCGGCCGTGGCTCTGGCCGATGCTTTAGGCGCCACGATCGACACCACCGCCTCGCTGTGCCATGCGCCGTCGATCATTGCGTTTCAGCAGACGGGTGAATCGACGAGTTCCCTTGGCGAAGTTCGCAATCGGTCCGATCTGATCGTCTTCTGGGGAGCAGACCCGACCGTCACCCACCCGCGGCACCTCGAACGCTATTCGGTCGACCCGATCGGCGAATTCCTCCCCGGCGGGCGCCGCGATCGGACGGTGGTCGTCGTCGACCACCAGCCGAGCGGCACTAGCGCCCTGGCCGATGTCTTCGTCGAAGTCGATCCCGAACGGGATTTCGAGGCGTTATGGACGTTGCGGAGCTTGATTGGCGGGACGCCGCTGACGGCCGGCTGCGCCACCGGCGCGCCGCTTCCCGCGCTCGCAGACCTGGCGCGCCGGATGAAAGCCTGTCAGTCGGGGGTGGTCTTTTTCGGACTGGGGCTCAGCACGCGCGGGCTGGGGCATCACAACGTCTCGGCCCTGCTGAAACTCGTCGAAGAATTGAATTCTTACACGCGATTCTATGCCCGGCGAATGCGCCTGTACGGCGACGTGACTGGGGCAGACAGCGTGCTTTGCTGGCAGACGGGATATCCCTTCAGCGTGAACCTGGCGCGCGGGTATCCGCGATTCAACCCTGGTGAGTTCTCCGTGGATGGAATTCTCGAACGCCGTGAAAATGACGCGTGCGTCATCCTCGGCAGCGAAACGCTCGATCAACTCTCCGCGTCGGCCCTCGACCATCTGCGGAGCGTCCCCACAATCGTCCTGGATTATCCCAGCGGCCAATC
>DASYAR010000538.1:0-9022 GCA_036501235.1 Planctomycetaceae bacterium
TTCAGCGCCCCGTCGATCAGTTCGTGCACGTCGCACATGCTCTTCTGGTTCGTGGCCGGGCGGCTGAAATCGACCAGTTCGCGCAGCGTTCCTTGAATGCGCCGCAACTGATCGTCGACCATTTGCAGCCGTTCGCGCGTATATTCGTCGTTGGGACGGCGGTTCAGCATCTGCACGAGCGAACTGATGGCGGCCAGCGGGTTGCCCACCTCGTGAGCGATGCCTGCCGCCAACAGTCCGAACGCCGCCTGCTTTTCCTGCTGCACGACGAGCGCCTGGGATTGCTGCAATTGGCCCGTGCGCTGCTGGATCCGCTCTTCGAGCTCGACCTGGTTCAGTCGCAATTCGCCGTTAAGCTGCGTCAGCCGCCGGCCCGCCGCTTTGAGCAACTCCACCAGTGACGTGCAAGCCCACGTTACCCAGCCCATCGAAACCAGCATCACGAACAGCGTCGGCAGACCCTGCGACTCGTTTCCCCGGCTGAAAAACAGCTCGCCGTAACTGATGCTGTGCAGCGCAAACGTCCCCAGCGTCACGGCGGGCGAATGGCGGATAGCGCAGACCAGGAGCGACAGGAAATAGTAGAACCGGAACGGGCTGTCGAGTCCCTGATCGAAATAACACAGGAAGCCGATGAATACGGCCTCCATCAGCGAAATGATGAGGGGCCAGCGACTGAGGAACACTCGGCCGCGGAGACTCCACAGCGTGTCGACGAACGCAAACGTGGCCCCCAGGGTCAGAATGGAATTCATCACGGCGCGATGCTCGGCCGCAGGCCGGTCGATAATATTGACCAGCAGGAATCCGACGGCGACCCCAAACCAGCGGATTTTAACGGTGATCGATTCCGCCGCCAGTTCCCACGTTGAAGGTTCGCGGGGGGACGTTAATTTTGATGCCGACATGTTCATATTGGCATTATAGGCGATTCACCCAGCCCCCGAAAACGAGTGCACACTCATGACTACGGCATGTTGCACCTCAACATAAGGGAGATATAGAGAGAGGAGCGAAGAGCGAACGAAGTGGACAACCGTTCCGGGAACCATTCGCCTCGCCGAAACGTCTCAATTTGGCGCCCCGTAGACCTTTACTCTTCCCTTTTCTCCCTTCTCTCTTCACCTTCTTCCACGGCACCCGCGCTGGCAACTTGTCTTCGCCGGCTGTATTCTGAAAGTATCCACCATTTCTCGATTTCAGGGCTTTCGGCAACATGGACCTTCCCACATGTCCGGCGTGTAAGCAGTCGGTGCTTGACGACGATGCCGTCGATTGTCCATTTTGCGGCGCTCCTCTGAAGGGAGGAGCCGCGCCGGCCCGTTCGGCGCCGGCAGCAAAAGCCCCGGCTGCGAAAACTGGCTCCGACAGACCCGCTGCGTCAAAGGGTGGTTCCGGTTCGGCCGCTGCGACCAGGTCCGGCACCTCCGCCGCACGAGGTGGAAAATCACCAGAAGAGGCGCCCCCTGCGGCGACGGAAGACGACCCGTTCGGAATCGATCCGACTGTGGCGGCGAACGCCATCCCGGTCAGCCGGCAACAGGGCCCGGGCAAGACGATCGAAGTCACCTGCCCCATGTGCGAAACGAAGGGGTTCATCTCCTCGAAGGCCGCCGGCAAGCAGGTGAAGTGCTGTAATCCCCAGTGCATGGTCCCGTTGTTTACGGCTCCCGCACTCGAAAAAAAGGAGGTCGTCGCTCCTCCTCGGCCGCCCAAGAAGAAAATCCCGTGGTTGTACATCGGGGGAGGAATCGCATTCGCGGCGATTGCCGGGGCCAGCATCTATTTCATGCAGGACCACGGCCCGACCGAGCTTCCGCCGCTGGCTCCCTATACAGGCAGCTCGAGTTCAGGATCCGATCCGCTGTCCATGACGGAGGACAAGAAAGACACGCAAACGCAAATCGACGTCAAACCCGAAATAGAGCAAGGCCCCAACGCCGCTCGAGACGCCGTCATCAAGCAGGCGCTGGCTCGCATGTTCGAGGTCTATGGCAATGTCCGGCGGGAGCGGCAGCCGATGTGGCGGCGGCTGGCCGTCACGGCATTTACCTATGCGGGCGATCCCAAAAAGGCCCGCGAACAATTGGACTTGCTGGAGAAGACTTCGAACCAAAGTTCGTGGGAGGGCATCCCGCCGCTCGTGGACATGGCTTGGCGGAGCGCCAAATTTCCTGAAGAATTCCAGAAGACGATCGACGAGGCCGCCCGCCTCGCCGAAAAGCTGCCGGTTCGCGGCCGATTCGCCACCGAGTCGGCGATCGCCATTGCTCCGCTCCTGGTCGTATCGGGAAAGGCAGAAGCAGCCCGCCAGTTGCTCGCCAAGCATCACAGCGAATCGCCCCTCGAACAGCTTGCCGGAGCCACGCGGATCGTCATCGCAGATAATTCGTTCAATTTCGACCGGCCTTTCACGGGGCGCACCTTCGGTGATTGGCAATTCCCCCTGGAAACGTCCGTCACGTTGGCCTTGGCCGTGCGCGGCCGATGGGACGACGCTCACTCCTGGGCCAGCCAGACCGCCGACCCGGTCGCGAAGGCCGAGGCCACGACCGCCTGGGCCGAAACATTCCTGCGCGACGGCGTTCCTGTCGATGACGCCAACGGTTTGGCACAAGCCGTGGCCGCGGGAAAAGGCCTTTCCGCAGAGGGCAAGGCCCGATTGCTGGCGCGCCTGGCGGACGTGCGGTTCGGTCAGAACGATCGTTCGGGAGCTGCGGAACTGCTTAAGCAGGCCCAGGATGCCCTGCATTCCCTGTCGCCTCCCAAACCAGTTATTGTCGAGGGAGCCAAGCCGCTCATGGACATGAAGCTCGACGACGCGACGACGCTCAAGCAAATGGCATTCGCCGCAGCTGAAGTCGCGGGAGTGCAGGCCCGTAGCGGAGATCCGCGGGCCAAGGACAACATCCACCTGGCCCTGCGATTCCTGAGCGGAATCGGCCCGGCGAAGAGTCCCACCGAGGAACGCCGTCGCCAGGTCGAGAACGACAGCAACCGCGTGAAGACCGAGCTGAAGCGGTCCATGGCACTCAAGGGGGATGATGATATCCGCCGGGCGCTGACGCAATATAAGCTGAAACTTCGCGACGTCGAAGAGGCAGCCGCGTCCCGCTTCAAAACCGAAATTGCCATTCTGCAGGCCGCCGTCCACTTCGGGCTGGTTGACGAGGTTTGGGATGTGCTGGAAACGTACGACCATAAGCCTCAGAAAGAACACCAGCCGCTGATCGCGACGTTCCTGCCGCTGCTGGTGGCGCATCAGTATGCCGAGCGGGGGGACAAGGCCAAGAGGGACGAGATCATCAGCGCGACCGAGTCGCGGATCGATGCGACCGACCCGGAGGTCGTCAAGCTGATGGCCGAGAGCGATTTCAAAGCCGGCGATCTCGCCGGTTGCAGTGCGCGGCTCAATGCGGCGATCACCCCCCACGGCCATCTGCACGAATTGGTGCTGCGGCTGGCCAGCCGGCTGGTGGTGAGCGGGAAGGTCGCCGAGGCGATCGTCTTCTGTAATCGGCTGGATGACCTGACCCTGCGCGAAGAGAGCTTATACCTGATCGCCGCCCAGACGGCGCGCCTTGGGAAGGGCGTGGAGTTCTGGAAACGCGCCAAAGATCAGAATCTGGGCGCCATGGAAAGTTCGGCGGTCGCCGCCGGCGTCGTCGTCGGCTTCAAGACCGAGGCAGCCCAGTAGGTTCAATCATCCTCCGAGACCATTATGCACACGATCTCGCGACTCTTCGTGCAGAGCGCCCTGGCAGGCTTGGTGCTCTGCCTGGTCTTCTCTCTCGCTGCCGCTGCCGACTTCCCTCCAGCCGCCGGGTTGAAACCGATGACCGAGTTGCCCGATCCGCTGCTGATGTTCGACGGCAGTCGCGTGACGACCCGTGATCAATGGACCGCGAATCGCCGGCCCGAACTGATCGCCCTGTTCCAGCATTACATGTACGGTCGCCCTCCCGTCGCGTCCCGATCGGTGCAGGCCTCGGTCGAGCGGATCGATGCCAACTACTTCGGCGGCAAGGCGACAAAAAAAGAAGTCGTGATTTCGTTCGGGCCGCCGCAAGCGCCGAAGATCTCGTTGCTGTTGGTCGTCCCCAACAAGCCCTCCGGACCGAAGCCCGTGTTCCTCGGCATCAATTTCTGCGGCAACCACACGTTGTTGGATGATCCGTCGATCGCGCTCCCCGCCGCCTGGTTGCCCGACAATTGCCCCGGTTGCACCGATCACCGGGCAACCGACGCCGGCCGCGGAAAGCAGAAGGACGTGTGGGCTGTGGAGCAAACGATCGATCGTGGTTATGCGCTGGCCTGCTTTTACTGCGGCGACGTCGATCCGGACCGCAACGACTTCACCGACGGCGTGCATCCCTTCTACGCGACGCCGGGGCAGGCCGGTCGCGACCCGCATGATTGGGGTACGATTGCCGCGTGGGCCTGGGGGATGCAGAGGGCCGTCGACTACCTCGTCATGAATCCCGATCTCGACAAACAGCGGATTGCCGTCGTGGGTCATTCGCGCCTGGGCAAAACAGCGCTTTTGGCGGGCGCGCTCGACGAGCGGATTGCGCTGGTGATTCCGCTTCAGGCCGGTTGCGGCGGCACGGCGCCCAGCCGTCACAATGTGGGAGAAACAGTCAAGCAGATCAACGATCGCTTCCCGCATTGGTTCTGCGACGAATTCAAGAATTTCAACGACCACGTCGAGCGGCTGCCGTTCGACCAAAATTGCCTGGTGGCTCTGTGTGCTCCCCGTCCTGTGCTCCTGGCGAATGCCCAGGAAGACACGTGGGCTGATCCGGAAGGGCAGTTTCGCGTCTTGCAGGGGGCCGATCCGGTGTATCGGCTGCTCGGTTCCCGGGGACTCGGCGGTGCCGCGTACCCCGAATCAGAAAGGCTCGTCGACAGCCCGCTGGGCTATTACATCCGCCCCGGAAAGCACTCGATGACGTCCGGTGACTGGAAAGTCTTTCTGGATTTTGCCGACAAGAATCTGCACGCCAAGTAGGATGCGATACTCTCGGCGTGCTCGGTACTCAACGCCTTCCCGCGCTTGTATGATGGCGTCTTTCCGCAGCAGTGCCCAGGAGAACCTCGCCATGGCTGAAACCGTCATCGGACCGGATATGGGTCAGGCTCCCACGCAGCTTCCGTTCATCCCGGGGGTCTCGACGCCTGAACCGTGCACGATCGTCATCTTCGGCGCGACGGGCGATCTTGCCGGGCGAAAATTGCTGCCCGCCTTGTACGGCGTGTGGCGGGGCCGGCTGTTGCCGCCGCAATTCGCCATCGTCGGCGTCGGCCGCCGCGACAAGTCCGATGCACAGTTTCGCGAAGAGACCCAATCCGACATCGCCAAATTTCGCCACGACGCCCCCAAAACGCCTGAAGGCTGGCCCGCTTTTCTGTCGCACGTTTATTACCACAAAGCCGATTTCACGACGGCGGAGGGCATGCAGGGGTTGGCCGCGCGACTGGAGCAGCTCGACGCGCAATTGAACCTGCCGGGCAATCGGCTGTTCTATCTGGCGACCGACCCGGAATACTTCGGTCCCGCTGTCGAGCGCCTGGCCGGCGCGAATCTCGTCCATCGCGAGCCGAATCGGCCCTGGACGCGCGTCGTCATCGAAAAGCCGTTCGGGCACGATCTGGCCAGCGCCCTCGCGCTCGATCGTGACGTGCTGCGTTACCTGAATCACGATCAGGTGTATCGCATCGACCATTACCTCGGTAAAGAGACGGTGCAGAACCTGCTTGCCTTCCGGTTCGGCAACGCGATCTTCGAACCATTGCTCACGCGGCAATATGTCGACCACGTGCAGATCACGGTGGCCGAGACGGTGGGCATGGAAGGCCGCCGCGGCGCCTTTTACGACCATGCCGGCGCGCTTCGCGACGTCGTGCAGAACCACATGCTGCAGCTTTTGGCGCTGGTGGCGATGGATCCTCCCGCGACGCTTCGCGCCAGCGACGTGGGGATCGCCAAACTCAACGTGCTGCGCAGCCTCGTGCCGATCCGGGGAGACGACGTGGCAAAAAAAGTGATCCGGGGCCAGTATGGCCCGGGAACCGTCGCAGGCAAGCCGGTGCCCGCCTATCGCGACGAAGAGGCCGTCGCCCGCGACTCGACGACCGAATCCTATGTCGCCCTGCGGGCCAAAATCGAAAACTGGCGGTGGGCCGGAGTGCCGTTTCTGCTGCGGACCGGCAAGCGTCTTCCCCGCCGGGTGACCGAAGTGGCCATTCAATTCAAGCTCCCGCCGTTACGGCTGTTTCAAACGGTCGAATGCGAGGGGGATATTTGCGACCTCACCGAAGCGCAGCCCACCGTGCTGACTTTTCGCATCCAGCCGAATGAAGGGATCAGCCTGTCGTTTTCGGCAAAACGACCGGGAATGCAATTCGTCTTGCACGGCGTCCGCTTCGATTTCAATTATCACGACTATTTCCAATGCGAACTTCCCGAAGCTTATGAACGACTGCTGCTCGACGCTTTGCGCGGCGACGCGACGCTGTTTATGCGTTCCGACGAATTGCAGGCTGCCTGGGAATTCTGCGACCCCATCCTCGACGCCTGGCGTCAACCCCCTGCTCCCGGTTTCCCCAACTACGCCGCCGGCACCTGGGGCCCCAAAGAAGCCGACAAACTGCTGGCCGGGTGTTCCGGCGGCTGGCGCGAACCGTAGAGCAGGTTTCCCAACCTGCTATTCGCGGTGCGTGTGACTTCCGGCGTGTTCGCCGCCGTGCGAATGCGCGTGGGGCGGTTCGAGAAATCGAATCCCCCAGGCGATCGCCACTCCCGACAGCAATGCCAGCGTCAACCGCGTGCGGTTGTGCGAGTGAAACTCCATCTCCGGCAAGAGATCCCCGAGCGCGATGCAGATGAAGACCCCCGCCGACACGGCCAGGGCAAAGCCCACGATCAGGGCCTGCCGGCCCGAGAATTCCTGCACCCCCAGGACGAATAGCAATGCCCCTGCGGGACAGATCAGCGAGAACCCGGCGTTGACGATCATGCGCCATCGCGCCGACCAACCACTCGCAGCCATCAGCGTCGTGATGGAAATCGAATCGACCGGCTTGTGCAGCGCCACCGCCAGAAAGGTTCCCAGCCCCATCCACGCCGTGGCGCCATGCAGCGCGTCGGCCTCCATGCTGGCCCCCAGCGCCAATCCATCGCCGATCGAATGAAACGCCATCCCCAGAAAGACTCCCACCCAGCTCAATTTGCGAGTGCAGGTGCGCCCGCCTGCGGAACCGTGCTGATGTCTGTGATCGTGGTCATGTTCGTGTTCGGAACCCGGTACGTGTTCGTGCAGGCCAGGCGAATCGTGTCCCGGATGCAGCGAGTCGAGCGTTCCGTGATGATGAAAATGGAACGCGCGGAGCAGAAAGAACATCACGACCAGCCCCGCCATCATACCGTGGGCCGCGAGGTCGGGCCCGTCCGGGCCCAGTTCCACCAGGGCGTGCGGCAGCATGTGGAACACGCCGATCCCCAGCATCAAGCCGCCGATCAGGCTGATCGCCACTTGCATGCGATTGTGCGACAGCACGAACCATTGCGGCAACCAGCCCCCCAATAGCGACGCGCCGATGATGACGACGCAGTACGCCCCTAACCAGACGAATGACCAGCCCGCCGACAATCGGGCGCTCGCTGCACCGTGAACATGAGCAGGCCCCGGATGCTCCTCGGAGTGTGCGGGGTGGTGATCGCCGTGGTCATGATTGAAATGATCATGGACGTGGCGTTCAATCTGTGCGAGGTGATTCGGTGCATCATCCGCCCCCGCGCAGGCCGCCCCGCCTACGACGACCGACGCGGCCAGGGCAGCACGAAACAGATTCACCGGACGTCCTTCCCGTTCCCGTGGACATGCGTCATCGCGGGCGCAGTTCAGCCGCAACGGTTGGCCGGCCGCCGGCGACAACAAATGGCTATTTGCAATTGTTATGCAGAAACAACCATTCTGACCGGGGGCCACAGAAATGGCAACCGTGGTCTCGCTGGTGAGAGCAACATCAGCCCTTTCGGGAAGGGCGCTTGCTGACGGTCATGCAGACGTCCGCCACTTTTCCCGATTCTTCGACCGCCACGTGGAATCTTTGTTCCCCTTCCAGACGATGGACGGTCATGTGATACGATTCGCTGACGGCTGCCAGGTACGACCGTTGTTCCGGCCTTTTGGGAGGGCGGATCTTGCCCCATGAGCCGTCCCCCAGATAGAGCACGCCGTATTTGTCGACCATGCCACCGGTCAGCGGATGGGTCCGTTTGAAGGTGTGGTCGTGATGCTCCAGGACGAGATCGACCTTGTACTGCTCGAACAACGGGCTCCAGTGCAGGCGGTTCTCTTCGCCGGTCCCCAGCTTCGAGTCGGCCCCTTGCGGGTTACGATAGGACGGGTACGCCGGCACGTGATTGGCGACGATCAGGTGCGGCCGTTCCTGCCGCGCGGCCAAAGTGTTCGACAGCCAGCTCGTCTGTTCTCCCGGAATGGGCGCGATGTGGTCGGTGTCGAGTAGAACCAGGCTCAAATAATCGCCGAAGTCGAGTACGCCGTAAGTCGTGTCGGAATAAAACCCGTCGAAGACGCTCAAAAATTGCGGCGAATCCGACCGTTTGGTTTTGTAGGCGCCGTCGACTTCGTGATTCCCCAGGCACGACACCAGCGGGATCAGCCGCCGTTGCGGATCGACCATGTGCCGATTGTAATTCTCGAGAAACTTCAGGAAGGTCGCTGGCGAACGGCCGTTGTCGTACGCCAGGTCGCCGGCGATCAAAGCGAAATACGGTTCTTGGCTGGCGGCCATGATGTTCGTGCCGATTGCATGGGCATCGACGCCGCTGTCGCCCCCCGAGACCCATTGGAACGTATTGGTGGCCTTGGCAGGCATCGTGCGAAAGCGGTACGCCGTCGATCCGCTGCCGATCTGGAACGAATACTCCGTACCGGGTGTGAGCCCCGTCAGTTCGCTACGATGAACCTTGAGATCAGTGTTCGGAAACGGTTTG
>DASYAR010000539.1:0-21403 GCA_036501235.1 Planctomycetaceae bacterium
ATTTGTCGCGGAGAATTCGCTCGTTGGAAAGGGACAGTCCCCTTTTTCAACACGGCGCCATTCCGCCGGAGAGTTCGCGAAATCATGCCCAGTCCAGACGACGCGCAGCAACTGCCACGACGAGAGCGCGGCAAACGCCCGCTATCGCCGTACGTCGTCGCCGTCGTGACGACGGCGGCCGCGACTGTCGTGCGCCTGCTCCTCGATCCTCTGCTCCGCGCGAACTATCCCTACATCGTGTTCATCGTTTCCGTCGTGCTGACGATACGGTACGGGGGCTGGAAGCCGGCATTCCTGGCCGCCGTGCTCGGTATCATTATTGCAAACTCGTTTTTTGTCAGCCCGCGCTGGTCATTCTTGAGCCCTCAATGGTCGTTGCAGACGGTTGATCTCACGCCGATTTGCTGTTTCCTCTTCGTTTGTCTGGCAACCATTCTGTACGCCAAATCCGAGCATTCCGCCCAGTTGCGATCCGAGTCGTACGCCCGGCAGTTGGAGCAGGAAATTGCTGCGCACGTGCACACGCAAGAGAACCTGCGGCAAGCCAATGAGTCTCTGGAGGCCCGGGTTTCCGAACGAACCACCGAGCTGGTCGAGGCCAAACTGCGAGCGGAGACGGCCACGCGAGCCAAAAGCGAATTCCTGGCCAACATGAGCCATGAAATCCGCACTCCGATGACGGCCATTCTGGGACATGCCGATCTGCTCCTCGACGACGCCGTTCAGCCGGCGACGATCAAGGAATCGATCGGCATCATCAAGAAAAACGGCGTGCACCTGCTGACGCTCATCAACGACATTCTCGACCTGGCCAAGTTCGAGTCGGGAAAGCTCGGCATCGAGATGATTCCCAGTTCGCCACGGACGATTGTCGGCGACGTTATGGCCCTGTTTCACTTTCGTACCGAAGAGAAGGGATTGCGTCTCAGTGCCGAATTCGACGACGCCGTTCCGGATCGGATATTCACCGATCCGACTCGCTTACGGCAGATCTTGTTGAACCTGGTGAGCAATGCGATCAAGTTTACGGAACAGGGAGGGGTCCATCTGCGAGTCCGCTGGGAAGCCGGCACGGCTGCGGAACCTAAGCTCCTGGTTGAGGTGCAAGACACGGGAATCGGGTTGACGACCGAGCAGATGTCGAGTTTGTTTCAAGCCTTTCAGCAGGCGGATGGGTCGACGTCGCGGCGGTTCGGTGGAACGGGGCTCGGTTTGGCCATTAGCCGCCGGCTGGCCCAGATGATGGGGGGAATTATCCTCGTCACCAGCGAGCTCGGATCAGGAACCACGTTCTGCGTTTCGGTCGCAGGACAACCAGCAGGCCGCGACGATGACGACGCGGGCCGCTCGGTATCACCAACAGCGGTGCTGCCCGCAGCCTCGTCCGGGCAATCGCCGCTCCCGCTCGACGGCGTGCGAATTCTGCTGGCGGAAGACTCGCCGGACATCGAAAAGCTGATTTCGTATGCGCTGCGCCGGTCGGGCGCCCAGGTGACGATCGCGCAAAATGGCCAGATCGTCTGCCAGACGGCGCTGGAAGCCCTGGCCCGCAACGAGCCCTTTCAGGTCATTCTGATGGACATGCAGATGCCGGTCCTCGACGGCTACGCGGCAACCGGCCAGTTGCGGCGAAGCGGCTACGAGCTGCCGATTATCGCCCTGACCGCGCATTCGATGCCCACCGATCGGCAGAGATGTCTGGACGCCGGCTGCGACGATTACCTGACTAAACCGATCGATCGCGATCAACTCGTGGCCTCCATCGCACGCTGGCGCCGCCCGGCGATTGGACCGACGATTGCCGAATCTCGTGCCGGATAGCCCGCTGTCGAGCAGGTTTTCCAACCTGCCCGTAGCGAATCGTCGATGACCGCAGATCAATTCGTCGCCAGCGTCAAAGCGCCGGCGACCACCAGCGTCCCGCCGACGAGCACTTTCCACGTCAGCGGCTCACCGAGGAACAGCCATGCCAGGACGATCACGAACGCCAGGCTGAGTTTGTCCAGCGGCGCGACCCGCGAGGCAGGCCCCAGTTGTAACGCGCGGTAGTAGCACAGCCACGACAGACCGGTGGCCAGTCCCGACAGGCACAGGAACACCACCGATCGAGGCGATAATTTGTGCCACGGCTCCCATTCGCTTCGCCAGGTGACGATGGCCGCCGTCACGGCGAGAATCACGACGGTTCGGATCAGCGTGGCCAGATTCGAATTGATCTGCGCCACTCCCACCTTGCCGAGAATCGCCGTCAATCCGGCGAAGAACGCCGATCCCAAGGCAAATACTTGCCAACTGCTTCCCATCGTCATCCCCTCTGTTTCAAGGCCGGCAATAATGTTCACCTCGGCGAGTGTAAGTTTCCATTGCAATTGGTGACATTGCCAGCGTGTCGCGAATTGCCGATCCAACACGCCCAGTGTACACTCACCCATAAGCGTCGAATCATGCAACCACCTCTCGAATCCGGAGACCTGTGATGGCATCTCTCTCGCGGCGGGAATTTACGCACCAGGCGCTCGGATCGATCCTGTCCCTCTCGTTGCTCGAAACCCTCTTCCAATGCGATGCGTTCGCCGATGCGGCCAAGCCGGCTACGGTCAAGTGGCTGAACGACGTCAACCAACTCGGCTGGGACCTGAAAGACAAGAAGCTGTCTCAAATCGAATGGCAGAAGAAAATCGAAGAGCTGTACACCCGGGCCGACGTGGCCGATTTCCTGCGCTTGATCGATTTCGACAAGCTCACGCACAACCTCGAACTCGTCGACCACGGGGCGAAGAGCCTGACGGTCAAGTTTCCACAGGTGGAAGGCATTCCCGAGAAAGTCTCATGGGGTCGGCAGATCTTCGCACTGAAGAAAGGGCGCTCGGTCGTGCCGCACGGGCACAATAACATGGCCACGGCGTTTCTGATCCTCAAGGGGAGCTTTCACGGCCGGCATTTCGATCGTGTCCACGATGAGGACGACCATATCATTATCAAGCCCACGATCGATCGTAAATTCAAAGTGGGCGAATGTTCGACCGTTTCCGACTTCAAAGATAACGTGCATTGGTTCCAGGCGCTGGAGGAACCGGCATTTATATTCAATATTCATGTCTCGGGAATCAATCCGGACGTTGCCGACGTTACGGGACGGGTGTATCTCGACCCGCAGGGAGAGAAGCTCAAAGACGGCCTGATTCGCGCCCGTCGGGTGGACTACGAGGAAGTCACCAAGCTGTACGGATAGGCTTCTTGACATTCTTGACCAATTTACCTACGTTTCGGAATCCGAAATGTCGCGCCCGATTTCAATTACTTGTCGCATTCATGAAGCTCTCAGCCAAAGCCGAATATGCCTGTCTGGCTGTGCTGGAATTGACTTTGCGTCATGATCGATCGGAGCCGGCTCGATTGGTGGAAATTGCGGCCCCCAATGCCATTCCCGAACGCTTTCTCGTGCAGATTTTGCTGCAATTGAAAGGGGCCGGGTTCGTCTCGAGCGTGCGAGGGGCTGGGGGGGGATACCGCTTGGCGGTCGAGCCGCACGAAATTTCGGTGTGGGACATCGTGCAGACCGTCGACGGCCCCACGACCTCGAGCGACGATATCGCCGGATCCACTCCGGGCTGGCGGGTGTTGCGCAAGGTCTGGAACGAAACCAACCGCATTGAACAGGAACACATGCAGCAAATAGACTTCGCCCATCTGGCCGAGCTGGCTCGGGCGCAGAACACCAGCAGCATGTACTATATCTGACTGAACCCCAATAAAACCAACAGCATCCGAGGAGCAACCCAAGATTATGCCCGATCTCATTTCCCCACACGGCGGTTTGTCCGAACCTGTCTGCCGCACCGTCCCCGCCGAAGAAGCCGCTTCATTCCTGGCGGAAGCCGGCAAACTCCCCAAGGTCCCCGTGTCGGCGGCCGATGTGTCGAGCGTCTACCGCTGGGCCGATGGAACATTGAGCCCCCTGACCGGTCCGATGAACGGCGCAGAATACAACCAGGTGCTCGAACACGCATGCATCGAACGCGGGGGCAAGAAGTATGCCTGGACGATCCCGCTGGCGTTGCCCGTCACGGCCGAGTTGGCCAAATCGCTCAAGGCGGGGCAGAAAGTGGCCCTTACGAACCCGGCCGGCGAAATTATCGCCACGCTGGACATCAATGATGTCTTTCCGTGGGACAAATCCAAATATATCAAGAGCGTCTACCTCACCGAGCGGACCGACCACCCCGGTGCAGACATGGTGCTCGTCAACGATGCCGACAAAACCCACCTCATTGGCGGCGAGATCCGCGCGCTGCCCCAGCCGAAGAACGCCAAATTCGGCAAGTACGTTCTCTCTCCACGCGAGGTTCGCAAGCTGCTGGCCGGCAAGGGTTGGAGCCGTGTCGTTGCGTTTCAGACGCGTAATCCGCTGCACCGGGCGCACGAATACGCGCTTGTCTATGGTCTCGAGAAGCTGCTCAAGGACGGGCATAATGCCGGGGCCTGCCTCAATCCGCTGATCGGCGAGACCAAGGGGGACGATGTTAACGCCGAAACCCGCATGCACACGTATGAAGCGCTGATCGCCGACCGCGGCCTGGGCGAAGGGGACAGCGACCAGAATCTGTGGAAGCCGCGCGGCGAGAGCGTGCCCGACCGGGTGATTCTGCTGGGGCTCGACATCAAGATGTTTTACGGCGGCCCGAAAGAAGCCGTGATGCACGGGATCTACCGGCAGAACAACGGCTTCACCGACATTGTCATCGGTCGCAAGCACGCCGACGTGCCTTACAAAGATGGCACGGCGATCTGGGGCGACTTCGACGCGCAGGAAATCTTCGGCAAGCTGGCAGGCGATATTAAAATCCAGCCTGTGAAGGTCGGATTCGCCGCGTTCTACGAATCGCTGGGGCGAGTCGACCTCACCGAGAACCATAAAGATGAAAAGCCGATTTCGATCTCGGGCAAGCAGGTCCGCGAGACGCTCGTCAAAGGCGAGCTTGTCGACCCGCGGATCATGCGCCCCAGCACGTCGCGCATTCTCGGCGAGGCGATGAAGGGAAAGTAACCCGTCGCTCCCCCCCTTCGTAAGGGGGGCTGGGGGGTGAGGTGAAGATATTTCTACGCTTCGCCTGCGAGCCCGGGTCCGTTTCTCGATCGTCCTGATGCACGGCAGTCGATTATCGGAGATTGGACCATGACGATTCGACGCATTGCTCTAGCGCTGTTCACCTGCGCCGCAGTCTTCGCACGATGTGGTCTCGCCCAGGCGGCGCCGAAGAACGTGGTGCTCGTCGTCGCCGATGACCTCGGCCGACAGCTCGGTTGCTACGGCGATCGTGTCGCCCGCACGCCGCACGTCGATGCGCTGGCCACCGACGGCACCCGATTCGCCTGGGCATTCTGCACGACCGCCAGTTGCAGCCCCAGCCGGTCGGTCATTCTGACAGGTCTCCAGAATCACAGCAACGGTCAGTACGGTCTGCAACATGCCACGCACAATTTCAGCACGCGGCCGTTTGTCAAACCGCTCCCCCTGCTGCTGAAGCAGGCTGGCTATCGCACCTGTTCGATCGGCAAAGTTCACGTTCAGCCTGAAGAACTCTATCGGTTCGAGCAATACGCAAACGAGGGGATCGTCGCCGGAGGCCGAAGCACCGTCCGCATGGCTGAGAACGCCGAGAAGTTCATCCGCGAAACCGATCCGCGCCCTTTCTTCATTTATTTCTGTCCGACTGATCCGCATCGAGCGCAATCGGGATTTGCCAATGAGACCAAGTATCCCGGCGTCAAACCGGTGAATTTCAATCCGAAGGAAATTCCCGTTCCGTATTACCTTCCCGATCAACCGGAAGTTCGGCAGGAACTGGCCGAGTATTACGAATCGATCGCCCGCGTCGATCAGGGAGTCGGCCGGCTCGTCGCGGCGTTGAAAGCCGCCGGACATTTCGACAACACGCTGATCATTTTCACGAGCGACAACGGACCGCCCTTCCCGGGGGCAAAGACAAACCTGTACGACGCCGGTACGCACCTGCCGCTCATCATTCGCTCGCCCGATCAGAAATCCCGCGGGATCGTTTCGCAGGCGCTCGTCAACTGGACCGATCTGACGCCGACGATTGTCGATTTTGCCGGCGCGAAACCGCCGGCGTATGCGATGCAAGGCCGATCGCTGCTGCCGATTCTCGACGTGGCAGAACCGCCGGGCTGGGACGAAATCTACCAGTCGCATTCGTTTCACGAAGTCACGATGTATTACCCGATGCGGTCGATTCGCACGCGCAAGTTTCGGTACATTCTGAACATCGCGCACGAATTGCCCTATCCATTTGCCAGCGATCTGTTCGATTCGCCCACCTGGCAGGGAGTCTTGGCGCGGAAGGATACACAATACGGCAGCCGCACGGTCGCGGCATACGTCCATCGCCCGCGTCATGAGCTCTACGACCTGGAATCCGATCCGCAGGAGATCGTCAATCTGGCCGAGCGACCGGAATCTGCGAAAATACTGGGCGAGCTGCAACAGAAAGTCCGTGCGTGGCAAAAACAGACCGGCGATCCCTGGCTCATTAAGTACGATCACGAATAACCAGAACAGAACCGAGATTGACTTCCATGCCCACCAAACACATCCTGATCCTCACCGGCGACTACGTCGAAGACTACGAAATCATGGTCCCGTTCCAGGCGCTCTCTGCTCTGGGCTACACGGTCCATGCGGTTTGCCCTGGCAAGAAATCCGGGGAAAAGATCCGCACGGCCGTCCACGATTTCGAAGGCGACCAGACCTATAGCGAAAGGCCCGGCCACGATTTCGCGCTCAACGCGACATTCGCCAAGGTGAAAGCAGGCGATTATGAGGCCTTGGTGCTGCCTGGCGGACGGGCGCCCGAATATATCCGTCTCAACCCGGCCGTTCTCGAGCTCGTCCGCCAATTCGACAAGGCCAGGAAGCCGATCGCCGCCATCTGCCACGGCGTCCAGGTTCTGGCCGCTGCCGACGTCTTGAAGGGGCGCACGTGCACGGCCTATCCGGCGTGCAGTCCCGAGATTCGGCTCGCCGGGGGGAAATACGCCGAGGTCGCGGTCGACCAGGCACATGTCGACAGCAACTTCGTCACCGCCCCCGCCTGGCCCGCCCATCCCGCGTGGCTGGGTGCGTTCCTGAAGCTGCTGGGTGCGAAAATCTCGATTTGAAGCGGAAAACAGAAAAATCGAGCCACAGAGCCCGTCTGTGGCTAAAGCTTTTTTTGCCTGGGCATTTCATTCTGAGCGCATGATTCCATGTCAACTCCCAACCGCTGGCTGATGATCGGAGCGATCTTGTCAGGGCTCTCCGTGGCGGCCGGGGCCTTTGGCGCACATGGTCTTGATCGTTATTTCCACCAGAAATATGAAAACGAAGTCTATGTGAAAAATGTGACGATCGACGGAGAAGCGCGTGTCGTGTCGCGATTACCCCTGGCGCAGAAGTACCTCGCCGATTTCAAAACCGGCGCCGAGTACCAGATGTATCACGGATTGGCACTGCTCGCCGTGGGGCTGCTGGCGCGCATTCGCCCGTCGCGCGGGCTGACCATAGCCGGCGTCTCGTTCGTACTCGGATGCCTGGGTTTCTCTGGCGGACTGTATGCCTACACGCTGACGGGCGCCACATGGTTCGGTATGACGATCGTTCCCGCCGGCGGCGTCTGTTTTCTCATCGGCTGGGTGGCACTGGCATGGGCCGTCTCTCGCCGTAGCGAGCCGTAGGGTTTATCCCTGCGGTATCAGGGTCAAAAGACAAGTTCACGCAGCGCTTGGCGCGGGCACAGTTGCAAAACGATTCACTCATTCGAACTTCTCCGCCCGCGGCAGGACCGTCTTGATTGGCGCATCCAGCGAGTGTCGGGAACTCTTTTCATCCTCAGTTTAACAGTTCACACTGATATCGCAGGGATAAACCGTACGGCTCGCTGTCGCGAGTCATGCCGGCCGACCGGACGCGACCGTCTTTCTACGCTTCCGCCGGTTCGCTTTCGCAGTACACGACAATTTGTCAGAATTCGACAGCCAACAGCGTCCCTTATGAGAGTTGGTGCGCGACCCCACCAACCCCCGGATTGACGTCCGGGGCTCGTCTTCAAGAAAATCCCACTCTGGAGCACTGCATGCTGATTTTCGACGCCCACCTCGACATGGCCTGGAATGCGCTCGAATGGAACCGCAATCTCGAATGGCCCGTTCACAAGATCCGCGAATTCGAAAAGCAGTTCACCGGCATCAATCCCGGCCCCAACACAGTGTCATGGCATGCGCTTCGCGAAGGGCGCGTCGGGATCACGATTTCAACGCTCCTGCCCCGACTGCATCGCAAAGACAAGGCCCTCTCGCATTACCAGTCGCGCGAAGCGGCATATGCCTCCGCCTATGGTCAACTCTACTACTACAAGGCGCTCGTGGCGAAAGGGGTGCTGCGCGAGATTCCCGATGCGAAAACACTCTCGGCCCACGTGCGCGAATGGGAACACGACACCACTGGCAAGCTGCCGATCGGTTACATCCTCAGCATGGAAGGCAGCCCGCCGATTCTCGCCCCCTCGCAAATTGCCGAGTGGTACGCGGCGGGCTTGCGGATCCTCGGTCCTTCGCATTACGGCATCAGTCCCTATAGCCACGGCACTGGCAGCGAAGGGGGCCTGCTCGCCGAGGGGCCGGCACTCTTGCGCGAAATGGACAAAGTCGGAATGATCCTCGACGTGACGCACCTGGCGGATCAATCGTTCTGGGAAGCGCTGGACATTTTTCAGGGCCCCGTGCTGGCCAGCCATCACAACTGCCGGGCGTTGGTTCCCGCCGATCGCCAGTTCGCCGACGACCAGATCAAGGCGCTCATCAAGCGGGGCGCGGTGATCGGAGCGGCGTTCGACGCCTGGATGCTGACCCCCGGCTGGGTGATCGGCGTCACCCAGCCCGATCAGTGCACGCTGGAAAACGTCGCCGATCACGTCGACCACGTCTGCCAGTTGGCCGGCAATGCCCGGCACTGCGGTATGGGGACCGACCTGGACGGCGGCTTCGGAAAAGAACAGACCCCCAAAGACCTCGACACGATCGCCGACTTACCCAAGGTTGCCGAGATCCTCTCCCGCCGCGGTTACAGCCAGGCCGACATCGACGGGATCATGTACCAGAACTGGGTGAAGTTCTTCGAACGGGCGCTGAAGTAGTCTGGCCCCTATTTCGGCCGTTTGAATTTCCAAACGTGAGAGACAATGACGACTTGATCGTTTCGTAGCACCCGGAAAATGACAGCAATCGGCGAAGAAAAAAGTACGCGATCCTGCTCGTTCCGCGATTCACCTGCATTCTCAGGGTCACTCCGTAGGAGTCTGTCGATCGCCAGTGATGCTTGTGTCACGGAATCACGGTCTGCGGCATTCATCCACAAATCCGCCAGTTCTTGTTCGGCGGCCGGCGACCAAACGACCGTGTGGCTTATGCCTTTTTTCCCAAATCCGCGAGAATTTCGTCGAGCGTCCGGCCCCCTCCTTCGCGCGCGCGGCGGTCCAATTCCTCGTCGCTGACCTGGGGCTCCATTAACGATTGCCCGTTACCCTCGGGAAGCGGAATGAAGTGACCAAAAACGTGCCCTGAATCGTCGCACAGCTCAAGTGGATCGCGGGCCAAGGCAAGTTTTGCGCCGGTTGTCGGGTCGACGATTACTTTTGTCATAGCACTAAACTCTGGCGAAATTCCGGAACAGCACACTGCTTCCAATCGTACCATTATATTCAAGCGCCGCAGGCGCAGGTAGCTGAATCTCGGAGCCGTTGGGCGGATAGTGGCGAAGAGCCTTCGATGCGTCTCTCACTCATCCGGCCAGGGGATGAACTCGTCGTCGTAAGTGCGCGGGATCGAATCGCCGGAATCGTGAATGGGCTCGGAGTCGCGATGGCTTTCGCTCTCGCTGCTGGCTTCCGCGGGCGATCTCTCGGCGGGACGTTCGCGGCGGGCGCCGCCGCGACGGCCACGCGAACGACGGCGGCGACGCCGCTGTTCTTCGCTGGGAGCCGAGCTTTCGGCGACTTTCTCTTCGCCGAAGCTGGCGACTACGTACGTTCCGCTGCGGTCGTCGGTCTCCAGCGTCAGGATGCCCTGCTGCTGCGCGTCTTCGAGCAGCGAGCTGAACGTGCGGTAGCCGTGATACGTCTCGTTGAACGACGGCTTGATGCGCTTCATCGTGTCTTTAATCATCGACGACCACAGCCGCTCTTTATTTTCACGGCGCAGCGCCGTCAGCGCCTCGACCAGCAGCGTGTAGGCCTTGCGCTTCACCTCGGGAACCTGCGGATCGAGGTTGGGGACCTCGGCGGGTTTCGTTTCGAGATCTTCGTAGTAGATGAACTCGTCGCAGTTGTCGCGCAAGAGATCGGACGTCGAAGGCTGCATCCCCGAGCCGATCACGTGTTTGCCCAGTTCCTTCAACTTCGAAACCAGCGGCGAAAAATCGCTGTCTCCCGAGACGATGACGAACGTGCCGATGTGTTCTTTGGAATAGGCAAGGTCCATCGCATCGACGCACAACCGGATGTCGGCCGAGTTCTTGCCGGTTTGCGACCGCCGCGGAATTTGGATCAACTCGATCGCCGCTTCGTGCAGCGCTTCGGTATAGCTCGAATATCGTCCCCAATCGGCATACGCCTTCTTGGCAACAATTTTGCCCTTTTCGACCATCCGCCGCAGCACGCGCCCGATGTCGAATCGACCGCCGCGCGAGCCCTGAAAGCCCAGCGCCAAGTTTTCGAAGTCAATGAATAGCGCCAGCGTCCGTTCCGTATCTGCCATTCGGCGACCCATCGTGTCTAGTGGAATTGAAATGCCCCCGTTCCCGGCGATTGACGTCCGAGCAGGTCGTCCTGCAAGGCAGGGCCTCCCGGCGAACCGGCCCGCATTGTACAATCCGCAGGCCATTCGGCCAATTGCGGGCCGATTTTCGCTGACGGGCTGTCTGGCCCGGCGAGCCGGCGGGTTGATCCGGTCGGGATCCCGGTGGATTCCGGAATTGGGCCGGGCGTCAAAAACTGAATCCTCGGAACCATGACGATCTACAAAATCGGCGGCAGCCTGCTCGATTTGCCGAGTTTAGCCGCGGTGATTAACCACCTGCTCGCCCGGACTGCCCCTTCGCCCGCGCTGCTGGTAGTCGGAGGCGGTACCGCTGCACAGGCCGTGCGCGACTGGGACCAGGCGCATCATTTGGGAGACGATGCGGCCCACGATCTGGCGATGGCGGCGATGGACCTCACGAGTTTGTTGCTCGCCCGACTCGTTCCCAAACTGCGCCCCGTCCGCAGTGTCCAGCAGGTGCGAATGGCGGCCGATGACGGCGTGGTGGGCTTGCTATGCGCCGATTGTTTCATCAAAAGCTCCGAGGCGCAAGGACATTCGTCTCTCGAGCGTTCGTGGCGCGTCACGAGTGACTCGATCGCCGCCTGGACGTCACGTGTCATCGGCGCCCCCGAGTTGGTTCTGGTCAAGTCGGTCCCCTTGCCGGTGGACATTTCACTCGCGGATGCTGCGCGCGCCAGGCTGGTAGATGAAGCCTTTCCTGCACTGGCACAGAGACTGCCGGCAATCGGCTGGGTCAACGCGCGGAGTCAGCCGTTGCTCGTTGAACATTGGATTGGTCCGCCAGCTCATTAACTCGCTCCCAAGCTCCGCTCGGGAATGCACACCCCGAAGCTCTGCTTCGCGTTATCCGGCGCGTGTGAGGGAATCGTATTGACGGATGCGACGCGCGGACTGAAGTCCACACTGCGAAATTGCGATGCCGCTGCGCCCTGCAAAGCCAGGCGAAACGCACGAAGTGCCTCGGCATCGATCGATCCAGTGCGCTGGCCGGCGCGGCACGCGGCCGATCGAATGCCGATAATGTCCGGGCACGCCTGCAAAACGCGAGACAGATCGCCCGCCTGTAATCGCCCGGCAAGAGCGAACGTCAGGCCGAGAGAGCGGCTTTGCGCGGCCAAACTGATGAGGCGATCGTCGTCGAGCCAGTCGATCAACCGTTTGTGGTCCTTCGTAAACGTATCGACCAGAAGCCCCGCGCAGCCGCAAGCGGAGGCCAGTTCAATGACTTCCTCAGGGGACGGCGCGCAGGCCAACTCGAAATCGGCATAGGCGACGGCGATCCAACGGGGAGCAGGCGCAAAACCAGTGGCGCGCGGTGCGCTCGATGCACAATCGGTAACAATGTCGCTCTCGATGCGGCGTCGCACGGATGAGAATTGCGAGGCCGCCTGATCGCCGCACGGGAGATTCGCCGTTCCGAGCTTGGCATAGGCGATTCCCGGTGGCAGGCCCGGCGATTGGCGTTGGGCAGGCCATTCCGCGGCTTCTCCCAAGGCAATGCTTACCGGTACGACTGGATCGTGAGCTTGAGCCAATTCAACAATTGCTTTGATCGTCGTGACGTCGGCCATCCCCAAAGATCCGCGCGACGGCTCTTTGACGTCCAGCACGTCGCAGCCGCCGGCGAGCGCCGCAACCGCCTCCCGGGCGCTGCGTACGCTCACGAGCAGTAGCGGAGTTTCCCGTTTACAGTCGCCCACTGAATCCCCTCTTGATCCCAAATCCCCAATTGACTACAATTCGGCGTCGCTATTATAGACCGGAGTTGCCGTGATGCGTGCTCAACCCTACTACCGTCCCCCGGACCTTGTCGGTTGAGAGTCGCGTTGCGCCGCTGAATTCGCTGCACCTGCCTGCTCCCCTTGTGCGGAGCATACCAAGGTCCTCCCCGCGATCCCAGCGTCCGAAAAGCCCAGCGTCTCGATCGGGCTCGCCCCGTTCGTTCCCCGTCTCTACCCGATTTGTCGTTTTCAGCAGGCAGGTTCCCATGCGTCGCCAAGACATTAGAAACATCGCCATCATTGCCCACGTCGATCACGGCAAGACCACGCTGGTCGATTGCCTCTTGCGGCAGAGCGGCCAGTTCCGCGAATCGCAGCTTGTCGGCGACTGCATTCTCGATTCGAATGATCTCGAACGCGAGCGAGGCATTACGATTCTCGCGAAGAACATCGCCGTCAACTACAAAGGGGTGAAAATCAACATCATCGACACGCCGGGCCACGCCGATTTCGGCGGCGAGGTCGAGCGCGTGTTGAAGATGGCCGATGGCGTGCTGATGCTCGTCGACGCAGCCGAAGGGACCAAGCCGCAGACGCGGTTCGTGCTGCGGAAAGCCCTCGAGTGCAAGCTCAAGCCGCTGGTGGTGATCAATAAAATCGACCGCCCCGACGGCCGGCCTAACGAGGCCCTTTCGGAAACATTCGACCTGTTTGTCGAACTGGGGGCCGACGACGAAGCGCTCGACTTCCCGTACATTTTCGCCAGCGGTCGCGGGGGCTACGCCACGCACGATCCGGCCGTCCGCACGGGAGACATCTTCCCACTGCTCGACATGGTGCTGGAGCATGTGCCGGGGCCCGATGTCAATCTCGACGCCCCCTTGCAGATGATGGTGACGACCCTCGCCTGGTCCGATTACGTCGGCCGTATCGCAACGGGACGGATCACATCCGGCCGCATTCGACCGGCGCAAAAGATCGCGCTCCTCAAAGCCGACGGCTCCCAAGTCGGCGGAACGGCTGTCGCCGTCGAAGTCTTCGATAAACTCGGCCGTATTCCCACCGAGGAAGCCACCGCCGGCGACATCGTGGCCATTACCGGCCTGCCGGAGCCCGAAATCGGCGATACAGTCGCCTGCCCCGAAAATCCCGTCGCCCTCGAACGCATCAGCGTTGACGAGCCGACTTTGTCCATGCTGTTTACGATCAATTCGTCCCCGCTGGCCGGGCGCGACGGCAAGTACGTCACCAGCCGGCATTTGCGGGCGCGGCTGTATCGCGAGCTCGAATCGAACGTCGCCTTGCAGGTCGAATCGTCTCCGAACAGCGATCACTTTCAGGTTTCCGGCCGCGGGCTGCTGCACCTGGGAATCCTGATCGAAACGATGCGCCGTGAAGGGTACGAGATGTCGATCGGCAAGCCCGAAGTCATCCGCAAGCAGGTCGATGGCAAATGGCACGAGCCGTTCGAAGTCCTCACCGTCGACGTCCCCCAGGCAGACGTCGGCCCCGTCATGGAACTCGCCGGCGCACGCCGCGGGCAGCTTGTCTCGATGCGCGGCGGCGACACGGGGATGACGCACGTCGAATTCTTGATTCCGGCCCGCGGGCTGATCGGCCTCAGAACGCGGATGCTCAACGCCACGCGCGGCGAAGCCATCATGCACCACCGCTTCGAATCGTTCCGTGAAGTCGAAGGGGACATTCCCAAGCGGAGCAACGGGGTCATCGTCTCGCAGGACAACGGCAAGACGGTGACGTTCGCCCTGTGGAAACTGCAGGAACGGATGGAACTGTTCGTCAATCCGGGCGACGAAGTCTACGAAGGCATGATCGTGGGTGAAAACTCGCGCGACAACGACATGGTCGTGAATCCGATTCGCGAGAAGAAACTCACGAACATTCGCACCACATCAGCCGACGAGGCCATCGTGCTCCGTCCGCCGCGGCAGATGTCGCTGGAGCAGGCCCTCGAGTACATCGAAGACGATGAGTACGTCGAGGTAACCCCTGCCGTGATCCGACTGCGCAAGATCCTGCTGACCGAAAACGCCCGCAAGCGCGGTTTCCGCGCCAGCCGGCAGACGACGTAACATCTTTTGTCGATGCAAAGTCGCTCGCGCCAGCGAGCCGCCCGGGTTTATCTCCGCGGTGTTGGGGTGAAGCGCAACGTGCGGGTGACAAGACGTCTCGACACGCGTTCGATGTGCGTCTCGTACTCGATTCGCGAGTTGGTGCCGATTCGCTCTGGACGCGTTTTCCCGGTTTGGGTATGTTCCCGCCGCCCTGCCCGCTGGCGGCGAGGGCTGTCGTCGATTCCGAATGTGGAAGGAGCCCCCGCATGTTGTCCAGGTGTTCGATCGTCGTCCTGTGCGGACTATTGTTGGCCTGCATTGGATGCGGGAAGACGGCACAGGGGGAGCAGGTCGCGGCCAAGTCGGAACAACCGTCGGTCGGAGGGGTCGGCGTCGTCGATCTCGACGTCGTGGCCAAGCGGCTGGGCCGCAACATTGAAATGAAGAACGCCGTCGAGGACCGCGTGACGTCGCTGAACAAAAAGCTGACGACGCTGCAAGGTTCGCTTCGCCGGCTCTACGAGGAAAAGAAAGAAAAATTCGGCGACGAGCCCACGGAAGAACAAAACGCGGAATTGCGCGCCACCGAAGAGCGGATGGAGCGTGAATTGCTCGATCTCAAACGCAAGTCGGAGCAGGAACTGTCGGACTTCCGCCAGGCCCTGGTCGATCAATTTCGCGAAGAGGCCAAACCCGTGCTGCGGGAAGTCGCCGCGGCCCGCGGTTTGAGCATCGTCATTCCCAAGAACGACGGACTCTTGCTGACAATCGACCCGAAAGTCGAGATCACTGACGAAGTGGCGGCGAAGATGCCCAAGTCGAGCGACAGTGCCGGCGCCGAAGAACCGGAGCGCAAACCGAAGAAGCGCGCCGCTGCAGAAACCTCGTCGCGCTGAGCGAATAGCGAACGGCGCCGCTTCACGATTCGCTATCGCGACTGCCGAGATTCGCATAGACTCGTGAGGTATGCCGAAGTCTTCCGAGCCCCCGTCTGAGTCGTCACGGCGAGCGCCGTCCGAGGCCGCCGAAGGGGCCGCGATCAAACGGAAACGGCGCTCCGCATCAAGAAGCGCGACGGCGGCAATCGTAGCGGCGGAGCCTGCCGATCGCGAAGCCGGCGACAGTGAAGACCCGCTCGTCGCCATCATCAAGAACCTGGCCAGATCCGCCGGCCCGGCGTTTGTCGTCAGCCTGGGCATGCACGTCGTGCTGATCATCGTGCTGGCCTTCGTCGTCATCCGGCACGAACGGCCCAAAGTCATTCCCACGACCCTCAGTGCGTTCAATCCGGCCGGTCTCGGCGAACGTCGTGAAAAGCGAAAGATCGTGCCCGTCCAGATCGAAACGCCCAAAGCCGAGCCGATCGAAATCCCTGCCGGCAAGTCGACGATAAAGGCCGCAGCGGAAAAGCTCGAAAGCGATCCCAATGTCACAGTCAGCAGCCCGACGGAAGTCAACGTCGCCGGGGCGCTGGGAGGACGCAGCATTGGCGGCGCGGGAGGAACGGGGGCCGGAGCCGGCGGACGCGGCGAGCTGCTCAAGGCGCAAGGCGGGACCGAAAAGACCGAGCAGGCGGTCTCACAGGGATTGAGCTGGCTGTCGCGGCAGCAGAAACCCGACGGACATTGGGAACTGCATCAAGGATATCCCGACGCCGGCCAGCTTCGCACCAGCACCGGCGCCACGGCCCTCGCGCTGCTGACGTTTCTGGGAGCGGGCCACACTCACCAGGAGGGCCTCTACAAAGACAAAGTCGCCAAAGGGCTCAAATGGCTGCGGGGCGTGCAAAAAAAGGGAGGGGCGCTCAAGGGGGATTTTTACGACCTTGACCGCGAAGGCGACGCGGCCTCCTTCTATTCGCACGGCCAGGCGACGATCGCGCTCTGTGAAGCCTATGCCCTGACGCAAGACGCGGAATTGTTGCCTGCGATTGAAGACGGCCTGGCCTTCATCTACGACGCGCAGCATCCCACGACCGGTGGTTGGAAATACCGCCGCCGTAGCGAGGGGGACTTGTCGGTGTTCGGGTGGCAGATCATGGCCCTGCAGAGCGCGCGAATGGCCGGACTGCAAGTTCCCGGCGAAGTGCTCGAACGAGCCGCGCGGTTTCTCGATCTCGTGCAGGAACAGGGGGGAGCGCGCTATCGTTATGAACCGAACGAGCTGAAATCGTTCTCGCCCGCGATGACGGCCGAAGGACTTTTGTGCCGGCAGTATCTGGGGTGGCCGCGAAACCACCCGGCAATGCTCTCCGGCGTTAAATACCTGCTGGAGCCCGAAAACCTGCCGGACTGGGATTCGGGACATCGCAACATCTATCATTGGTATTATGCTTCACAAGTGCTGCACAACCTGCAGGGAAGCGAATGGGAAACCTGGAACGCGGCACTGCGGGAAGAGTTGGTCAAATACCAGGTGAAGGGGGGAGGTAAAGTCGGCGGAAGCTGGAACCCGTTTCAGCCGGCGGGAGCAATCGACGAAAACGCCGACAAGGGGGGGCGGCTGTACGTCACTTGCCTGTGCCTGTTGACCCTCGAAGTTTACTATCGCCATTTGCCGCTCTACCGTGATGCAAAATGATTGAGGTCGTGGACTATCACAAGACATACCGCGACACGGTGGCCGTGGCCGGGCTGTCGTTTCGAGTGGAAGCGGGCCAGATCCTGGGACTGGTGGGGCCGAACGGTGCGGGCAAGACGACGACGATGCGGGCCATCGCGGGGATCATCCCGGCGACGCGCGGCCGGTTGTCGGTCGCCGGTTACGACGTGGCCGTCGATCCCGTCGCTGCCAAGCAGCGGTTCGCCTATATCCCCGACGACCCCAAACTCTTCGACGCGCTCACCGTCGACGAGCACCTGGCGTTCATCGCCGCCGCTTATCAGGTGACCGATGCGCCTGAAAAATCCGAGCGGCTGCT
The DNA here is from genome assembly GCA_036501235.1 of Planctomycetaceae bacterium. Lineage (GTDB taxonomy): Bacteria > Planctomycetota > Planctomycetia > Planctomycetales > Planctomycetaceae > JACQFH01. The sequence continues at coordinate 17,592 of DASYAR010000539.1, forward strand.
GGCGCAGTTCGAACTGGCGGAAAAACGGGACGCGCTGGCGCAGGAGCTGTCGCGGGGCATGCGGCAGAAAGTCGCCGTCTGCTGCGGGTATCTGCACGACCCCGTCGCGATCTTGTTCGACGAACCGCTGACGGGGCTCGATCCGCGCGGGATTCGCACGCTGAAGCAGTCGATTCGCGATCGGGCGCAAGGCGGAGCGGCGATCATGATCAGTTCTCACCTGCTGTCGCTCGTCGAAGACCTGTGCACGCACCTCTTGATTCTGGAACGGGGCCGTTCGCGATATTGCGGCCCGGTCGCCGAGGCGCGCACGGCGTTCTCGAGCCTCTCGGCCGAGGCCTCGCTCGAAGAGATTTTCTTTCACGTCACCGAAGGAGGCGCGCCCGTCCCGCGCGTCGACCAGCCGACGACATGACCTTTCGCATTCTGCCTCCCGCCTTGAGCCTCTTGCTGCGGCTGCAAGTGCGCGCCCGGTGGCGGAGAGTGGCGCGCGGTTCGAAAACGCTCAAGGGCAAGCTGTACCTGGCGGCGATGATCGTGATGTTCGCCGTCTGGCTCGGTCCGACGCTGGCGGCGACGTTTTTCATGCGGCGATCCGACTTTGTCGACCAATCGGCGCCGCTCGTGCAAGCGCTGCTCCCCTCGAGTCTGCTTTTGTACTGCATCATCACGCTGATCGCGACGGGATCGGAAAGCGGCATTGCCTTTCAGCCTGCGGAAGTCGACCTGCTCTTTCCCGCCCCGTTTCGCCGGCGCGATCTGCTGCTCTACCGGCTGACGGGGCTCGCACTGGGTCTGCTCTTCACATCGGTGATGTTCTCGATCTTTCTGCTGTCGCACGTGCGATACTGGGTGTTCGGATTCATCGGCATCGCGCTGGCGTTCGTGTTTATCCAGCTCGTCCCGATCGTGCTGACGCTGTGCGTGGCGATCGTCGGTGAGCGGGCTTATACGCGCGGGCGGCGGCTGGTGCTGATCGTGCTGGCGGCCCTGATCGCTGCGGGAATCGGGCAGGTCGCAGTGCGGCGAGTCGAGGGAGGCGTGATCGAATACGCTCGCAACTTTCGGTCGACCGAGCTGGGCCAATGCCTCCTGGCGCCGTTCGAGGTCTTCTCGCGAACGATGACGGCGGACGTCTTCTTCCCGGATTTCCTGGGCTGGGGCGCTCTCGCGCTCGTGCTGGATGCGGCGCTTCTGGGCCTGGTCTTGAGGCTGGACGCCAATTTCCTGGAAAGTTCGATTACGGCGAGCCAGAAGCTGTATCAGAAGATCGAGCGGATGCGGCGCGGGCAGATGTGGATGAACCTGTCGAAGGCGCCGGCCGGTCGCTGGCGCATTCCGCTATTGCCGCGCTGGTCGGGTGCGGGACCAATTGCGTGGCGGCAGCTCATGAGCGCGCTGCGGGGCTCTCGCGGAATCGTGTATTTTCTGCTGGCCATGCTGGGTGCGATCGCCATTCCCGCGTATTTCGTCGGTGGAAGCGAACCTCTGGTGCTGGTGGGCGCGGCCTCCGGTTTCGCACCGATGATTTCGCTGTTCTTCATGCCCCAGCTACTGCAGTTCGATTTCCGCAGCGATCTCGATCGGATCGACGTGCTGAAAACGCTGCCCGCGTCACCTGTCGCGATTGTCGCCGGCGAGCTCTTGGCCCCGGTCATCTTCGCCACGCTGTACGAATTGCCGTTCGTCATTGCGATCGGATTGGTGCAACCGGAATGGCTGCTGATCGTCATTTCCGGTGTGGTCCTGGTGCCGACGATCAACCTGTTCGTCTTCGCGTTCGAGAACCTGGTTTTCTTGTGGTTTCCGTGCCGGTTGGCGAACCTGGGCGCCGGGGACTTTCAGGCGTTCGGCCGGCAGATGCTGGTGATGTCCGTCAAGTTCATGCTGGTGGGAATCGGCGGGGGCCTGGCGGCGGCCGCCGGTGCGCTGGCGTGGTGGGCAGCCGACGAATCGTGGCCGGCCGCCATCGCCGCCGTATGGTGCGTCATCATGATCCTCAGCCTGGCCCTGATTCCCCTCGTCGCCTCGGCATTCCGGAATTTTGATCCGAGCCTGGATACGACGGATTAGAAAATGATAAATGTTGTTCTCGGAAATCATTTGATGTCGATCGATATTTTGACGCGGTTACGGACCTGGCTCACTGCTGAACAGGTGGCGTTTCGTGAGGTGCATCACGAGGCGACGCAATGATTCCCGAAAACGACCGGATCGCATTCAACGCCGGTTCGCTTACCGACTCGATCATACTGCCCATGCCCGATTACCTGCGGCTGGCAAGTCCGACATGGATTTTCAGGTTCAGCGAACAAGTGCCATGAGCGAATCAACAAAGTTGCACAACATCCGGCGGGTCTGCGTGTTTTGTGGATCAAACGGCGGGAACGATCCGGCGTTTCGGCAGGCGGCCGACGAGATGGGCGGCGAGATCGTCCGTCGCGGCTGGGAATTGGTGTACGGCGGAGGGAGCGTCGGACTGATGGGGGTCGTGGCCGATGGCGTTCTGGCCGGCGGGGGCGAGGTGATCGGCGTGATCCCCGAGATGCTCGCCACCAAAGAATTGCTCCACACTGGCGTAACGCGGATGCACATCGCTCCCACAATGCATGCCCGCAAGGCGCTGATGGAACAGTCGGCCGATGCCTTCGTCGCACTTCCCGGTGGCTACGGCACGTTCGAAGAGCTGCTCGAAATCATCACCTGGGCGCAGCTCGGCATGCATGCCAAGCCGATTGGCCTTCTCAATGTCTGCGGATTCTACGACGGCCTGACCGGCTTCTTCGATCATGCCATCGCCGCCGGCTTTATCAAAGCCCGACACCGCAGCCTGATCGTGACGGCCGCCACGCCTCGCGAACTTCTCGACCAGCTCGTGACTCACGAGATGCCGCAAGTCAAGAAATGGATCCGGCCCGACGAAGGATAAAAGAGCGTGGCCCATCCGACGCGCGAGTGGGGCAGGTACTGGCATCAAGGATGGGCCACGCCGGATTCCAGCCTAACATGCGCCGGAGAGCGCGGGCAAGAAGATTCCGAGCGAAGCTGCTCACTTTTCTGCGCCACATCCCGTCGGGACGAGTAAAACCGCAGAGAACGCAGCGGGGCGCAGAGAAAAACTAGAGATGAGCCGAACGGAACGACGGAAGGCTGATCATCCTGGTGAGCGTTAATACGCGGCGATATGGGTTTCTTTTGTGTCTTCGCCTGTCCGTCTCCCTTTTTCTCTGTGATCTCTGCGGTTAGAACTTTGTTGATCGGTTCAAAACGCGGATTATGACCTCTCGATCAGACAAATTCTGACGGTTGTCAGATCATTTTGATGGGCCGAAAGTCTGTGACTGATCCGTGCCGGGTTCATCCAGGGAGTCGATTGAGCTTGAGCAGGACTGATCTGCAGGATGGTTGTGAATTTCGAATGGGTTCTGAGCACATGACTGTGATTTCGCGACGGCTCATCCTCATCGGACTCTGCGTCATTGCCGGCTGCTCGGGTAGCGAGCCGCCCGAAGACGCCGCCGAGTCGGACCGCATGTTGAATGTGCTGACGACCGCACTGGACGCCTGGAAAGAAGGCACGGCCGCCACCCTCGCCCAGCGTGATCCGCCGATCCGTTTCGCCGACGACGATTTGGCGGCGGGACGTCATTTGATGGCCTATCACCTCGAAGATCCTGAAGCATTCGCGCTGCCGTTCGAAAGCGTGCACGTGCATCTCACGTTGCAGACCGCAGATGGCCAGACGGTCGAGAGAACGGTGGGATACCAGATTTCGCTGGTGCCAAGTCTCGCCGTGCTGCGCAGTGAACCAT
>DASYAR010000540.1:0-16870 GCA_036501235.1 Planctomycetaceae bacterium
TCAGCGCGAAACCACATCTGTCGGATCACCATCTTACAGAGCAGGCTCACTCCTAGAAATCGTGGCGGTCCGTGACAATAAAACGTCTTATGAAACGAATCAGATGGAACCGCAGAGGGCGCAATCGTCTTTCTTCTAGTCCGTGGTCCGCTCCGAATCAAATGATTGACGCGTGTTCCGGGTGCTGTTACGGTGCCGGTTCATTCCAACCTGAACAATAAAGCCCGACACCAGATGGCATCAATTCCCACAGATAATCGACCGCCCACTTGTCTCAGCCAGCGCTGGCAATGGGGGAGCAAACAGCCCATCAGCTTTCTGATGCAGCAGGCGGTCCAGAATCCGCAGGTCATTTCCCTGGCGGCCGGGCTCGTCGATCAGACCACGCTCCCCGTCGCGGAGATGCAAGCTGCCTGTGCGGCACTCCTGGCCGACGAAACAGCGGCGCGGCAAGCGCTGCAATATGGAACCACGCCGGGTGCCGAGCGGTTGCGAGGCCATCTGCTGCGGCACCTGGCGGAGCTCGAAGGCTGTCCCGTCGGAGAGCTCGACATCAGTCCCGAGCAATTGATTCTGACGACCGGTTCGCAGCAGTTGCTGTCATTAGTGGCAGAGGTCCTGCTTGATCCGGGCGACATCGTCCTCGTCGCCGCCCCCACCTATTTCGCCTTTCTGGGAATCATGAACGGCGTCGGAGCGCGGACCGTTCCCGTTGCAGCCGATGCCGACGGGATGTGCACGCGCGCGCTCGAAGCCGAGCTGGAGAAAATCGCGCAGACCGGCGACTTGCCGCGCGTCAAAATGGTCTACGTCGTCAGTTGGTTCGAGAACCCGACTGGCATCTGCCTATCGGCAGCGCGCCGGCAAGAGGTCGTCGACATCGCGCAGCGCTGGTCGCGGCAGCAACGAATCTTCGTGCTGGAAGACGCTGCGTACCGTGAGTTGCGCTACGATGGGCCCCCACTCCCCAGCGTCTGGAGCTTCGATACGGGTCATGAAACCGTCATTCTGGCTCAGACCTTCTCGAAGAGTTTTTCGCCCGGCGTGCGAGTTGGCTTTGGCGTCGTGCCGCGCGAGCTCGTCGGGCCAATCTGCGATCGTAAGGGAAACGAAGATTTCGGCTCGGCGAATTTCAACCAGCATCTGCTGGCAACGGTCTTCGACCGGCACCTGTACGCCGATCACGTGCGTCTGTTGTGCGACACATATCGCATCAAGCGCGATGCAATGCTGGCCGCGGCGGACAAATTCTTTTCTCCATTACCGGGAGTGCAGTGGGTCCATCCTCATGGCGGGCTGTACGTGTGGATGACGCTTCCCGCCGAAATCGAGACCGGGTTTGAAAGTCCGCTGTTTCGTCAGGCCGTACAGGGCGAGCAGGTGATGTACGTGCCAGGGGAAGTCTGTTACGGCGGTTCGCACGAGTCGCGTCCGCGGAACCAGATGCGTCTGAGTTTCGGCACACAGCCAGTGTCCGGCATCGACGAAGGACTGCGGCGCCTCGCGCGGGCTGTGGCGCATGTCACCAACTCGTCGTAGCGGCGCATTTCGCGCATCGTGGATGATCACCGCCTGTGGACTGAAGTTCACGTTACGCCGCCAGACGGTCCCGTGGCGGCAGATGTTCCAGGGACTGGCCCTTTGGCCGGGCGATAGGACAAAGCGTCGGTTAGCCAACCCCCCCTGCCTCACTCGGCGAAGAGGGGGAGACGGGCGCCTGCGGCGTCGCTTTGTCAGCGGACGTCATGGCGGCATTCGGCGATGCCGACGATTGCGATTCGAGAGGCTCTCGAGGGGCGGCCGCGGTGCGCGTTTCCACGGGGATGGCCCGATACATGCGCAACAGGCCCAGCAACAGCGCCATGCCGGCGATCATTCCGCCCACAAGACCCAACAGCGTCGGCCAGTGTCCAAATACCTCTCGCGTCGGCCTCCACAACCAGCGCCATGTGAACAACACGGCGACGGCGGCAAAGCTCAAATAAGGTCCGTACGGCAGAGCGCGGCGGCCGTAGACCAATCGCATCGTGACGGCGGCGGCGATGCCGCACATCGGCGCCAGCAGGAACACGAAAATCACCGGCTGCCAGCCCAGAAAGCTGCCGACCATGGCCATCAGCGTGACGTCGCCAAACCCCAGGGCTTCGACTCCCAGCACCCATTGCGAAATGGCGCGAGCCAACCACGTGATGCCGGCGCCGGCGATCAGCCCCGCGAGGCTGAATGCCAGCCCGTGCAGGTGGGGATGCTCCTTGATCCACTGCGGGATATACGGGCCTGCAATCGGATCCAATTGGTTCCAGTCGACCCAGATTTGCATGAGCTGCATATTGCCGACGCCGGCTGCGACGGCAATTCCGATCAGCGTTCCCGGGACGGTGATCTGGTCCGGGATGAGATATTGATCAAAGTCGACCGTCGTGGCGGCGACTAAGAGCGCAATCAACGTGTAGTGATAGAGCAGCCGCCAGTGCCCCCAGTCGATCGAGCCTCCCTCAGTGATCCACTGGCAGCGGCCGTGGGTCACGGCCAGGACGAGCAGGGTGTAGATGCCGCCGGTGGAGAGCACGACGGCCGTTTTTCCCCAACCGGCCAAACGTCGTGCACCGCCGCTTTCGCAGGCGATCATTTTCGCCGACCAGCGGGCGACGAGCACGCCGCCGACCAGTCCGAGAGGCAGAAACGCGGCGATATGCCGCCACGCCGGGCCACGCGTCACGAACCGAAACAGCAGATCGTTGATGTGGAGGAACCAGTCGGGCACGTTGAAAAGCGTCGAGCTACCAATTTGTAAACGCCCCGTCACTGCGGCGAAACTGGGGACAGCCGCCGCCGGCGATCGGCGGGTGTCCTGCCGCCGCCTGCTCGTCGAAGACAATCCCCAAACCGGGCCGGGTCGGCGGCTGGAGATGTCCGGCCGCGTAGGGAACCTGAACGGGAAATACGTCCTGCAGATACGTCCCCGGAATTCTCGGCAATTCCTGCACGGCAAAGCCATTCACGGCCAGATCGAGATGCAGACAGGCCGCGGTGGAGACTGGCCCCAGCGGATTGTGCAGCGCGAGCTTGATGTAGTGGGTTTCGCACCAGGCGACAACCTTCAGGGCTTCCGTCAGGCCGCCGACGATGCACAGGTCGATGCGGGCGTAGTCGATCAGGTCTTCTTCGATCTGCTGGCGGAATTCCCACTTCGTGGCGTACTGCTCGCCGGCCGCCAGCGGCACATGGATGTGCTGCGCCAGCTTGCGATAGCTGTCGAAGTTCTCCATGCGGATCGGGTCTTCCACGAAAAACGGGCGATAGGGCCCGAGCTGACGGCAGAAGGCAATGGCATCGGCCGGATCGAGACGCGTATGGACGTCGACCAGGATTTCCACCTGCGATCCGACAGCCTCGCGGATCGCGGCAAAATCCTCCACTCCCCGTCGCACGGCCCCCGCGGGTTCGAAAGTGACGCCATCGGCCTCGGGCCGCAACTCGGTGCGGATGAATTTCCAACCGTCGCTCACCAACTTGCGCGACGCGTCGGCCAGTTGCTGGGGAGAAGTACCCCGCACGTGGGGATAGCAAGCGACCTGTTCGCGCACCAATCCCCCCAGAAGCTGGTAGAGCGGGACTCCCAGGGCCTGAGCTTTGATGTCCCACAGCGCGATATCGATGGCGCTGATTGCGGCCGCCCCCACTCGTCCGGCGGGAAAGAATCCGCTGCGAAACATCACCTGCCACAGATGCTCGATCCGGAACGGGTCCTGGCCAATCAGGAGCGGCGCCAATTCGGCGACGTACCCCGCCGTAGATTGCTCGCGCCACGTGACACCTCCTTCTCCGACGCCACGGAGCCCCGTGTCGGTTTCGACGACGACGAACAGGAAATTGCGTTCCTGGCCGACGGGGAATGATTTGATGGCGGTGATTTTCATAACTCGGATTATTGACGGCGGTGGGGAGCCTGTCGAGGATGGCAGCTATTTTACAAACACTGCTGAATGGTATAGCGTTTGCGTGATGGCCTGTTGGCTCGTGTTATTCGACACGAGATATCCATCCTCCGCGCTCAAGGAGTACGACAATGTGGCTAGTGAGACGATTCGCGCTTCCAACTCTGCTGTTTCTGATTTTTCACGGGAATTTCGCATTTGCCGACGATCCAGCACCCACTGAAGGAGGTGCCGCCGCGGCCGTTACGCCCCCCGCGAATCCGCCCGATCCGCGGCTGGCCCTGCCGGATCTGTCGGCCGGCGACACGGCATGGATGCTGATTTCTTCGGCACTGGTGCTAATGATGACGGCACCCGGCTTGGCCTTGTTTTATTGTGGATTGGTCCGCAAAAAAAATGTGCTGGGCGTCATGATGCAATGCTTCTTTTTGATGGGCATTTTGTCGGTTGTCTGGGCCGTCTATGGATATAGCCTGGCGTTCGGAACCGACGGATTCGGTTCGTTGCTGGGAGGAGGGCAATACTTGTTTCTGAAAGGCGTCATGCCGACCTGGAGTGAATCGACCGGGGCGGTCGTCCCGATGATGGGAAGTATTCCGCGATCGATTCACATGGTGTACCAGATGATGTTCTTCATCATTACGCCGGCTCTGATCTGTGGCGCCTATGCTGAACGGATGAAGTTCAGCACCATGGTTGTGTTCACCTTGCTATGGTCGACTTTAGTGTACTGTCCCTTGGCGCATTGGGTGTGGGCCGACAACGGTTGGCTGAATTCCGCGAATGCCGCCGCTACGTTTCCCGCCTTTGATTTTGCGGGGGGGACTGTCGTGCATATCAGTTCGGGGGTCTCGGCGCTGATTTGTGCGCTGTTGATCGGAAAGCGGCTGGGGCATGCCCAAGAACCGATGCCGCCGCATAATTTGACGTATACCTGCGTCGGCGCAGCGCTGCTGTGGGTGGGTTGGTTCGGTTTCAACGCCGGCAGTGCGCTGGCATCCAATGCCTTGGCTGCAAATGCGTTCGTCGCGACGCATCTGGCTGCCGCGGCGGGAACCGTCGCCTGGGCTGGCGCCGAATGGGTGCTGCGCGGCAAGCCCAGCATTCTCGGTGCGTGCTCCGGGGCCGTCGCGGGATTGGTGTGCATCACGCCGGGTGCGGGAGCGGTCAATCCGATGTCCGGGATCATCATCGGCCTGTGCGCCGGGATCGTGTGTTACCAGGCCTGCAACATGAAAGCCAAGTTTGGTTACGATGACGCGCTGGATGCCTTTGGCGTTCACGGCGTCGGCGGGACCTTGGGAGCAATCCTGACCGGTGTGTTTGCGACCGCGGCCGTCGTGCCCGGTGCGAAGACCGCCCAGGGGCTGATCGAGGGCAATTCAGGTCAGATGGTCAACCAGGCCGTAGGAGTCGGAGCGGCGATCGCGCTCGGGGCGATCGGGACTCTCGTGCTGCTCAAAACCCTCGACGCGGTCATGGGTTTGCGTGTCAGCCAGCAAGACGAATTGCAAGGTCTGGATGTCAGCCAGCATGGGGAAGAAGGCTATATCTTCCTGTAGTGGTGGGCGAGTCGTGGGATGTTTATAATGCCCGGAAGAATGGCATCCTGTTTACTTAATTTCGGCTGAACGAACTATTACCGGCGGCCCCAGCGGCCTGCCCTTTTATCCAGGAGCACGACAATGAAAAAAATTGAGGCGGTCATTCGGCACTATAAGCTCGAAGACGTCAAGAACGCCCTCACCGGCGCCGGTGTCGACGGAATGACCGTTACCGAAGTGCGTGGCTTCGGCCGTCAGCGTGGTCATAAAGAAATGTATCGTGGCGCAGAGTACACGGTCGATTTCCTGCCGAAGGTCAAACTCGAAATCGTCGTTCCGGACAAGATGGTCCGCGACGCGGTCGATACGATCATTCGCGTGGCGCGCACCGGGCAGATCGGCGACGGAAAAATCTTCGTCACCGATCTGTCGGAAGTCATCCGCATCCGCACCGGCGAGACCGGTGAAGAGGCGTTGTGACGCCGCTGTGACATCACTGCGCGGCACCCGGATCGAAGTCGATCCTGACCTGCCGTACGTAACGAAACCAGAACGCAACCGCAGCGAAATCGAAGCCCCCTGCTTTGCCTGCCCTCAGGCTTTAGACAGGGGGCTTTTTTCGCGCATGTCAGACGTTCCTGATCCGACCAGGGGTTGGCGGAAGTCGCCGGGCAGACTACGATACTGTCGCCGGCTGCTGAATGGAGTGCGCCCGCGCTGATTTTCGTTTTTTACAACCGGGCAGGACAGTTTGATCAAGACGGTGCACATGTCCGGGACGACGGCACCGGCCGAAGAGGGATGGCGTGAAAAACTCACGCAGCAGAGGCTTCGGCTGCAATCGCTGCGCGACCAGGCGCGGGAGCGTTACGCCGGCGGGGCCCCCGGTTTGCAGGTCGCCGCGCTGATCTGCCAGATGACCGACGAAGTCATCTGCGAGATGTTCGAAGCCGTGCTGCTGGCGTTTGCCGCACCGGTGCGCGAGACGATCCGCGAGCAGGTTGCGATCGTCGCCGTGGGAGGCACCGGCCGCGGCGAATTGGCTCCCTATTCGGACGTCGACCTGTTGTTTCTGCATGCGCCCCATTGCGCGACGTGCCTGCCGGAATGCATTTCTCAGGTCGTTCGCGATTGTTGGGACGCGGGAATCAAGCTCGGGCACAGCGTGCGGACGCCGCGCGACGCGCTGGCCTCGGCCCGCCTCGACCCGCAGTTCACCACGGCGCTCGTCGAATCGCGCCTGCTGTGGGGCAGCGATCGGCTGTTTCAGACATTGACGGCGAGATTTCGCCGGCAGATCGGGCGCGGACGCTTTTCGAGTTTTTACCACGCGATCGTCGCGGCGCGGCAGGCCGAGCGCTTGCAGTACGGCGAAACCGAACGCCAGCTCGAACCCGACGTCAAGCGCTCGCCGGGAGGCCTGCGCGACATTCAATTGATTCGCTGGATCGGCTTCGGCCGGTACGGCACTCCCGACATCGATTTGTTGCGCTTGCAAGGGGCCTTGAGCCGCGAAGACGAGCAGGCGCTGGTCGAGGCGCAGGAATTCATCACCCGCATCCGGGTCGATCTGCACTTCTCGGCGGGGAAGGCGCAGGAAGTTCTGACGCGTGAAGAACAACTGCGGCTGGCCGATTTGCACGGCATCCCGCCGACGGCCGGCCAGCGGCCGGTGGAGCGGTTCATGCAGACGTATTTTCGGCATTCGACGGCGGTGGCCGACGTCGCGGCCCGCTTTGTCGATCGCCAGCGACCGATTTCGCTGCCGTCGCGCCTCTGGAATTTCGTGCGTTCGCACCGCAGCAATCGAATTTTTCTCGTCAGCGCCGACGAAATCGACGTCGTTCCCCGGTATCGCGGCCGTCTCGGTGCGACGCTCGAATCGCAATTGCATCTGTTCGAGCTGGCGGCCCAATATTCGGTGCGGCTCGCGCCCGGCCTGGTCGAGCTGGTCCGCCAAACGGCGCCCCATCTCCCTCGTGCCGTCTCACCGGAAGCGTCGCGATTGTTCCTGTCGATACTCCGTTCGACCGGACAGGTGGGGCGACAATTGCGGGAACTGTACCGCACAGGCCTCTTGGAGGTCGTCCTGCCGGAAATGTCGCACGCCCGCTGCCTGTTGCAGTTCAATCAGTATCATGCCTACACCGTCGACGAGCATTCGATTCGGGCGGTCGAGGCGGCTGAACGGTTCGAAGGAGACTCCGGCGCTTTGGGAACGGCCTACCGCAGCATCAAGCACCGAGAGCTCTTGCACCTGGCGCTGTTGCTGCACGATCTCGGGAAAGGTTACGAGCGGGACCACAGCGACGTGGGCCGTGAAATTGCCGCCACGGTAGCGGCCCGATTGGGGCTTTCGCCGCAGCAGACCGAGATGCTGGTCTTTCTGGTGCACAAGCACCTGATGATGGCCCATCTGGCGTTTCGCCGTGATCTGTCGGACACCCAGATGCTGGTCCGATTCAGCCGCGACGTGGGAAGTCCGGAGTCGTTGCGGATGCTGCTGCTGTTGACGGCGTCGGACATGACGGCGGTCGGCCCGGGGACCTGGACGGACTGGAAAGCGGAATTATTGACGGAGCTCTTCGAAGGGGCCCTGCAGATTCTCTCGGGAGCGCCTCCCAAGTTTCGCGAGGCGGAACGAATTCGCCAGATCGCGGGTGAGGTGCGACGGCTGCTCGAACAGTCGCCGGCGGATCGGGTCGAGTGGCGCGACGACGAGCTCGAATCGCTCCCGCTGCATTACCTGACGGCGACTCCTCCCGAGCAGATCGTCCGCGATCTGGTGGCCGTGCGACGTCTCGCCCCGGACGAATTCGTCATCCAGGGAAAATACGAGCCGGCGACGCGCACCGTCGAGTACCGAATCATTACCCACGACGCGGTCGGCTCAGGGCTATTTCACAAGATCACCGGGGTTCTGGCGGCCAGGGGACTGGAGATCCTGTCGGCCAACATCAGCACGACGTCGCAGGGAATCGTCATCGACAGCTTTCGGGTTCACGACGCAGATCATGCGGCAGACATCCCCGAATTTCGGATGCGCGAAGTGGAAACCGCCGTGCGCGAGGTGCTGCGGGGACGAACGACCGTCGAACAGTTGTTCGACCGGCATCGCCGGTTCCAGCTTGCCGAGCCGCTGCACGCCTGCCGCGGGCCGACACGTGTCGTGATCGACAACGACTCCTCCGAGCGATTCACGGTGATCGACGTGTTTGCCGACGACCGGCGGGGGCTCTTGTACGCGATGGCCTCGACACTGCTCGAATTGGAGCTGTCGGTGTCGCTGGCGAAGATTTCGACGCACGTCGATCAGGTGCTCGACGTGTTCTACGTCACCGACCGGGAAGGAAACAAGCTGCAAGACGGCGATCGTCTGCAGAAGGTCCAGTCGGCGCTGCAGTCACGGATCGAAGACTTCGAGCGCTCTGGTCTCATGGAGGCGCGAGCGTAGGGCAGGTTTTCCAACCTGCCCGTCTCTGACCTTAACTCGATACAGCCTTCCATGACACAGGCTCCGTTGCCAGCTTGCAGCTTGCCGTCACGCAGGTCACTCCGCACGTCAATCGACGGTCGGCACGTCTTTCATCACGCTCGCGCGCCCGGCGCCCCCGTCGTCGCTGTCGCCTTCGATAGGAATGTCGGTATTCGGCAGGACCGGTTCGTCTGGTTCGATCGCTGCGCGGACTTCGTCGATCATCAAATCCTGGACATGCGGATTGGCTGCCAGCGTCAAGTGATTGTCCCAGTCGAATCGCCCGTCGTTGTACTCCCGAACATCGTAGTTCACCAATTCCGTCGCGGGGCTGGCTGCCTGAATCGGCCGACCGGCGAGCACGGGGACGTACTCAGTCCACGGTTGCGACTTGTAGATGTTGAAGCACGCTCGGACATTGTCCGGCACGCGTTTCGAGTCCGACGCTTCGACCAGCACCAGCTTGTCGACTTCGATGCCCCGCTCGCCCAGTCGTTCTGACAGCGAGAGGGCGGCATTGGCTCCGAAACTGTACCCGACAATGATGATCGGTCCGGTCAGCCGGCCGCGATTTCGTCCGCCGATGATGCGTTCGGCAATCGTGCCCTGCGCCTCGGGAAACGCCACGGTGGGGCACGCCCCTTCTTCAATCAGCCGGTCCTCGAATTCGGCCAGATGCGGGAAGTATCCCCCCGGGCCGCGCATCACGATCACATTGGGCTGGGTGGACGATCCGATCGGCCCGGTTGCGACGCACCCCGTACAGCACAGGGCCAGTAGCAGCCCGATCGTCTGCGACCACGCGGACCCGGCGCCGACTGATTTCCGAAGAGAATAGATCATGGCAATCGCCCGAAAGGGTTTCCCAATCCCTCTTATCGGCACAACCGGCACGATCGGATCAGTCCAAAAAATGACGCCGGTTGCGTTTTCAGCCCTACCAGAACACTTCCAGCACGACGGCGCGCGGCTGGGGTTCGAGCGTCGCCGGGTGTCCGGCGGCCGGAATCAAGATCGTTTCTCCCTTGCGAACGTGGTGCCGCTCTCCGGACGAAACGCATTCGGACGTTCCCTCGAGCGCGATGACGATCCGGCAGCGATTGTCGTCAGGAAACGACAACGGTCGCTCGACGACGTGGCGATGAATCGTGAAGTACGGGCAGCTTGCCAGCAGTTCGGATTCCGGCCCCGCGTGAAGTAGCGGCGTCGGGACGACCGGATGCACCGGCCCGCGGGCAAAATCGATGCACGTCAACGATTGTTCGATGTGCAATTCTCGAAGTTTGCCGTCGCCGCCGACGCGATTCCAATCGAACAGCCGAAACGTGACGTTGCTCGACTGCTGCACCTCCGCCAGCAGAATTCCTTCGCCAATGGCGTGCACCGTGCCGGCCGGAATATACAGACAGTCCCCTGCGGAAACCTCCACTTCATGCAGACATTCTGCGACCCTTCCGCGGTCCAGGTGCTGGCGCAGAGAGGCGGCAGTCACTCCCGGTTTCAAGCCGGCAAATACGCGGCTTCCCGGCTCTGCGGCCAGAATCACCCAGGCTTCCGTCTTGCCCCGCCCACCACGAATGAAGGCCGCGGCCGCCAGATCGTCGTCGGGATGAACTTGGACTGACAGGCGGTCGCGCGCGTCGAGAAACTTGATCAACAGCGGAAACTCCGATTCGCCGGAGTGCCGTCCCAGCAATTCCGGCGAGTGCTCCTGCATGAGTTTCCGCAGCGGCGAACCGGCGAATTCTCCGGCCGCGATCAGGGTTTGATCGGCACTCAAGTCGCAGATTTCCCAGCTTTCGGCATAATCGGCTTCGACGCCAATCGACTTTCCCAGCACGTCGCCCAGCCGCCGGCCACCCCACCGGATGCGTTTCAGGAGCGGAATGAATTTCAACGGGCCCATGGGCGGGAGCATTCGATCAAACTTCTGTTTACGAAATCAGAGCCAGCCTGTTATAGTCCGGTTCGCGAATTCTCGGAGCGGGAACCGGTCTGGTTCACGGGTCAACTTCACGGGTCAACTTCACGGCTGAACACTTCCGACGGGAGGTCTGCATGGATGAGTCGCGGGTCGAATTGTCTGTCGGAGAGTCGATGCGGATCGACGACCAGTTGCTCACCGTGATCGACATTCAGGGCGATGAAATTACGTTCCGGATCGACCCGATAGCCGACTGTGATGCCGGCGAGCAGTTCTGCGGCTTGAACAGCGCCCAACGCCCGCCGCGATAAACGGTCGCCATGATCGGCGCTCGCAGTCTGCCGAAAAAGGGGACTGTCCTTCGAATGAGTGAATTCTGCGTGACAAATCGATATTGGCGAGAGGGACTGTCCCCTTTTTCGACAGGCTTAGGGGCCATCTTTCGAGATCGCCGCCACGGCTTCGTGCCGAGTCGGCATCAGCGGCCATAGCGTATCGAGGTGCGTGATCTTCAACACGTCGTAGCAGTGGGGCGTCAACCCACAGATCGCGAAACGCCCCGAACGCCCCTGCAATCTGTTCCAGACGCGGAACAGCACTTCGATAAATGAGGAGCCGAAGAACTGTGTCTGCGACAAGTCGAGAACCACGAGAGGGGGTTCGGCTTCGACGGCGATTTCAATCAACGATTCGCCCAGCCCGCCGTCGAGAGCGTGTTCGTCGATGATCTTGTATTTCGGTCCCAATGCGATCACGGTCACGCGGCCGTCAACGACGACTTCGGGGGCCGCAGCAGGAACAGACATCGAATTTGTCCAGAACAGAGAGCACGGAGTTGCGACACGAGCCCCATCCATCGTACAGCAACCGGCTGCCATGTCAACCCGCCCGCCGGGTTGACGCCGGCCATCGTTTTTGATCGTGCCGGCGTCTCGGCGGCCCGGTTCAAAACCAGCCGCCGCCGCCATAATCCGCCGATTTCGCGGTATTACTCGATGGCTTGCAGCGTCACCGGGATGTTCTTCTCGCCCCCGTCTCGCACCACCGTCAAGATGACCTGATCTCCCGCCTTGAGCGGATCCAGGATTCGGTACAGATCGCGCCCGTTGCGCACCGGTTTCCGATTGGCTGCCACGATAAGGTCGCCGAAAACCTCCTCCTCGTCCGTAATATGAGACGGCCGAATGCCCGCCTCGGCGGCGGGGCCCCCTTCAACGACGTCCTGGACAAGCACTCCCTGCCAACCACGGCTGGCTGGAACCCAATCTTCCCAGATCTTGATCCCGACGCCGATCCGCTCGACTTTGCCATGTTCGATCAGTTGAGGCACGATTTTTCGGATCGTGTCGGCCGGAACGGCGAACCCGATCCCCGCGTTGACTTCTCCGTAGATCAATGTATTGACGCCGATCATGCGACCTGCGCTGTCGATCAGCGGCCCTCCCGAGTTCCCCGGGTTGATCGCGGCGTCGGTCTGAATCATCCCTTGAATCGGCCGCTGCGTGACCGACAGGATCTCTCGTCCCAGGGCACTGATCACTCCGGTCGTGAGCGTCTGATCGAAGCCGAACGGATTGCCGATCGCAAACACTTTTTGTCCGACTTGCAGGTCGGCCGACGTGCCCAAGAGCAGCGGCGTCAGCTTGTCTTCCGGTGCGTCGATCTTCAGCACCGCCAGGTCTTTGTCGCGTGCGATCCCCACCGTCGTGGCGTCATAAAAACTGACGCGGTCGGAAAGCATCACGCGGTTGGCTTTGAATTTTTCGATGACGTGGTAATTGGTGACGATGTGCCCCTGTTTGTCCCAGACGAACCCCGTGCCGGTCCCCTTCTGCAGGTTATATACGTTTTGGCGCAATGCGTCGCGCTGCAAGGCGAGGCTGGTGATGTGCACGACCGACGGGGCCGCTTCTTTGAACAGGGCGATCGTGCTTTTTTCGTCCTCGGCCAGGTCGCCGCGCGGGATGACGGCCTGCCGTTCGGCCGCTTCGCGCAGCGCGCGATCACGCCACAGCAACCCCGTCACCAGCACGAGGAGAATGACCAAGAGCCAATTGACACCCGTCGTCGGCGCCGGCCGCGGTCGCAAGGGTCGGTCTGCATCCGGCATCGGCAGCGGCTCTCCTGTGATCTCAATGACCTATTTCAACTCGGAAACGTGATCTCGCAAGTCGGCGACGGCGCTGATGAACTTTTCTTTGACCGGGGCCGGGAGGCTGCGAAATTCTCGCTTAAACGCCGGCGTCATCAGCTTGACGAACCGCTCGAGCGTGTTCGTAAGCTTTTTCGCGAGCTGTTCGGTTGTCAGTGGTTCCGGAGGAGATGTCGGTCGGTCGGCCGGCCCCCCGCGCCCGGGCGGGGTCGTCGCTCCGGTTTTGAACGGTGTGTAATCTTCGTCTCCCGCCCCGGCCTGGCGGGCGACGCCCGCCAGCACGGCCCGTTCGGATTCGGCCCCGTTTCCGGCTGCTCGCGAGTGTCCTCCCGCATCCTGGCCGCCGAATTCCGCGGGATCCTGAACGTATTCCCGTTGCGAAGGAATGTATTGAATCGTCTCTTCTTCAAGGGGGTCGACCGACAGGTCTTCGCCACGCTGAGCACGCCGCCAGGCCCGCATTTCGGACACGGTCGAATGGGTTTCTTCGGCCCAACTCAAGCAGTCGCGGGAGTCTTCCCAGGTCAAAGACGCGTAAAAATGCGACCATTTCAGCGAGGGATACTCACCGCGGATTTCGTGAAACGTCTCCCACACTCTCCGACGTTGATAAACTTGGTCGCCGGAAATGCCGATCAATACGGCAAAGTCACCGTCAGTCCTCCCGCGGGCATAGCGCTCCGTCCAGGTCGCCGCACATTCGCCCACGACCCACCGACACTGGCTGACGGCGTCTTGCGCGCGGGCCACGAGTTGTTCTTCCGAATCCGTCTGACGCTTCGTATCCGACATCTGGAACTGGATCCTTTTTGCTGTGTCTGGCGTGGCAACAAGCTGCCAGCTTGTCAAGGGTGATGAGGGTGCGTGATCGCAGACCGATTCGGCCTGCGGCGACACGCGAGCCAAGCATCGTACCCCCGGTTGCGGCACTTTTCCACTACCCGCAGAACCCCTTGACCTAAATCGGCCTCGCCAGTAGGATTCGGACGTTCCACCCGCGCAAAAAATCGTTCCGCAAATGAAGAAAACAGGGCGCCGTAGCCAAGTGGCTAAGGCAGCGGATTGCAAATCCGCCATCGTCGGTTCGACTCCGACCGGCGCCTCTCCGCAGTTTCTGCGGCAAAAACCTGAACCGGCGCGCCCAACCCCACAACACTGCTGGGGTTGGGCGTTGCCGTTTCAGTGCCACCGCAGACTCTGCCGCGATCAGAAATAGTACTGAAACCGTACCCAGAACAAGTCGTTCGTTGTTTGTGTTCGGCCGGGACTGACCGGAATCGGGCTCGCGAACATGGCATGTTCCCAGTCGAACCGCAGCCGGACGTACGTGTTGAGATACCACGTTACGCCCGCATCCGTGGCGGAGACCTGGTTTGTCCACTGGTTCGGATTGGCGAGACCTTGCGTAAATACCTGACTGCCGACGGAAAACTGGTCGAACCGCGATTGGATTTCAAACGCCCCCGGGCCACGCTTTCCAGCGCGCAAGTCGAACGGACGCAAAGGGGTGACGAACGTGCGCCGCTCGATCTTTTCGCCGGTTAAGAAGTATCCGAATTGCAAATGGTAACCGCTGGTCGGCAGGTGGACGCTCAAGGGGTTGTCGGTTCGGCCGTAGGTGTTGAAGCCACTGTCCCAGGCGGCCTGCAGGGTGAGCTGGTTGTAATAATATGCGCTGTGCAATTCCCAGAGCTCGCGCGCGCCGCGCTCGACGACGTCGCCGTTGAGCTGCAGGAACGACGGCGAGACTTGAACGACGCCGGCGTCCTCGGTCGTGCTGGTCGACGTATAAAACGCGGACGGCAACGGCGCCTGGTTTTGGATGCCGTAGTCCAAAGACCCGCCGACGTTGAAGTGCTTCAACATCGTCAGAGATTCCGATTGCGCGAATGGCCGCAGGTTCAGGTAGGCGACGACGTCCTTGCCGCCGTTGAGGTCCACGTATTGGTTTCTGGGCCCACTGGCGACGGCGACGGCGTAGTCGACCCGATTGTCGAGGAGCTCGCCGTGCAACATCCCACCCACGTTTCTTCCCAAGCCATAATTGTTGGCGAAGATCGACCGTTCGGGAGTCAAGAGAAACTGATTGCTCATGCCATACCAATCGTACGTATACGGCATCGTGTATCTTCCGTACCGGAATTGCACGCGCTTGTCGTAATTGAAATTCAAGTACGCATCAAGCAAATCGATGCTCCCGACGCCCTTGTTGATCGACAGGCTGTATTCGATGGGCTTCGTCAAATTGCCGTTGAAATACATGCGGATCCGGGTCAGGTAAAACCCGTCCTGATTGTAGGGAACCGAACCCTCCTGGCCGTACATCCGCCCGTCGACCTGGCCCATGCTGTGCAAGTGCAATGTGTACTCGCCGTCCTCGGTCTCCCAATTGAAGCCCTTTCCAAACTGCCCCTTGATCGGGGTCGTGTTCGCCTGGAGGAGCGGCTCATCGGTCCGGATGTCCGGAGGCTGGTTCTCGTACAAGCCGGGTTCGGTAGTTTCAGGAGATTCGGGAGTTTCGGGAGATTCAGGAGGCATTCCCGGTGTCGGCGGGGCGATGCCGGCGGCCGTGTCGAATCCGCCGACAATCGTCGTGCCGGCGTCTCTGCCGGCGTCGTCGTCCGGCCGACAATCGGCCGGCGGAAAGAACGGCTTGGATTGACCCCAGAGCAGCGACCCTGCGTCGTCGCTCGACCCCCACCGATCAGCCAGCCACAGATGATTATTTCGTTCGACGGCCTGCAGTCTTCCGGCAAGGCTCCGGTTCACGTCCTCCAGTGCGTGCAGCCGCGTAGCGAGCGGCGCATCGGCAGCTTGGCCGCCCGATTTCGTCCGCGGCGAAACACTGCTTCCGTCGTCTGCCGCGAGTGGATAGCCGACGACGAACATACCGAGCATGAACACGCCCAGGATCCCGATCCTGCGCCCGGACCGACACGGCGAATACATTTCCTGGCTCCGACGCAAGTTCATTGACGCCGTAGTCGTCATTTTTGGAATGGAGGATCCGCAAGCATCGCCGTCAGCGGCGGCGTGCGTTGAATACTGTTTCGAAGACTTGAGAGAGATATTTAGAACCCTATACAAAAATGGATCATCATCGACAATGCCAACTTACGCCGAACAGCGAATTGGACAAAACAGGCGATCTGTCCCAGGCGACAGGTTGGTGTGGCAGGGGTCAGAGCGTGCGAATCATGTGGGGTATCGAGCGCAGGAACGGCGTTCCGACCTTGTCTTAACCATGGGTCACATTGACCGCCAGCGATGGCACTGACCCCTTTACGTCCTGCCTCGGATTTGTGTCCGCGTTGTTGTTTCGCCCTGACAGGGCGATGATCGCTGTGGGGGATCGGATTCCCAGGGCGTGGCCCTGGGCTGATATCTTTCCGCCTTTCAGGCGGATGGGCACGACAGAACGGCATGCGCGGTGGCACGGACCGCGTTGGACACGCGCGTCATTGTTGGCCGCACCGACCGGCTGGCCTTTCAGGCCAGCCGGTTTGTGGCGTCCGTCCGCCTGAAAGGCGGCAACATGCCAGCCCAGGGCAACGCCCTGGGAATTTGGCGCCACCCACGTGTCCGTCGCCCTGAATGGGCGAAACAAATCGATCAATCCCACACGTACCGTTCATCAAATTCGACCTGGTGACGCCGCAGGAACGCCCGAAACTCATCTTGAAACGTACGCGTCTTATGGTGCGCTTCCTGGCCGGCGATATACGACTTCACGCCCGGCGCATTGGACTGGCTCACGGAAAATGCCCCATACCCGGCTTGCCACTGAAAACTCGAGTAGCGCGTCCCCTGCGTCTTGATCCATTTCTATGATCCCTT
>DASYAR010000541.1:0-29346 GCA_036501235.1 Planctomycetaceae bacterium
TTCGCACCAAGACCGACACCGGCCAGGTCGTCATCCTCGATCCGCGCGTCCGCACCAAACGCTACGGCAAGCTGTTCCTCGACAGTCTCCCGGAATGTCAGTTGGTGCTGGAGGACTGATCAGACAAATTCCGGAAAGCATCAGATCATATCAGTAGATTGATTGTTAAGATCACCGTGACACGAAAACGTCGGTTCTCTGTCCGACGTATCAACAGGAGCGCAAGCCGTGAAAATTGTCGTTCCAGTGGCCATGGCGTTCATGCTGATTACGAACACGGCCGGCGCTGCCCCCGAACAAGAAGTGCGCGGACGAGTGATCAGTGCCGACGGCAAACCCGCCGCCGACATCGA
The DNA here is from genome assembly GCA_036501235.1 of Planctomycetaceae bacterium. GTDB lineage: Bacteria > Planctomycetota > Planctomycetia > Planctomycetales > Planctomycetaceae > JACQFH01. The sequence continues at coordinate 354 of DASYAR010000541.1, forward strand.
TGTGGCAGCGTTCTGGCGAGCCAACGGATCAGACAGCGACGCGAATGGCAAACCCTATGACGAAGCCTTTCTTAGGACGCCTGAAGGCCAGAAGACGTACTGGGGTAATTTGGGAAACATGCATCCCTGGGGCGCGAAGCCTGCACAAACGGATTCAAATGGCCGATTTGTGATCGGCATCCCTGAAGCTCGCCGTCACCTGCTCGCCATGGACCGTTCGCGTAAGCGCGGCGGCATAGTGGTCCTGCCCAAGGAAGACAAGAATTCCAGCGTCGAGATTCGGCTTGAGCCTCTGATTCGTGTCAAGGGTTTGATCGAGGGCCCTGCTGCCGGCGAACGTCCCGAGTGGACGCACGTCTCTGTGCTGCTGCCCGAGGATCCGACTTCTCCGCTGGATATGACGCGACTTGTCAGTTGCGGGTCGGTCGAAGCCCGGTTCGAGATGTCGCTTCCGCCGGGGCGATACATTCTTAACGCGTATTCCTACAGAGGCGGGGAAGACAATGCAGACGAAAAAGCTGAAGTCGTCCCAGACACGGAAATTCTCCTGACGCGTGCTGCTCCTGAGGTGGATCTCGGAATTCTTCGACTGTCGCCCTTCAAGCCGACAATCACTTCGCTCATCAATCGCGCTAAAGCCTCGAACACATGGAACGACTACACCGAACACTACGGTGAGAAGCCACCCGAGTGGAATGTCGTTGACGCACGCGGGGTCAAGAAGGACGCGCGACTTTCGGATTTCAAAGGGAAATGGGTCCTGGTCGATTTCTGGGGACTGAGTTGCCGTTCGTGTCTGCGGACCGGGATGCCGAAGCTGATCAAGTTCTACGAAGAGCATCAGGCGGAGCGAGATCGATTCGAAATCCTGGCATTGTGCATCGACGAAGAGGGAGGGCTCAAGTCAATCGCCGACGTCGACAAACAGTTGGAACCAATCGTCAAACACGTCTGGAAGAAACCGCTCCCGTTTCCGGTCCTGCTCGACTCGACCTTCAAAACCTGGGAACGATTCGGGTTGTCAGGACTGGGGACGGTCATCCTGATCGACCCGGAGGGCAAGCTGGTCGAAGGCGACGAGACTGTCCTGGCCGACAAGCTGAAGCCGCGATGACCGCCTTCCGATGAGTCGGATCGCCCGAGAAATGTGCCAGTCGATTCCTAAGTCTCTGCTTGAATCCGCGACACGAAGAAGCCCGGCTGGCTGAAACGCGGGCCGCCTACTCGTCGATCTGGGCGGCTTCTTCCATCGCGGCGGAGATCTCGCGGCGGGAGGTGAAGTAGTAGACGGCCCCCAGCGCGGCGATCGAAAGGGCGACGACGCGATACGCGATCCCAGCCATCGCCCCGGCGGCCAAGGCCTGGGCCTCGGGCACGTTCGCGGGCCGCAATTGACCGTAAAACCAGCTCACCGCTTCTTCCAATGCGCCGACTCCGCCCGGAGTGGGAATCAGAACGGCGAACAATTCGGCCGTCGGCAGGAAATAGAAATGTCCGACCAGGTTCGGCACCCACGGTTGCCACATCCACAGCGCACAGAAATAAAAACCAGTGATCAGGCCGGCATGGCCCAAGACGCTCAGTCCCAGCGAGCTGAGGATGATTTTCGGCTTCGTCTGATACAATTTGACGCCGGCAATCAATTCACCGATGGGCTTGCCGACGAGCGGCAAGCGGGAGAGCCGATTGACCCAGCCCCAGCGCGTCGTGGCCGGAATCAGCATGGCAGCCAGGCCGATCAATCCGCCGCCTGCGCCGCACCAGAGCAAAATCGTCGCCTTCTGCAACTCGGGGTTCTGAGGAATCCCTTGTGGGAAAAACGTCGTGCACGCCCCCACGAAAAACAGGGCCAGCAGTCCGAGGATTCGATCGAGTAATACAGTGGCAAACGCCACCACCCGCCGCGACGATTGCTCGCGCGCCAGCAGCACGCCTTTGAACAAGTCTCCGCCGACCGCTCCCGGTGCGATATAATTAGCCACCAACCCGATGAATCCGTATCTCACCGCATCTCGGAATCGGAAGGGAAACTCCTGCGCCCATACCAGAAGATACCAGCGGGTAAATGTCAGCAACGTCGAGCTGGCGATCAAGAGAAATGCCAAAACGGCGTAACCCCAGATCTTAGGCGCGCCTGCGATTTTTACGAGATTGGCTTGGTTCTTGTGGAACAGCCAGAACAAAATGCCGATCGCCACCGGCCATTTGAGCCATTTCCAAGAATGGCCGGCCCAATGGGCGGCCGAGACCAAGAGTTGTCCGAGGCCTCCGGGCCGCTTGTCGGGGGGCGGTTGCATGGCGCGTGTTTCGGGCATCGGCAGGATAGCGTGCATCGTCTCTCGTCATTCCCTACGTCGAATCGAGCTACGGCCGCTGGGCAATCTGCGGTCGGGTGGTGCAGACACCAATGAAGATGTGTTCGTACTGCGCCCGTTTCTCGATGACTACTTCTTCGGAGAGCAGAGAAGCCAGGTATGCGACCTCATCGACGTGCGACAACACGACGACTTCGGGCACTTTCGCGATCGCTCGGGCCGCCTCGATCCCCTGGAGGGATTCGAAGTTCTGCACTTGCCCGCGCACCAGATGGAAGGCCAGCGAATCGGCTTCATGCGACAGCCCGTAACAGATAATCGGGGCCGATCTCTCGAATTGGTCCTGGCATGACTCCATCACTGGACGGACTTTCGAACGGGCCGTGGCGACGCCGGGGTAGAAATCGAGCACTGCCATCGCCATCGCGCACAACGACAACGTCAGCGCCATGGCCCAGCGGGCCGATCGATCCCGCAGCGATTGCCAGTGCACGACGCCTGCGGCCAGCGTACAGACCAGGATCAGCCCGGCCCAATGGGGAATCCGCCCGGCGGACGAGCCGTCGAGCGCCCACAGATCGATTCCGCCCGTGACGATGGCCCCCGTAAGAAAGATGAGGGCCAAATGTTCCGGTGAATGTTGACTGACGAATTGCAAAAACCTGTGATCGACGCGCCCCGACAAAATCGCTTCCAGCCCGCATCCCACCACCAGACAAATCAGGGGGATCGCCGGAAGCATGTAGGAGGCCAATTTACAGCTCGAGCAGGAATAGAGAAAGATCATCCAACTTGCCGACAGCACGAGGCAGCCTAATCCGCAAGATCTCCAGGCGCGCGTCGCGCGGCCCGAATCGAGCAGGAAAGTGGCTGCTGCCGGAAAGAGAATCGAACAGGGCGCCATGCCGATCAGCAGCACCGGAATGTAATACCACCAGGGCTCGGCATGCGCCAGCCCTGTGCGGAACCGATCGAAATGATGCGTCCAGAAAAATTCGGCCAGGAATCCGCTCTGACGACCTTCGATGAGCACGAACCAGGGACCGGCGACCACTCCTACGACGGCGGCGTACGCGATCCAATGTTTCCAGCGCACGAACGGCAACCCATTCAGCCAACGGCATGCCACCAACGGGGGCAGACACAAAATGCCCGCCACCGGACCTTTGGCCAGAACTCCCAATCCGCAAGCCAAGGCCGAAACCAGCCACCATCCCCAGCCGATTTTCGTCTGACGGCAGGCTAGAAATCCGCCAAGCAATCCGGCCGTCGTCAAACAGGCCAGCAACGTGTCGATGAAAACGAACCGGGCCGACACTAAAAAGCCGCAACTCGACAACAGCGCCAATCCTCCCAGCCATGCGGCGCGCGGGCCGACGAGCCGCCCCCCGAGGAGAAAGATTAACCCGATCGTGGCCAGTGCCGACAACGCCGGCACCAGCCGCGCGGCGGCTTCCGAGACTCCAAACAGGCGGAAACTGGTCGCCGTCAACCAGTACAACAGTGGGGGCTTATCGAGATAGGGGTGTCCAAACCGGACCGGGACGATGTAATCGCCCGTTTCCAGCATTTCCTTGGCAATCTGCGCGTATCGACTTTCATCGGGGTCGATCAGAGGATAAGTCAGATTCGGCAAAATGAGCAAGCACGACGCCAGCGCCAAGAGAGCTCCCTGCGCCCAGCGTGATTGCGCCGGAACAACGGCCTGCGACATGGGTTCAGCCGCCGAAAACATCACCTTCGACCACCAGAACTGCAAGAGCGTTCGCAATACGGGGAGGACGTGCCAGATCGACACTTTGCTTTCGCCGCGAACGCGAGGAAAGTGATTGACCCCCACCTCGGTGACTGTCAGCCCAGCCAATCGCGCTTTGGTCAGAATTTCCGCATTGATGAAAAAGTCATTCGAACCGAGTTCCAGTCGGGCAATCTGATCTCGACGAAAAATCTTGAGCGCGCAGTCGCAGTCGCGGACGCGCGTTCCCAGGAGAGAGCGCACGATCAGGTTGTAGCTGCGCGAATAGAGCTTGCGCGACCAGTGGTCCTGCCGATCGATCCGGTAACCGCAGACGAGGTCGGCCTCTTTGGCAACGGCCAGCAGGCGCGACAGCTCGCGGAGGTCGAATTGGCCGTCGGCGTCGGTGAACGCCAGCAGCTCGAACCTCGCTATGCGAAAGCCCGCCCGCAAGGCGCCGCCGTATCCGATATTCTGTTCCAACGACAGGACGCGCACCTGCGGATGCTGGCGACCGGTCGCGAGAGCCACGTCGGCCGTGCCGTCGCGGCTGCCGTCGTCGACCACGATCACTTCATAAGGAATGTTGAATTGTTCGAGCGCAGCGACGGCGTCGTGAATCGAGTGGGCGATTGCGGCCGACTCGTTATAAGCAGGCAGAATCAGCGACAGTCCCGGCCCACCGACATTCGCCGGAATGCCGGACGAACTGGGACGGGGCGCGCTGCCAGGATGGGCCTGAGTCATGATGTCGATGACCTCGACGGACAAGGTTGCGGGGTTCATAAGCACAAGGGGCGTTTGCTCGAGCAGCGCCGAACACGGACCGCAGGCGCCGGACGGCAACCGGGTTCGAAGTGGAAAACGGGATCGTGTGTTATGCGAATCAACAAATCTGGTCAAGGCGGATTGAATTCACCTGCTCTTGACCGCTTAACCGGGTTCCTCGTATACGCAGCCCCATGCGAATTCTGCAGCGCTACGTGCTGGGCGACCTGTCTCGCGTCTTCGGACTGGCGATTTCCGTGCTCACGATGCTTCTTGTCGTGATGGGAGTCGCCAGCGAAGCGGCCAGCAAAGGCTTGGGTGTCGAACAGATCGTCAGGATCATTCCCTACATCGTCCCCAGCCTGCTCCCCTATACGATTCCCGCGACGCTCCTGTTGACGGTGTGCATCGTCTATGGCCGCATGGCGGGGGACAACGAGATCACGGCGATCAAGGCGGCAGGCATCAATGTGCTGGCGGTCCTCATTCCGTCTTTCGTGTTAGGCGCCGTCCTCAGTCTGGGAACGTTTATCCTCACCGATCAGTTCATTCCCTGGGGCCGGGCGAAAATCGAAAACGTCGTCACCCAGGCGATGGAAGACATCTTTCTGGACATGCTGCGGTCCAATAATGCCTACCACGATCCGGCGCACGGAATTTCGATCCTCGTCGCCAGCGTCGAACCGCGGAAATCACCCGACGACCGGCCCAAACTCATTCGGCCCATGTTTCGGTATCGTCTGGCGGGCGACGAATTCGCCACCATCACGGCCCGCGAAGCCACGCTGCAATTCAATTTGCAGGAGCAACAGGTCGAGCTGACGCTGCATGACGGTTACGTCGAGACGCCCACCGGAGACACCGCGACGTTCGAGCAGGAGAAACGCACGCTCCCTCTGCCGACCCCCACCGACACGCTCAAAGCGCCGCGCAATATGACGATCGAGAGCATCCATCGTGAGATAGCCGAGCTGGTCAGGGAACGCGACGAATTGCAAGAGCGGGAAATGGTGGGCGCTGTCCTGTCGCTGACGGCCGGCCATTTCAACCAGCTGGTGCCGGGCAGCCAGGTTGCAGCAGGCAACCAGTTCATCATCGAACACGCGGAAATGAAACGCAAAGAACGGCATAACAAGCTGCGAACCGAAATTCACGGACGTGTGGCGATGTCGTGCAGTTGCGTGTTTTTCGTGCTGATCGGCAGTCCCTTTGCGATCGTTTTCGGCAGGCGACAGTTCCTCACCAATTTCGCCCTCTGTTTCGTGCCGATCGTGTTCGGTTATTATCCGATTGTGCTGTTGACGATGAACCTGTGCCGGGATGGGCTCATCGATCCTGCCTGGGGCATGTGGATCGCCAATGTCGGATTGCTGGCGACTGCCGCCGTCGTGCTGCGCAAAGTATTGCGGCACTAATGGAACGACCTTTGAAAGACTTCATACAAGATTTCGCTGCCGACTCCGAATTTACCAAGCTGCTGGGGCGGCGGGATGATCAGGTGAATCTGACGGCGGCGGCGCTCGAGCTGGCCCGCGACGCATATCCGAATCTCGACTTTCAGCCGGTTTTCACCTGGATTGCCCGGCGTGCCGCCGAATTGCAAGGGCCAATGGCCCACGCGGCGTCAGACGAACAGATCCTGGCGGAACTGGCACAGTGTCTGGCTGAGCGACAGGGAATCACCGGCGCCCCCGATATCTATGAGCAGGCCGATGGCAGCTTTCTGAACAAGGTCATCGAAAACAAAACGGGCATTCCGATCAGTCTCTCGGTGCTGTACATGGCGGTGGCCGAGGAAGCGGGCGTCGCTCTCAAAGGCGTTGGTGCTCCGGGACATTTCCTCACGCGCTACGATACGTTCGACACACCGCTGTTTGTCGACGCCTTTGCCGGTGGCCAGGTGCTGACCTATGACGAATGTGCCGAGCGGCTGGTCGCGACCCAGGGAGTCGACCGCAACCACGTGCGGCGGGCCCTCGAGCCAGTCGGACCGAGATTGATCATCATCCGCATGCTCAACAACTTGAAGACGCTGTACGCCAGGCAGGAAGACTGGCAGCCGTGCTGCCGCGTCCAGTACCGACTGCTCGCGCTGCAACCGGCCGAGTACAGTGAACGACGGGACTGGGCGGTCATCTCGCTGCGCGCCGGCCGCGCCGCAGGAGCCCTGGAAATGCTCGAAGCCTGCTTGAAAGTCTGCCCTGCCGACGAGCGCGAATTTTTGGAGCAGCAAAAAGCCGCCGCGCATGGCAAATTGGCGCGGTGGAATTGAGTTTGCGACTCCCCCGGCAATTGCGCCGAGACTGACCGCTTGACGGGTTCATCTTGCCACATTTCTTCTGCCGGCAAAGGTTTTCGTCTCGACCGGCAAATGTCCAAGTCCTGATTGCATTCCTTCACGGCGGGTCGTCGAGAGTCTCGCACGTGGCGCGGCAGACAGCGCAGCGCCATGTGCTGCAATTACTTCGGTCGACCAATCGCAGGTGAGATGCGTGCCGCTCTGACCGACGCAGCACGCATCGGTATTGCAGAAATTCACACATTGAGGGATAATTGTCTGTGGTATGCCTCAACCAGGCGGCAACCTCGAAAGGTTGTCGCCGGAACAGGGCCGGGCTGCCGCAGTCCGGTCTACCACAATCCCAATTTCACAATTCGGTGATCTGACCATGGATGGTCACCTGACCCCGCCGTGTTCTTCCTCGCGGAAAACGCAGGCGTGGCGTTTCAGCCTGCGCCACTTCTGCGGCGCTCGCGGCGCGCCCTCAGCGAATCGGGAAGGACTCCTCATCGGCCATTAACTCGGAAGGCCATTCGAAAAGGAGAGTGTGTCGTGGGAGATGGACGAGCGATTCTCAAGCAGATCGGCGAACGCAAGAATCCCGAAGCCTACCGTCACGAGCACTGGGAGGGCTCGTTCACCGACTATCTCGACATTGTCCGCAATAACCCCGTCGTCACCCGCAACGCTTTTCAGCGGCTGTACGACATGGTCATCTCGCACGGCAGCTTCCCCATCGAGGGAACCAAAGATAATCTCGTCCGGTACAGCTTCTTCGACGATCCCGCCAACGACGGCGATGATGCCATTTTCGGACTCACCAAGCCCCTCATGGAGCTGGTGAACGTCTTCAAAAGCGCCGCTCTGGGCTATGGCAGCGAACGCCGCGTCCTATTGCTGCACGGCCCGGTCGGCAGCTCCAAGAGCACGATCGCCCGATTGCTCAAGCGCGGGCTCGAACGCTATAGCCAGACTGACGACGGGGCTCTGTATTCTTATGGCTGGAGGAACGCCGATGGTACGACCACCTGGTGCCCCATGCGCGAAGAACCGCTGCACCTGGTGCCGCAGGAAGATCGCCAGGGCATCGTCGAATTCCTCAACGAGGGGCGCACGCACACGCACGAAACGCACCAGCTCGAGATTTCGGGCGACCTCTGCCCGCTGTGCCGATTCATGTACAACGAGCGCCTGAAGGCGGCCGAGGGAAACTGGACCAAGGTCATGGAAGACATCGTCGTCCGCCGCGTGTTTCTCTCGGAGCCAGACCGCGCCGGCATAGGCACCTTCCAGCCCAAAGACGAGAAGAACCAGGATTCGACCGAGCTGACGGGCGACATCAATTACCGCAAGATCGCCGAGTACGGCAGCGAAAGCGATCCGCGGGCGTTTAACTTCGACGGCGAGTTCAACATTGCCAACCGCGGGATGATCGAGTTCATCGAAGTCCTGAAGCTCGACGTGGCCTTCTTATACGACCTCCTGGGCGCCTCGCAGGAACATAAGATCAAGCCCAAGAAGTTTCCGCAGACCGACATCGACACGGTGATCATCGGGCACACCAATGAGCCCGAATACCGCAAGCTCCAATCCAATGAATTCATGGAAGCCTTGCGCGATCGGACGGTGAAGATCGACGTCCCCTACGTCACGAAGCTCGGCGACGAAATCCACATCTATGAGAAGGACTACAACAGCCGCCGCGTGCGAGGCAAACACATTGCGCCACACACCGTCGAAATGGCCGCCATGTGGGCCGTGCTCACGCGGCTCGAAGAACCCAAGAACGCGGGGCTGACCGTCCTGCAGAAACTCAAGCTTTACAACGGCAAGACGCTGCCCGGCTTCACGCAGGACAACGTCGAGCAGCTTAAGACGGAGGCCAAGTCCGAAGGCATGCAGGGGATTTCCCCGCGATACGTGCAGGACAAGATATCGAACGCACTGGTTGCCAACGCCAAGTCATCGAACCTCAATCCGTTCATGGTGATGAATGAAATCGAGAACGGGCTCAAGCACCATTCGCTGATCCCCAGCGAAGAAATCCGCGACTCCTACCGGCAGCTCATTCAGGTGGTCAAGAACGAGTACACCGACATCGTCAAGAACGAGGTGCAGCGGGCGATTGCCGCCGACGAAGAGGCCCTCTCTCGGCTGTGCTCGAACTACATTGACAACGTCAAGGCGTACACCCAGAAGGAGAAAGTGAAGAACAAATTCACCGGCCAGTCTGAGCAGCCCGACGAACGGCTGATGCGGTCGATCGAGCAGCGGATCGACATTCCCGAGTCGCGGAAAGACGATTTCCGCCGCGAGATCATGAACTACATCGGCGCCCTGGCGCTGGACGGCAAGTCGTTCAACTACAAGACGAACGAACGCCTGCAGAAGGCGCTCGAGCTTAAACTGTTCGAGGACCAGAAAGACACGATCAAACTGACGAGCCTGGTTTCGAACGTGGTCGATAAAGACACTCAGGAAAAGATCGACATCGTGAAAGGCCGGTTGATCCGCGATTACGGTTACGACGAAGAATCGGCCACCGACGTCTTGCAGTACGTCGCCAGCATCTTCGCCCGCGGCGATGCCAAGCAGCAGTGAGTAGAGAAACCCTCGTTCCCACGCTCCGCGTGGGAACGCGCGTTGCGACGCTCTGCGTCGCGTACGGGTGCGAAATAGACAGCTGATTGCGGAAATGCGGTTTGCCAAGTGAGCATTAAGAGAACGAGCAACCGGCTCGAATACACGGCGAGCGGGGGACGTAAGTCCCCCGGTGGAGTCCAGGGAGTCTATTGGGTTTCTGGCCCGACTGACTTTGCCAAACCTACTAAAGTGGAACGGCTTTTCCGGCCGCTTTGCAACCTTGAGGGGACGGTCACAACACGATTGCTATCGGAAGAATGGGACCTATCGGACGTAAGCCTGCCGTCACGTTGAGGGTGATCCGAATTTAGCGAGTAAAAGGTTCGCGACGCAGAGCGTCGAGACGTGCGTTCCCACGCAGAGCGTGGGAACGAGGAAGTAAGAGGTAACATCATGGCGCGGGCCATCGATCATGACCAGCAGCGCTTCAAGCAGATTGTGCGCGGGAAAGTCCGCCAGAACCTGCGGAAGTACGTCACGCACGGCGAAATGATCGGCCGCCAGGGGCGCGAATACGTCAGCATCCCCATCCCCAACATCGAAATCCCCCACTTCCGCCATGGCGACAAAGGTTCGGGCGGCGTCGGACAGGGCGAAGGGGAAGACGGTACGCCCATCGGCAAAGGACAGGACGACGGCGACGGCCAGGGACAGGCGGGAGACGAACCCGGCGGTCACGTCCGCGAGGTCGAAGTCTCGCTCGACGAATTGGCTGAGATGCTCGGGCAGGAATTGGAATTACCCCGCATCGAGCCCAAAGGCAAAAGTACGATCTCGACACAGAAAGACAAATACAGCAGCATCCGCCGCACAGGCCCCGAATCGCTGCGGCACATGAAGCGGACGTACAAGCGGGCTCTGCGACGGCTGATCGCGTCGGATGACTATAATCCGGACAATCCGGTCATTATCCCCACGCGCGAAGATCGGCTCTATCGCAGCTGGAAGACAACCACCCAGCCCGAAACCAACGCCGCCATCATCTACATGATGGACGTCTCCGGCTCGATGACTGACGAACAAAAAGAGATCGTCCGCATCGAAGCGTTCTGGATCGACACCTGGCTGCAAAGCCAGTATGACGGCGTCGATGTGCGGTACATCATTCACGACGCCGTGGCGAAGGAAGTCGACGAAGACACGTTCTATCACACCCGCGAGAGCGGCGGCACGCGAATCTCGTCGGCCTATAAGGTGTGTCGCGACATCATCCAGCAGAACTTTCCCCCCAGCGACTGGAACATTTACTGCTTCCAGTTCTCCGACGGCGACAACTGGGGGGAAGACAACAAATCGTGCATCGAACTTCTGGCGCAAGACATCCTGCCTCACAGCAACCTCTTCTGCTACGGACAGGTCGAAAGCCCTTATGGGTCGGGCGAATACATCCGCGAGCTGCGCCGTATCCAGGATGCGTGGGACAAACTGACCCTCTCCGAAATCGACAGCAAAGACGCGATTTACGATTCGATCAAGGTGTTTCTGGGCAAAGGCAAGTAACCCGCGATCAAACGCGCCGGGCGAGCCCGGCGGCTAAACAGGATGATTTTCGTTCCTCTGTCTTCTATCCTCTATCTTCAATTCCTCTCATGCCCAGCCTCTCGACGCAACGCCCGCTCCCGGCCGAAATCGCCGCGGCCCAGGAAGAAATGGAAGGGCACGCGCGCGATTACGGGCTCGATTTCTTCGAGACGATTTTCGAAGTGCTTGATTACGACGAGATCAGCATGGTCGCCGCGTACGGCGGATTTCCGATCCGTTACCCGCACTGGCGATTCGGAGCGCAGTACGAAGAGCTCACCAAGAGTTACGCTTACGGCCTCTCGAAGATTTACGAGATGGTCATCAATACCGACCCGTGCTATGCATATCTCCTGGCGTGCAACCCCATGCTCGACCAGAAGCTGGTCATCGCCCACGTCTACGGACACTGCGATTTTTTCAAGAACAACGCCTGGTTCTCGCCGACCAATCGCCGCATGCTGGACGAGATGGCGAATCATGCCTCCCGTATTTCACGGTATATCGACCGATTCGGCTATGAGGCGGTCGAACAGTTCATCGACGCGTGCCTGTCGATCGAAGACCTGATCGACATCTACTCGCCACACATCCGCCGCAAGGGCCCGGTGCCGCACCCCGTTGCCAGCGCTCTGGCCTCCGAGGCCCAGCGTGACGCCGAACGCGACGAAGACGACCACCACGCCACCGGCACGAAATTTCGCTCGAAAGACTACATGGAGGCCTACATCAATCCTCCCGACGTGTTGCGGGCCGAGGCCGAAGCCCGGGAGAAACACGAACAGGACAAGGAAAAGAAGCGGTCGTTCCCCGACGAGCCCCAGCGCGACGTGCTCCTGTTTCTGCTCGATTACGCCCCGCTCAAGGAATGGCAGATCGACGTGCTGTCGATCATTCGCGACGAGGCGTACTACTTCGCGCCGCAGGGGCAGACCAAGATCATGAACGAAGGCTGGGCCAGCTTCTGGCATAGCAAAATCATGACCCGCCACGGCCTGACCGACGCCGAACTGATCGACTATGCCGACCATCACAGCGGCACGATGGCCACCAGCCGCAATCGGCTCAATCCTTACAAGCTCGGAATCGAGCTGCTCAAAGACATCGAAGAGCGCTGGAACCGCGGACAGTTCGGCGCCGACTACGATCAATGCACCGACGCCCGCGAGCGGGCCCACTGGGACAAGCAGTTGGGCCTCGGCCGGCAAAAGATTTTTGAAGTCCGTCGCGTCCACAATGACGTCACGTTCATCGATACCTTTCTGACCCCCGAATTCTGCATCAAGCAGAACTTCTTCGCCTATCGGTTCAACGAATCGACGAACTACTATGAAATCGCGTCACGCGAGTTTCAGGCGATCAAGACGCAGCTTCTGAATGCACTCACCAATCACGGCCGGCCGTTCATTTACGTCCAGGACGGTAATTACCGGAACCGCGGCGAACTGTATCTGCTGCACCAGCACGAGGGAATTGAGCTCAAGCAGGACTACGCCCAGGACACGCTGGCCAATCTGCACAAGCTCTGGCGCCGCCCCGTACACATCGAAACGATCATTGATGAAAAGCCTTCCATCCTCTCTTTTGATGGATCGAGCCATGAAGTTCGTGAAAAATGAACGGATTTGGGATGGACAACCAGCCTGTCGCGCCGAATGATTGAATAAGAGACCATTGAAATGAGTTCAATTCACGGGACAGGATGCCCGGAAGGGCTAGACAGGTGAACGTATGTCGCTTTACGAACAGATCACACAGTCGCTGGCGGGATTGAAAGGAACGGCATTCGACGCCCCCAGAACCGTCGGCTGGTCGGCCGGAGTCGGCCCTGCCGTCGAGGTCGATTTTACCGCCGTCGATTCGCTCGGTTGCGCCTTTCGTGAGTTGCGCGTCACGGCGGACGAATTCCAGGAAGGTCCGTTCGACGGGCTGAAGTCCTGGGCTGAAAACTTGTGCCGCAAGGTCACGTACCTGCTTGAGCACATCGGTCCATTGGAAGCCGACGTCGATGCGCAAACCGTCCTGGTCCGTTCGACTCCGCCAACCAGGCAAACCAACCAGACGATGTTTTACGAAATGCTCGTCAAGGCGCCGGGCGTTTTAAGCCTGCGCCGCTATTCTCGGGCCGCGGGCGCCGCCGACCGCACGGCGTGTGACATTCAGGTCACGCACGAAGTGCTGGTCAAGCTCGTCCAGGACATCGTCGCCGCAATTCCCACGGCGACGGCAGCGCGTTAATTATTTCCGGCGGCGAACTCCTGCGCAGGGCAGAAGGCATTGATCCCAACGCCTTGGGGGCCGCATTCCGCCGGTCGTAAATCGGCCGAAAACTAACGCGTTGGATTGGGCCGCGCTGCAGCCGAATCGTTGCCTGGGCTCTGGCCGCGTCGCACGCTGGTTTTCCCCGCAAAATCGGCATATTCTGGATATCTCGCCGGGATACCCCCACATCCTGCCGATAGGTTGGTTGCGCCGAACTCTCAATTTGCGGGCTCAATATGCAAACTGTCGCCGAGCGGGTACGGCACGAACCCGTGGCGTCCGTCGTACGCCGCGAATCCGCCATTCACCTGGCGTTCCTGGCGCTGTCGATTTTTTTGAGCGCATTCCTGTTGTTTGAGGTGCAGCCCCTGATCAGTCGCTGGATCCTGCCGTGGTTCGGCGGTTCGACGGCGGTCTGGACGACCTGCATGTTGTTCTTTCAACTCGTGCTGTTCGCCGGATACGCGTATGCGCACCTCCTGTTTCGGTGGCTGAATTCCCGACGCCAGCGGCTGCTGCACATGGTGATTCTGGTCACGGCGTGCGCCGTGCTGCCGATCATTCCCACCGAATCTTGGAAGCCGCACAGCAGCGCGCAGCCGGGCCTGACGATTCTGGCGCTCTTGGGGGCAACCGTCGGACTGCCGTATTTCGTGCTGTCGAGCACTGGACCGCTGCTGCAATCGTGGTTTGCGCGATCGTTTCCGGAACGGTCGCCATATCGGTTGTACGCCTTGTCGAACGTCGGCTCGCTGCTGGCGCTCTTGAGTTATCCGGTCGCCGTTGAGCCGCTGCTCGATCTGCGAGCTCAAGCCTGGATCTGGTCGGGCGGGTTCGTGCTGCTGGCGCTGTCGATCGGCGTGTGCGCCTGGAAGCAGGCGCATGGCCCGCCGCTGGAAACACCGGATGTCGGCAGCGATTCCGAGTTGGCCGTCCCGCCCGGCTCACCGATCGAACCGGCGCCGTCGCTCGTGGTTCGCAGTCTGTGGGTCTGTCTGCCGGCGCTGGCTTCCGTGATGCTTCTCGCGTCGACCAATCATATCTGCCAGAACGTGGCGGTCGTTCCGTTTCTGTGGGTGGCTCCCTTGAGCCTCTATCTCGTCACCTTCATCGTCTGCTTCGACAACGCGCGCCGTTACCAGCGAGCGCCGGTCGCTATCGTCACCGGGGTTCTGGGGTTCTGCTCGGCGGGGGCCTACCACATCGATTTCGTCTACGATCTGCCGCTCATTCCGGAGCTGGGGCTTTATCTGGCAACGATGTTCGGCGCGTGCCTCCTGTGCCACGGCGAATTGGTGCGGCTGCGACCACGATCTCAGCACCTCACGGAGTTTTATCTGGCCATGTCGGCCGGCGGCGCACTGGGAGGCGTGCTGGTGAGCTTCGTGGCCCCGTGCATTTTTAAGTCGTTTTTCGAGTGGAACTTGAGCCTCCTGTCAGTTCTCGGCGTGGCGATCGGCGTGCTGCTGCACGAGCTCGGACGACGGCATAGCGACCGCTCGTCGCGTCCCACCGACGATCGTTCGCCCACCCTGCTCCGGCATGGCGTACTCATCGTCGGCGGCGTCAGCCTCTATTATGCGACGAGTTGGCAGACGTCCGCAGCCGACGTCCTCGAGCGAACCCGCAATTTTTACGGCGTCATCACGGTGCACGAAATCGACCCGGAGGACCCCCAGTTGCATCGCTACACATTTCGGAGCGGACGGGTCGACCACGGCCAGCAATTCCGCGCGCCCGAAAAACGCGAGATTCCGCTGACCTATTATGGTCGCGACTCGGGCGTGGGCCGGGCGCTTGTCGACGCCGGTCGTCAGGGCCCCGTGCGCGTCGGAATCGTGGGGCTCGGGACGGGCACTCTGGCGACGTTTGCGCGACCGGGCGACTACTACCGATTCTACGAAATCAACCCGGCGGCCATTGCCGTGGCTCACAAATGGTTCACGTATCTGGACGACTGTCGGGGGATCGTGGATGTCGCCGAGGGCGACGCGCGATTGCTGATTGAGCGTGAACAGGAGGCCCGCTTCGACGTGCTGGTCCTCGACGCGTTTTCGGGGGATACCGTGCCGGTCCACCTGCTCACGGAGGAGGCGTTTCAAATCTACGAACGGCGGATTCGCGACGGAGGGGTCATCGCCGTCAACGTCACGAACCATTTTCTGCGACTGGCCGCCGAGGTCGAACGGCAGGCGGGCGCCCGCGGGCTCGGGCACACCAGGCTCTATCGACCGGAAACGGAAGAACCCGGCCAGCATCGCAGCGACTGGGTGCTGATGACCAGCGACCGCAGTTTCCTTAATCGCTTTCCGTCCGAGGTTCCAACCGACGTGGCGACCGAAGAGACTCAGGCGTCGGCGGCGCCGCTGTGGACCGATCGTTTCAGCAATCTGATCGGGCTGCTGAAAAACTGGTGACAAGTGATCCGTCACCTTTCGAGGCCCAACAGCTCGCTGAAAAAGGGGACTGTCCCTTTCCAGTGAGCGACCCCTCCGTAGCATATCGGTATTGCCGGGAGGGACTGTCCCCCTTTTTTAACGGGCTGCTGACGCGAGTTGCCGCCCCAACCGGCGCTCGTGTATTCTCGCGGTTGTCGATTTGTTCTTCCCCGCGCGACTCCGGAGACGTTCGTGCCCGATCAATTGTCATCGCCACGGCCTCGTTCGCCCGACGGCCACGCCGCTTTGATGATCGGTCCCCTGTTTGGTGCGATCCTGGTTGTGGCGACGGCGGTGGGCCTGACGGCCGTGTTCTGGCCCAAATTATGGCAGGGAGGGGGGCTGATCGGGGGGGACATTTATTCCTATTACTTGCCGCAAAAAGTCGTCTATGCCGAATGCCTGCGAGAGGGAACGCTCCCCTTCTGGAATAACCGGATCGGAAACGGCTACCCGCAGTTGGCCGAGAGCCAGACCGGCGCACTGTATCCGTTGAACCTGGTTCTGTACCGCTGGCTCGATCTGAATACGGCGTATAACTGCAGCGTTCTATTCCATTACAGCCTGGCCTTCATCGGTTGCTGGCTGCTGGCCCGTCGGCTGGACCTGACCCGGTTGGCCGCCGCTCTGGCGGCGTTGATTTGCACCTACAGTTGGTTTCCGCCTCGAATTTCTCTGGAATGGACGATCGTCGGCGGAGCATGGTTGCCCCTCGCGGTCTGGTGCGCCGAGTCATTCATCCAGCGGCGGCAGCGGCGCTGGATCGTGTCGCTCGCGATCGTGCTGACTTTGCAATTGCTGGCGGGACATTTCTTCATCGCATTTGTGACGCAACTGCTCCTCGTGTGCTACGTCCCCCTCAGAATCTGGTTCGCAGGAGCCGGCCCGCCCGTGGCTGCACGAGAGAGAGGGGGCGTCACCTGCCTGTTGTTGGGCGCGGCCGTCGTCGGGTCGTACCTGTTGGCTGCCGCGCAGCTCGTGCCCACGTGGGAACTCAAACGCCTCAGTCAGCGTTCCGGGGTTAATGCCGAGCACGACCCTGGCCGTGCGGCCGTCCCTGCGAAATATCTGGCACAGGTGATCGCCCCCTGGGCCTGGTATCCCGACCGAGCAGCGTTTACCGAGCTTCACGACCCGCAGGATCAGGATCGAGCCAATCGAGTCGACGCGCATCTTTACTTTGGAATGCTCCCCTTGGTTTTAATCGTGGCCGGCCTGTGGGGCGCCTGGCGTAATTCCAACCGACGGCTGTTCGTGTGGCTGGCCCTGGGGATCCTGGCGATACTGTATATGCCGGGGTGGTTCTTGCCGATCACCCGGCACTTGCCCGGATTCAGCTATTTCGAGGGGCCCGGGCGATACGGAATCGTCGCGACGCTGGCAGCGGCTTTGCTGGCCGGCGCCGGTTTTGATGTCGTCAAAGCACGGCTCAAATCCCTGGTTCGGCCGCTGTTCGCCGTCGCGACCTTCGCCATCACGACGACCGACTTGATCTGGGTGAGCGATCTGGTCCACGACGCAGAACCAGTCGACGATCCCCCCGTCAAGCTGATTGCCCAGAGTAAGCTGTATCGAAATCTGATTGCGCCCCGCGCGCCCGATCCGGTCAGATTGTTCAGCGAGGGGCATAGCGTCCCGTCGCTCGTCGGCGCGGGAACGCTCCCGGTCTATCTGGGACTCAGCCCCAGTCCCTATTACGACCCGAAATTCATGCTGCCCAAACCGTATCCGTTTCGCGACACGCTCCCCACGCCGGAGCAGATCGACTGGTTGCGGCGCAGGGGAGTCACGCACATTTTGAGCCTCGTTCCGCTCGACAGCGATGCCTGGCCCGTGCGGTCATTGGGAATCATGTCTGATCCATGCCTCAATCCAATCCTGGGTTTGGAAAGGAAGGGAATCTTCTTCTACGAGCTCGAGGAGAGCCGCGGACGGGCGGCCTGGCTGGAACACCACTCAGGTCCCCCACCCCGAATCGTGAAATACACACCGCAGCACGTCGAGATCGCCGCCGAGTCCGAAAGCGAAGAGACCCTGATCCTCACCGACCTGGATTATCCGGGCTGGCAGGTGGAAGTCGATGGCCACCCTGCCGCCGGCCTGGTCGTGGACGGCATGCTGCGAGGCGTCGCCCTACCGCCAGGAAAGCATACGGTGATCTGGAACTACCACCCGACGTCCTTTTACTGGGGGGCCGGAATCAGCACAATCGCGCTGATCGGGTTGGTTGTATTCTGTTTCGTTCCTGGCAGCCTGTTGAAAAAGGGGACTGTCCCTTTCCAGTAAGTGACCTCTCCGTAACATATCGGTATTGCCGGGAGGGACTGTCCCTTTTTTCAACGGGCTTTTTCAATGGGCTGCTAAGTCGCCGTAATCTCGCATCCCACGAACAAAACGTCATCGAGGATCGTCTTGCTGTCCAGGTCGATCACCGAGTGGATCTGTTCCGCCAGGGGCTGCTGGCTGGTCTCAGTGAGCCGCTTCGCCAGGTCGGGAGCGGTCAACCCGGTCAAGTTCTCGCCGGAAATCACTTCGCCCACGCCGTCGGTAAAGAAAAATACGCGGTCGTTTGGTTTCAAGTGCATGATGTTTTCGGAATATTGTTCGGTCGGCGTGACGCCCAGCGGCACGCCGCCGGCGTTCTCGCCCAGGTTGAGGACGGCCCCGTCGCGCAATATCAGTGGAGGGTGCTCGCCGGCGGCCGCGTAGACCAGAGTCTGCGTGCGCGGAAACCACGCCGCCACGGTGGCCGTGACGTACAGATCGTTGATTCCCAACTGCGTCAACTCGGAATTGATCCATTGCAGGCACCGCCCGGGATGGGCCGTCAGCGTGACCCAGCGCTGCAATTCGGCGCGAAGCAGCATGCTGTTCATCGCCGCCTTGACGCCGTGCGTCATCGGATCGAACACCGACATGATCCAGCGATTTTCCAGTTCGAAGCACTCGAAGCAATCGCCTCCCAGATTTCCGCTGGGCTGGTACACCACGTCCACGACCATTCCGGGCAGGCTCATGCGCCGCGTCGGGGTCAGCCGCTGGTGAATGATTGCAGCCAGGTGCCGTTCTTCGGCCCGCTGATCGGCTAATGGCGCGTGACTGACCGGCGCGTCAGGCAGGTCGAGCGTGGCCTGCACGCGGTCTTTCTCTTCGACGACGAGCTCGAAACGCCCCACGACGATCGTATCGCCCGGACGGATCTGTTCCTTGGCGATCTTAATGCCGTTGACGAACGTGCCGTTCGTACTCCCCTTGTCCTCGACCCAGCACGCTTCGTTCTCGAACCAGAAACTGCAGTGCTGGCGGGAAACCGAGGCATGATCGAGACGAATCTCGGCGGTTTCCGATCGTCCCAGGATCTTGCGCTGTTCGACAATGTCTTCGGACCACGTGTCGCCCGAGATGTCAGCCAGCGTCAGCATGAAAGTCATAACTTGCATTATTCCCACACGTGCCGGGGGATTCCAACGACAATCACGACATTTTCGAGAACTGCCGAAATTCCACAAAATCGGATGAAAGCGGATTTTTCGTTTGCAATTCAGAATCAGTCTTTGTAGCCTTGGAAACATCTTGTGGGTTTTACGCCCAAACTGCTCTTTCAAAATTCATTGCGTGTGGGTTTCAGACCCTTTATGATGAACTGCCTGTGGCGGCTCAGCCTGGCTCACCGTGCGGTGCGACGTCCATGTCTCAACCCTCGCTATTTCTTACTGGAGAATTCAAGCGGGTCGTCGACGACCGGTATCGCATCACACTGCCCCCGGAACTGGGAGAGCCAATCACCGACGAACAGGGTGATGTGATCCTCGCCAAAGAGCGATCCGGCTGTTTGAGTCTGTGGCGTGCCGCAGACTGGCAGCAGCGAATGGATGACGGAGTCAATTTAATCCGTCAGAAGATCCAAGCCGGGCGGATGGAACAGAAGTGGGGAGACGTGCAGCGCCTGGGGCGCTTGCTGTCGACCCGTGCCAAGACCGTGCGACTGGCAAATCGGTCGCGGCTCGTGATTCCTGAGGGATTTCGCGAGTTTTTGGCGGTTCCCTGCGAGAGCGAAGTCATGCTCGTCGGCGCGGCCATCTGCGTCGAAATCTGGAACCCACAAGCGTGGCTCGAATTGCTGCGCCAGGAAATGCCCGCCTTCGGTGTGCTGTTCAAAGACTTGTCGGATTAGATCTGTCTTCGATAGCCCCCACGGCCCCTGGCCAGACACTTTGTAAGCAAGCACCACGCATGCCCGGCCTCGAGTTAAGAGCGATGGCTCACTCGGTAACGGAATCCAAGCGACAACAAGCGTTCACGCACCAAGGACGGCTCGTTGGCATGGATGCCGCTTTTTTCTCGGCCGGGCATGCGTTTTTCATTTCTTTGTCGCCATTTGCAGGTCAAATCCCTGGCGGTCGAGCCAGCGGGGAATCCCTCGCAGGTCAATTCACGCCCGTAAGCCAGGCCTCTCCTTCCGATTGCGCGGCTCGTTCTGATTGCGCGAATGCCCGCCGGCCGGCCCACCGCGATTTCCAGCCGATCGGGTTCTTGCCGGCCATCCTCATGACGATAACATGATGGATAAACTGTGCCGGGGAACGAAGTTCCTGATTGACTTCGCTTTTTTGGCCGCTTTATAATTCTGGTACAGGTTCTCGTCCTGCGGATTTCGCGGACAAGTCTTTTCCACTCTCATTTCCACGCTCTGCCTGCCGTTAAAGTCAACTTAGGGAAGTCGCGCAGATGACAAAGGCCAGCAAGGCTCTGACGGTGGTCGTGACGGTCTTCAGCATCCTCTATATGGGGATCGCTTTCATGATGTGGACCGTCCGCATCGACTGGAAAGAAAAGGCCACGAAAGAGTTCCCGAAAACGCGGATCAGCACGCAACAAACGCAGATCCAAGAAATCGACAAGGAAATCGCCGCGGTCGACGCGCAGCACGAGGCGGCGAAAAAGGGGATTGCCGCCGACGTCGTCTCCATCACCGCGCCGCAAATCGGTCGCGCAGCGCAGCTCGAAGCCGAGTGGATGGCATTGAACACCGAGGCCAGCGCCATCGCCGGCCAGGTCGATGCTGACGCGAAAAAAGTTCAGGTCAAGCAGGAAGAAGACAAACGGCTGCGCGACGACGTGTATCGGCTGATGAGCCAATACGAAGACCTGGTCTCGCAGCGGTCCGACGCAGAAGCCAACGTCAAACGGCAGCGAGATTTGTTGTTCCAGGCGAAAGGCGTGCTGGAGCGCCTGCGGCTGCGTGCGAAGCTCCTGCAGGCCGAAGCCGGAGAGAGCGAACAATACGAAGGAACCGAGAAGCCGCAACCGGCGGCGGCCCGTTCCACGAAATCACTGAAATAGGCGGGGTCGTCCCGTGCCGTCGCTGCCGCTTCGATCGGCAGGCCGGCGCCGCGACTTCGCACAAGACAATGTCGTATCCCGTTGAGGAGGTTTGAGACCATGCACTTCGTCGGCAAAATCCTGGTGATCCTGCTGCTCGTGTTGAGCGTGCTGTTTCTGTCGTTTGCCGCCGCAGTCTACAACACGCACATGAGCTGGCGCGACGCCTACACCAAGCAGAAGGCAGCCGTCGACAAGAGCAACAAAGAGAAAACCGACACGCTCGCCGAGTTCGATCGTTTCAAGAATGAGATGACGGAAAAACTGAAGGTCGCCGACAACCACGCCGGCGAAGTCGACGCCACGAACAAGGCGTTGCAGGCGGAGCTGGCCCAGGTCAAAAAGCAACGGGATGAAAATGCGATCGCCCAGAAGGCGTCGGCGGAACTGGCCGAAATCTCCGGGCAGGAAGCCATGGCCCGCCGCGATGAGGCCGACATTCTGCGAGAGCTGAATCACTCCCAGGCCGAGAAACTCAACGAGAACCTGGAAACGATCACCAAGCTGGAAGACCAGGTGCATAACAGCGGGCTGGCCTTAGGCACGGCCGTTGCCAAGAACAAAGATCTGGTCGGTCGCGTTTCGATTCTACAGCAGGCCCTCGAGGCCAATGGCATTACAGCCGATCCCACGGAATTGGCCGGGCGTGCCAGCCCCCCGCCCCGCGTCGACGGCGTCATTCTCGACAGCCGTCCTCCCCAACGTCAGGGGGCCAGCGAACTGGTTGAGATCTCGCTGGGAAGCGACGACGGTTTGAAAAAAGGGCATGAAATGTCGATTTATCGCCCGGGACTTAAGGGGGGAGCGCAGGCCAGGTTCCTCGCAAAAATCGTGATCGTCAAAACCGAACCTGACAAAGCCGTTGGACAGGTGATCGAAGGTTCGCGCAACGGCGTGATCCAGAAAGGCGACAATGTCACCACGAAGCTCTAGCAAAAAAGCCAAAGGCCCTCCGGCCGCTCCTGACGTCTATGTGGCGCTCCTGTTCGTGGCCGTGGCATCGCTGGTCGTCGGCATTTGCCTGATGTACGGCGAGCTGACGGTCTATGAGTGGAAGGTGCCGTAAAGGCCCCGTGAATTCTCGTTAAGCCGGCTCGACCCGGGGAACTCATCGGGCTTGCCATTCTTGAATCGGGGGCGAGTCGCCAATGGCTATATCAGCGGTAGTGGTCCGTCTACCGTTCAGTGTCAGCCATCATTCGGATTATCGACTGCGGCCGGCGGACTTCTTGTAAAGTCCGATCAATGCGGCTACGGCCTCGTCGGTAGCCTGTCGGCCGGCCGAGTCTCCTTGATTGGCGACGGCCAGAAAGGCAATGTCGGATTCGGGGGCAATCCACGCCGTCGCATACCAGAGAGTATTGCTCCCGTCATGTGTCAGAACAGGACCGCGCGTCCAATCCCGGTGCGTGATCCCCCAGCCCATGGCAAATTGCTCTTCGCCGGCCCCGGGCGGCGGCGTGTGCAAAACTTTGAAAGTCGCTGGTTTCAGCAAGAGGTTCGCCTTGCCGCGCGCTCCTTGAAGATGCAGCTCGACGAATTTACCCCAATCGCGAAGAGTGAGGTGGGCCCGGCCCGCGGGGCCCAATACGGGAGGATTATCTCCCTGCACGGCTTCGAGTTTTTCGCCGGCTAACCGATGCCCCCACGGTTGATCGATTCGCCCGGTCGTGCCCGGGGGACCAAAACCGGCCGACGACATCGACAACGGCCTGAACAGCCGGTCGGTCATCAGCTCTTCCCACGATCGACCGGTTGCCTGCTCGGCGAAATGACCGGCGATGATGTAACCCACGTTCGAGTACAGAGATTTCGAACCGGGCTGGTGCAGCGGCGCCTGGCTGAGCACCTGACGCATCAGCGCATCGCGCTGCTCGACGACAGTGCCTGACAAGTTGGAGTAGTTCGCATTGGCCGGGAGCCCCGCCCGGTGAGTCAGCAACTGCTCGAGACTCACGTTCTGAAAATCAGCGTGCAAGTTGGATTTCAGGTGCGGGAACACGTCCGTCACCGTCGATTTCCACGAAAGCTTCTTCTCTTCGACCAGAAGTGCGAGCAGTGTCGCCGTCATGGCTTTGGTGTCCGAGCCGATGTGCAGTTTGTCGACGAGCGTGATTCCCTCCGGGGCGCCGGTTTTTCGGATCCCTACGGCGCCGGCGCGCGTCAGCCCCTTTTCGGTCACGATGCCCGCGACCAGGGCGGGCACATGATGTTTTTCACGGATTGGCACGAGCAGCGCATTGATCTGCTTGTCTGTCAGTGATCCGAGATAATGCCCGATCAATTCGGCAATGGCCTCGTCACAAGCCTTAAAACCGACGTCGCCTCCCTGGTTGGTGACCGCCAGAAAACCGACCTCCAGTTCCGGCGCCAGCCACACATTGGAATGCCAGGCCGGACCGCCCCCCTGCTGATTGAGCGTCCAGCCGTTGGCCCACGTGCGCTCGATCCGCTGCCAGCCGCAGGCGAAGCTCTCCCCGTCCGGCGGAGTCTGCAGCAGCCGAAAGGCGTCTGGCGGCAATAGCCTGGCATTGCCGTGCGGTCCTGTCAGGTGCATCGCCAGGAACTTGCCCCAATCGGCCGCGGTGCAAACGATGCCTTCCGCCGGATCTGTGACTTCCGGACTTTGAAACTGCACGGCTTCGCGCTTGCCTGACGCCAGTTGGTGTCCCCACGGTTGGTCCACTTTCCCCTTGGTGCCGGGGAATCCAAAGCCGGCGCTCGGTAGCGGCAATTGCTCGAACAGGCCGTCGGCGATCAGTTTTTCCCACGCGTTGCCCGTCACGCGCTCGGCGAGATGCGCGGCGATCAGATACGCGAGATTCGACGGCTGCGACTTCGTTCCGGGTCGATAAACAGGGGGCTGGCTGAGGACGATTTTGGCGAGGGCCGCGCGACGCTCCGTGTTCGTTCCACCGACCGCCTGTTCGTAGGGCCCCTCCACTGGCAGCCCCGACCGGTGATTTAGCAATTGCTGAAGCGTGACCTTTTGATAGCCGTCATGCAGCGTCGGCTTGATGTCTGTCAGAACTTCGCCCAGCGTCGTTTGCCAGGAGAGCTTCTGATCCTGGACGAGAAGTGCAATTTGCGTCGCCGTCAGGCTCTTGGTGCATGATCCGAGCCGCAACTTGTCGTTGACCAGCAGAGGTTCCGGCGAGGCGAACTTTCGGAATCCGACCGCACCGATCGACTTGACGCCGCGCTCGTCGACAATCCCCGCGATCAGCCCAGGCACTTTATGCTTCTCACGAATCGGCGCGAGAAGCTTTTCGATCGCTTTGTCGGAGGTGAGCCGCGTTTCTTTTGCCGGCGTCTTTTTAGCCGGCGCCGCAGCGAGCGCGTCCGGCGTTGCCAGCAGAAAACAAACGGCGCTGAATGTTCCACAGATCCGCCAAGAGATCGGCATTGAGGGTGGCTCCTATGCAGGACTGAATCCACATAATCCTGTCAATCTACTGCCGTCGGAAGGACGCTTCAAGCACCCAGCCTGCGTAGTGCGGGCCGCCATGTGCCCGAACGTATGATGGTCATACCCTGCGACGTTCTCAGCCGAGATGGTTGTCGACCTGCTGCAA
This sequence comes from Planctomycetaceae bacterium, assembly GCA_036501235.1. GTDB lineage: Bacteria > Planctomycetota > Planctomycetia > Planctomycetales > Planctomycetaceae > JACQFH01. The sequence goes on from DASYAR010000541.1 coordinate 25,274, forward strand.
CATTCTGGTCCAACCGCTTTCGGTTTGTGAGACATAGGCAGCCCACTTTTGATCCATTTCGTGAACGATGGTGGCGACGCAGCCATTAGATTCGGAGCGAATTCTGGTTCAATAGGACCTTCTTACGGCGCTCGCACGATGCCCAATTTCTTCATCCGGCTGCGGAGCGTGTTGGGGTGCAGGGAGAGGGCTTTCGCCGCACCGTGCGGTCCGTCGATAACCCAGTTCGACCTCTCCAGGGCAGCCAGAACATGCTTTCGCATGTTGGACTCCAGGCTTTCAAGCGGTCGCGCCTGTGCCGCGCTGGCTGCTGGATCTGCACTTGCGGAAAATGGCGTCGTGGGCGGCTCGCTGTCAGGACTGCGATCCGCCAATACTGTCGCGAATACATCCGAATCAATCTCGAGCGTCGGACCATTCGACAGGATGACTGCTCGCTCCAGCACGTTTTCGAGCTCGCGAATGTTTCCCGGCCATGAATAACGGCTCAGGCGCTCCATGGTCGGTTTTCCAACCGACTCGATCCGCACTCCGATGCGGGACGCGAAGCGGGGCACCAGATGCTGGACGAGCAGCGGCACATCCCCCATCCGGTCGCGCAGCGCAGGCAGGGAGATGGGGAACACGTTCAAACGATAATACAAGTCCTCGCGAAACTTCCCTTCGCGGATCGACAGCGGGAGGTCCCGATTCGTTGCCGCAATGACGCGGACGTCGACTTTGATCGAAGTTGTCGCCCCGACGCGCTCGAACTCGCGCTCCTGAAGCACGCGCAGAAGTTTGACCTGCACTTCGATCGGGACTTCGCCGATTTCGTCCAGGAAGATCGTCCCCCCGTGGGCCAGTTCGAAGCGACCCACGCGCCGGCTGACGGCCCCCGAAAACGCTCCCTTTTCGTGGCCGAACAATTCCGATTCGATCAACCCGCTGGGCAGGGCCGCGCAGTTCACCTTGATCAGCGGCTTATCGTGCCGGTGACTGGCCGAATGAAGCGCGCGGGCAATCAGCTCCTTGCCTGTCCCGGTCTCGCCGGTGATGAGCACGGTCGCGTCGGTCTTGGCGACGCGATTGACTTTTTCCACGACGCCGAGCACGGCCGCGCTTTGCCCGACGATCTCCTCGAAGTTATGAACTGATTTGATCTCTTCCTGAAGATAAACGCTCTGGGCCGAGAGACGGGCATGCTCCTGTTCCATCAGGACACGATCGGTGACGTCCACGAACATCGTTCGCGTGTATTTGCCTCCCGGTTCCGGCCTCGACCACCATTGCACCCAGACGGTTTGGCCGTTGTCTTTGCGGCGGAGCTCCAGTAAGACGCCATTGATATCCAGGCCGTGGCCGATCGATGCCAACGCCTCATTGATGCGGCGCTGGGCGTCGGGCGTGTCCGGAACAAGCGATCGACCCACAAACCCGGACACCTCTTCCGGCTTGATCCCTAGAATTCGCAGGGCGGCGCGGTTGGCGCTGACAAATCGTGACTCCAAGTCTTCCTTGACGTAGGCGATGGGGGCTTCTTCGTACAAGTCCCGCAGCCGCTTTTCGCTTTCGCGGAGTTCCCATTCCACGTGCAGGCGGGCCAGTTCTGCCGCGGCGCGGGCCGCGAAGATATGAAGCGTGAGCAGCTTGCGCGGCTCCTCTGGCATGGGGCGGTCGTCGAAGACCGCAAGGTGGCCGAGGACCTTGCCTGCGGGGTCGCGCAGCGGCACGCCCAGGTAGCTCTCGATCTGCCACTCGATCAGCAGCTTGTCGTTGGGAAAGCTCTGCCGCACGCCCGAGGGATGGTGGCAAAGGTTGCCTCGAACGACCTCTTCGCAGGGCGTGCCCGCGAGCGTCCACTCGAGATTGTCGGCGATGCGGTCTCTGGCCCAAAAGGCAATGGTGCGGGCCCTGGCCAAAGTCTCGCGAGAAGCGAACTCGGCAACGAAGGCGTAGTGGGCGTTCACCGCCCAGGCCAGATGCCGGACGAGGTTCTGGAAAAACTCGTCGCCGGTGCTGCCAGCGGTTCCCTCGACGATCGCCCGCAGCGCGGCGAGCTCTTCGGTCATTCCGCGCGACACCTCGTGGGGCCCGTTCGCCATCGCTTGTTTCCCGGCCAATGTTACCGAAGCTTGATTCGTCCGGGTCATACGCACCCCCTGACGACTGCGCCTCGGACCAGCCTTACGTCACGTCGTGGTCAATGATGACTGGCCGGATGACGCTGGTCCAGCGCACGATCGAGGTTAAACGCAGCGCTGATCAGGGCCAGGTGTGTAAAGGCCTGCGGGAAGTTTCCCAGCGCCTCGCCACTCGCGCCGGTTTGCTCGGAGTACAGGCCCAGGTGATTGGCGTACCCCAGTACCTGCTCGAACATGAGACGTGCATCGTCCAGCCGCTGTGGATCGGTTTGGCCCGCGCGAGTGAGTGCTTCGACGAGCCAGAACGAGCACATGTTGAATGTTCCTTCGCGGTCCCCGAAATCGTCGAGGGCGGCGCCGGGATCGTAGCGGTACACCAGGCCGTCGGCCGCCAGGCCGCCCGCCGCGACCGACCGGCGGATCGCGTCGATGGTGCTCAACATGCGGGGATCGTTGGGGGCCATGAAGAACGTCAGCGGCATCAGCAACGTCGAAGAATCCAGGGCATCGGAACCGTAGGATTGCACAAAAGCCCGGCGCTCGGCGTTCCATCCCCGAGACATGACCTCTTCGTAAATTTCGTCGCGAACCTTCAGCCAGCGGGACCGGTCGGCCGGGAAGGAACGTTTGTCGGCCAGCCGTAGACCGCGGTCGAGCGCTACCCACGACATGTATTTCGAATACACGAAGTGCCGCGAGCCGCCGCGAACTTCCCAGATTCCATCGTCCGGACGCTGCCAATTATGGCAGAGCCAGTCGATCAGCTTCCGCAGCCGGAGCCAACTGTCGTATCCGATGGGGGCCACGTACTTATTGAACAAATACACGGCATCCATCAACTCGCCATAGATGTCCAGTTGCAACTGCCGATAGGCCCCGTTGCCGATCCGCACTGGTGACGAGCCCCGATATCCCTCCAGATGATCGAGAGTCTGTTCCGCGAGCTCGGATCGTCCATCAATGCCGTACATCAGTTGCAAGGGCCCGGCCCCGTCGTCGCGGAAATCTTGCCAGCGGTCCTTGAGCCAGTCCTTGAAGCGCGCGGCCTCTTCGGTGAAACCGATGCGCACCAGGCCGTAAAGAGTGAAGGCCGCGTCGCGAATCCAGGTATATCGATAGTCCCAGTTGCGTTGTCCGCCGATCGATTCGGGCAAGCTGCAAGTGGGGGCCGCCACGATGGCGCCGGTCGGCTCGAAGGACAGCAGCTTGAGCGTCAACGCGGAACGCTGCACGATCTCCCGCCAGCGACCCGAATAAGTGCACTGGGAAAGCCAGCGCCGCCAGAAATCGACGGTGGCGCGAAACAGGTCCTCCGCCTGCCCGGCACCGGGGCAGCTTGTCAGCGCACCCTCGGTACCCAGGCTGCGCCAGACAAACGTCACGGATTCGCCCTCGCCGAGTGTGAAATCGGTGACCACACCTCCCGTGATTCGATTAAGTGGCACTGACGAAGCGAGTCCCAGCAAGAGGCCGGAACCTTCGAAGCGGCAACCATGCTCGTCCAGATGAATTCGAGGCGGCGCGCGGGCGTAGTCGAATGCAGGACTGCATTCCAAGTGGAATGACACCTTTCCGCGAACGACGCGCACCCTGCGAACGAGCTGTTCGGGCGAGATTCCCGCCACGCCGACCGGCATATAATCCTCGATCTCGCCGATTCCGTCCGCATGCAGGAATCGTGTGATCAGGATGTTGGTGTCCGGCCAATAAAATTGCTGTTGCGAAAATTATCGCCCACAGGAGAGATGCGAAACCGCCCGCCCTTCCGGGCATCGAGCACGGCGGCGAATACGCTCGGCGAGTCAAAGTACGGCCAGCACAGCCAATCAATGGAACCGTTCATCCCGACCAGGGCCGCGGTCCGCATGTTGCCGATGATCCCGTAGTTCTCGATGGGCAGATACTGCGATTCGCTCATGACATTCTTCCCCGAGCGTGTGTCTGGCAGAC
>DASYAR010000542.1:0-15101 GCA_036501235.1 Planctomycetaceae bacterium
CCTTCTGCCACTGTGATTTCATGTTGCTCAGCAGCACGCGATCCTGTGGCCGCTTGGGGCCGGCCATCGAAGGCACGACAGTTCCCAGATCGAGCTCCAGCGTGCTGCTGAAGATCGGTTCCGGGGAACTCGCCGTCCGGAACATCCCCTGCTCTTTGTAATAGCGTTCGACCAGGTCGATTTCGTTTTTGGTCCGCCCCGTCCGTTCGAGATACCGCAGGGTCTCGGCATCGACCGGAAAAAAGCCCATGGTCGCGCCGTATTCGGGGGCCATGTTTGCCAGCGTCGCCCGATCGGGCAAGCTCATGGCATCCAGCCCCGGCCCATAGAATTCGACGAACTTATTGACGACGCCATGCTTGCGCAGCATCTGCGTGACGGTCAGCACGAGGTCGGTCGCGGTCGAGCCTTCGGGAAGCTGCCCCGCCAGGCGAAATCCGACGACTTCCGGCAGCAGCATATAAATCGGCTGCCCCAGCATCACCGCTTCGGCCTCGATCCCGCCGACCCCCCAGCCGACGACTCCCAGTCCGTTGATCATCGTCGTATGGCTGTCGGTTCCCACAAGGCTGTCGGGAAACGCTGTGCCGTCGCGCGTCAGGACGGCCTTAGCGAGGTATTCGAGGTTGACCTGATGGACGATCCCGGTGGCGGGAGGGACGACGCGGAAATTATTGAAGGCTTTCTGGCCCCACCGCAAGAACTGATAACGTTCGCGATTCCGTTCGAATTCGATCGTGACGTTCTGCTCCAGCGACTGCATCGTTCCGAAGAAGTCGACTTGCACCGAGTGATCGATGACCAGATCGCATGGCACGAGAGGCTGGATTTTTTTCGGGTCGCCTCCCATGCGGACCATTGCGCTACGCAATGCCGCCAGATCGACGACGGCTGGCACACCGGTGAAGTCCTGCAACACGACCCGCCCCGGCATAAACGGAATCTCGACCTGCTTGGGGGCTTTCGCAGTCCAGTTGGCCAGGTCGGTGACGTGCGCTTCATTGACGATGAAGTTGTCAAGTTTTCGCAGGCACGCTTCCAGCAGCACGCGCATCGAAAACGGCAGCTTGTCGATCGGCCCGATCTTGTCGTCGGCCAGTTTTTTGAGGCTATAGAAAGTGAAATCCCCGCTGTTGGTCTTCAGCCGGGCTTGGGCACCAAAATGATTCGTCGCAGCCACCGTGCATTTCTCCTTAAGTAGGTCAGGCTTTCCAGCCTGACGGGCGTCTGCGTGGATGCTATCACTCGCAAGGTACGATGAAAAGCCACCGGATAACGGTGAACTGCCAGCTTGCCCGGCGATTCCTGAACAAATCTCTCGCTGTTCCGGTATCATAAGTTTGCGTCCAATTGTCTCGTTGTTTAACCCGGAGCCAGCGGCGACGGCGCAGCCGCCTACCTCTCGCGCAACACCGTCGAACCAACGCTACGCGCGGCGGTGCCCGGCTGCGGGTTAAACGATTCACTGTCAGAATATTTTCCAGGACCAGCCGCATGCCGCCGTCGCCGGTGACACCCACAGCCAAGAAGATCATCGCCAATATCGAAAAGGTGGTGATCGGCAAGCGGCAGGAGATCATTCTGGCCCTGGTCGCTTACCTATGCGAAGGGCACATCCTGCTGGAAGACGTCCCCGGTGTCGCGAAAACAATGCTGGCGCGAGCCCTGGCCGCCAGCGTCGGATGCTCGTTCAAACGCGTCCAATGCACTCCCGACCTGTTGCCCAACGACATCACCGGCGCCTCGATCTTCAACCCCAAGTCCACTGAATTTGAATTTCGTCCCGGCCCGCTCTTCGCGCAAATCGTGCTGGCGGACGAGATCAACCGCACGACGCCGCGGACGCAGGCTGCGTTGCTCGAAGCGATGGCTGAGCGCCGCTGCACCGTCGACGGCGAGACCTATTTGCTCGAGCCTCCCTTTCTGGTGATCGCCACGCAGAACCCCGTCGATCACGAAGGGACGTTTCCTCTGCCCGAAGCACAATTGGACCGGTTTCTCGTACGGCTCAGTCTGGGTTATCCCAATCTTGAAGAAGAGGCGAAGATGCTCGACATGCTGCGGAGCGAGCATCCGATCGACCGGCTCGAACCTGTCGTCTCGGCGGCAGATGTGGTGGCCTGCCAGAAGTCGGTGCGCGACATTTATGTCGATCCCAAAGTCCGTGCGTACATCCTCGAGATCGTGCGCGCGAGTCGCGAGCACGACGACATCGCTCTCGGGGGCAGTCCGCGGGCCTCGATCGGCCTGTACCGGGCCTCGCAGGCCATGGCGGCGGTCCGCGGGCACGATTTCGTGCTGCCCGACGACGTGAAGCGGATGGCTCCGCCCGTCTTGTGTCACCGCCTGATCGTCCGGCCCGAAAGCCGTCTGCGGAAAGTGACCTCCGCGAACGTGGTCCAGGAAATCCTCACCGAAATCTCCATCCCCACGCTGTCATCGGGAGCGGGGGCGTCATGAGATGGCTGCTGGGGGCCACTTTTCTGCTGATCGTCGGTATCGTGCTGCAGTTGGGCCTCCTGGTTTATGCGATGTACGTGCTGCTGGGGGTCATGCTCCTGAGCCGGTATCTCGCGCGGGAATGGATCGAGAACATCACGGCCGACCGGGAATGCAGCCGGCTGACGGCCGAGATCGGAAACAAAGTCGGCATCATCGTCAACGTAAAAAACTCGGGGAAGCTGCCGATTCCCTGGTTGCTGATCGAAGACGCCGTGTCGAAGCGGGCGCTGGTGCAGCGGCCGCCGCGGATTTCCCTCGAGGGACGGCGGATGAACATCATGCAGCTTGCGGCGCACGGACAGAAGTCGCTGCTGTACCAGATCACATTTTTGATGCGCGGCTATTACCAGCTTGGCCCCTTGCTGCTGGAAACGGGCGACCTGTTCGGCCTCCATCGCCGTTTTCGCGTGGCGACGAAGCCCCACTTTGTTCTCGTCTTTCCGAAGGTATTGCCGCTGGAAGGATACGATCTGGCCTCGCGCCGGCCGATCGGCGAAGTGCGTCTCACGCATCGGTTGTTCGAAGATCCGACGCGCATCTCGGGCGTGCGTGAGTACCAGCACGGCGACTCGCTGAATCGCATTCATTGGCGAGCGACGGCGCGCACCGGTTCATTGCACTGCAAGGTCTACGAGCCTTCGTGCATCGCCGGTATGACGGTGCTGCTCGATTTTCATCAGGGGGGATATCCCGACCGGAGCGAGCCGCACCGCTCGGAACTGGCTGTGACGGCCGCGGCCTCTTTATCGAATGCCGTGTACCAGATGGGGCAGCAGATTGGATTCATCACGAATGCCCGAGACGCGGCCGATCGCATCCGCGAAGAGGGCGTGAGCCACGAATTTCGCACGCGGTCGCTGGCGCTCGATACCGTTGAGATGCAGGGACGCAGCGAGAGGTTGCGGCCGGTGATCGTCGAGACGCGCCGTGGGCCCGAACAGCTCGTCCGCATCCTCGAAGCACTGGCCCGCGCCGAACTGACCGACGGGCTGAGGTTTGCGCAACTCGTGATCGAGGCCACGAGCCGCCTGCCGCGAGACGCCACGGTCGTCGCCCTGCTCCCCAACGTGCCCCCCGAGACGGCGATCGTCCTGGGGAGCCTGCGGAGGCGCGGTTACGCCGTGACGGTAATTCTGGTGATGTTCGAGGACGAGAATTTCGCCGAATGCATGGGACGTCTGATCGCCGAAGGCGTCGAAGTCCGCCGTGTCGAAAACGAAGCAGCCGTAGCAGGTGTCTGTTCGGAACGAATGGTAAGATGATTGTATGGCCAAACTCCGCCGCGAAAAAACGCTTGCCGATTACGTAGTGATCGCCCTCAGTCCGGCGCTGATCATGACGCTCGTCGGCAGTCTGGCGTTTTTCCTGCTGGCGGTCGCCTACAGGGGACAATTCGAGACCCGCGTGCAGTGGGTCTTGTTCTGGTTCGTGATGGGGGCCGTGCTGGTGGCGCGGATCGCTATCGAACAAGAGAAGGAGCAGGCGAGTCTCTTAGGTTGGATCCTGGCGGGATTAACCGGCCTGTTTGTCTACAAATACATCGAGCCCGAAGCCCAAATCGTGGCCTGGGTGCTGCTGGCGGTGATCTGGTGGTGCTCGTGGAAGCTGACGTGGGATTGCACGCTGATCGACGACGGCGCAGATTCCTCTGGCGAAGGGTTGATCGAAGCGGCAGGTTTAGTGGGTGGGAAGGATGGCGTTCATCCGCAGTCCACGGGCAGTTCCATCGCAGATCGGGCGCCGCGTGCCGAGGTCCAAGAGCCGGACGACGAACGCCCCACTGGCTGGCACAGACTCATCTCCGACACGTCGCAGCGACGACGACGGCCTCATGCCCCGGGATTGTGGGTCGTCTATTTTTCTTTGGCTGCGCTGCCGCTGTTTGGCGTCGGGCAGTTGTTCATTCCCGCCGTGCAGTCGGATCGTCGCTCGCATGCGTTTCTGCTGCTGGCAGTCTATGTCGCCTCAGCGCTGGGCTTGCTCCTGACCACCAGCTTTCTGGGACTCCGCCGCTACCTGCGACAGCGCAAGCTGCAAATGCCGGTGGCGATGACGGCGACCTGGATCGGCATGGGAACGACACTGGCAGTCGCCCTGTTGCTGCTGGCGCTGCTGATTCCGCGCCCCCAAGGCGAATACACGATCACCGAATGGATCGACAAGGTCGACGCCAAGGCGCGCGAGGCCTCGCGCCTGGCGATGCTCCGAGATGGAAGAGGAGAAGGTGCAGGCCGCCGCATTGGCGAGCAAGATCAGAAAGCGAGACAGCCGGGCGACCGTCCGCCTCCGGAACAACAGCAGGCTGGCCAGCAGCCCCAGCAGCAAGAACCACAGCAAGGCCCCGACCGGCAGGAGCCAGGCCAGGGCGACGCCAAAGGGGACACGGCCGGCCGAAAAGGAGACAAAGCCGACGGCAAGCAAAACCAGCAGGCTGGTCAGCAAGGTCAACAAAATCAGCAACAGGCCGGCGCGAATCAACCTGACGGCAACAAAAATGGCCAACAACTAAAACCGGGCGAACAACCGCCGCGCGGGCAGAAGGCGCAAGGAGCAAAACAAACGCCGCCCCCGCCCCCCTCTGCTCCTCCGACCCGCTCGATGTTGACGAACGTGCTGACGTCGCTGGCCCCGTTCGTGAAATGGATTCTCTACGGGCTGCTCGCAGCCATCGCGATTTACGTGGTCTTCCGCCACTGGGCGCGATTCGTAGAGATACTGCTCAACCTGTGGAACGAATTGCTCAGCTTGTTCGGTTTCGGTTCGCGACCAGAGAGCGCAGGCGGTTCCGCTGCCGCCGATCACGCTCCGGAACCGCCGCCGCCGTTCGCGTCGTTCAACGATCCTTTCCTGGACGGCACCGCACGGCGCATGGCTCTCGCGCAATTGGTGCGCTACACCTTCGAAGCCCTCGAAGCCTGGTCGCGCGAGCAGGGGCTGCCACGGTCCTCCGAGCAGACGCCATTCGAATTCGCCGCCGAGTTGGGACGCCAGATCCCCAAGGCGTCGAAAGACATCTCCGAAACAGCCCAGATCTACGTCCAAGTCGCCTACGCCCGCGGCAATCCGAGCCGCGACTCGCTGGACGTTCTGGAACGCATGTGGCGTCGAATGAACGTCATGGCGAATGCGTGAAGCGAATCAATGCCTTCAGCTGCTGATCGGTCTTCCCGGTCGCGGGAGCGAATGCGGATCCACGAGCAGGCCGTACATTTCGGGACGCCGGTCTGCCAGGCGATCGATCTCGTGCTTACCCGGCACGCGAATGATGTGTTTGCGCCGTGATTTGGCAAGATCAATCTCAGCATAAAGAATTTCTTCGCCAACGCCGTGCGATTCGGCAATCGTCACGCCGCTGGGATCCGAAATTTTACTGCGGCCGATGAAATCGAATCCGCATTCAGTCCCGACCCGATTGACCGCCAGATAATAGACGGCATTCTCGATGGCCCGCGCATTGATTACGCTGGCGGCCGTGCACTCGGCGCCCGGAGGCCAATTCGTGGGGAGCACAATCAGATCGGCCCCCAGGATCGCGAGGGCCCGCGCCGCTTCCGGGAACGAGGCGTCGTAGCAGATGTTCATGCCGATCTTCAATTCACCGGCGTTGTGCACCGCAAACGGCCGATCGCCAAAGCTGGTGAACATGTCGATCCCCAAATACGGCAAATGCACTTTACGGTAACTGCCGATCACCCCCGTCGGACCGACGAGAACAGCCGCGTTGAACAATTTCGAACCTTCGAGCTCCAACATGCCGAAAACGGAGTAACAGCCGAGCTCGGCACATGCCGCGCGCATCCTTTCAGTAGCGGGTCCGGGAATGGCCTGTGCAAACGGCCGGGCTTCTCCGAGGCTGGCGAAACAGTAGCCGGACAGTGCGCACTCGGGAAACACCGTCAGCCGGGCTCCCCTGGCGGTCGTCTCGCGCAGATGGCCAACCATGGCAGAAAGATTGCGGTCGACTTCCGCGATCGCCACATCCATTTGCACGCCGGCGATTTTCATGGCAGCAACCTAACTGTCAAATTGAACCGGATCGTAGTCATTGTATCCAGTTATTGGTCAATGAAACGAATAGCGATCTCGCCTCGCCCCGGCAGGGGCGACATAGTTTCGCCAGTGGCGCAAGCCACTGCCCACATGACTCATCACCTAAACCTTCATCGTCTCCGGTGATTTTACATCTGTTGTCGGCGGCTTCCTGCGGCGCAGCACGCGCGGGAGACCCAGACAGAACACGACGACGACGGTGTAGAAAATCCAGGCGACGAAATGGTATTGGCGTCCCTGGATTCCCTTCCAGACGTCCGCCGGCCAGCGCCTCTGGAACAAGTTTTCGACGCGCGGTCGCAGATTCGCCGGCACCCAGTCCGGCACGTCGCGGTGATGCGAGATTTCGTACATCGCGGCGATCGCTTCCTTGTCTTTCTGAGCGTCCGCCCGTGCCGCCAGTTTGTCCCGTTGAGCCTTATTCATCTGGCCCACGAATTCGAGTTTGCCGGCATGAAACTTCACCACGTCTTTCAGGTCAGGGGGCAGATCGTCCGCTCCTCGCAGGTTCGAGACCTTCTCGCGCGTGAGCATGAAATCTTCTTCCCATTTTTTGTTCAGCGAAGTGCCGTGAGCCACAGCGACGTAATGTGCCAGTTCGCGATCGCCCAGAATCATTTCACCGGCAGTGAACGCGAGGATGGCAGCGCCCAGATAAACGATGATCTTGAAGCGGCTCATGAGCCGGGCGATGATCGCGCTGGACGTCATGATGATGCCGATCGAAACCAGCAAGCCGAAAATCAGCAACGTAAAATTCTCGCCCCCCGCTCCGGCGACTGCAAGCATGTTGTCGAGGCTCATCACGAAGTCGGCGATGAAGATCATGCGGATCGCGGCCCAAGTGCTGCGGCTGGCCTTGGACGCGTCGATTTCGGGCTCGTCATCTTCCCCCATCAGCAACTTGCAGGCGATCCAGACGAGGACGATGCCGCCGACGAACCGTACGCCCGGGATTAACAGCAGAAACGCCATCACGAGGGTAAAGACGATCCGCAGGACTATGGCGACCAGACCACCGCCAATGATCGCCGTGCGCCGCTGCTTCTCGGGCAATTTGTGCGCTGCCATCGCGATCACGACGGCGTTGTCCCCCGACAGCACCACGTCAATCGCAATGATTTGTGCGATTTTCGCCAGAATCTCTAAGTCCATCCTGCTCCCAACGTCGAAACGTCCTGCTCGGTTCACGAAATTGCCGGCCCACCAAATGCGAAGAGGAGATAGCATACATGTAGGCCATATTTGATACCATCCTCGTACCATGAAAATCGGCCCGGTCCGCATCGCGCATCCCATCGCGCTGGCGCCGATGGAGGAGCACACCAATTTTCCCTTCCGCCTGCTGATGAAACAGTTCGGCGCGGTGCTGGTCTGCACCGAACGAATCGACGCGGCCGACGTCGCCCGCCGCGATCGCCGAGCCATGAAGTTGCTGTACACATCGCCCCAGGAGGCGCCACGGGCCGGGCAAATCAGCGGGGCTGACCCGGCCGTTTGCGCCGAAGCGGCCCGTCTCGTCGAGGAGCGAGGTTTCGACGTCGTCGATCTCAACTTCGAATGCCGACTCGTCAAGGAGCATTTTCGGTAAGTGGGTCGAATGTCAGTCATCGCGTGATACAATACTCAGGCGAGCGGAGGACATCAGTCCGCCGTTGGGTGGCGTGTCTCTGGCATCCCGCCTTGCAGAATGAAAGCTCAACGGTGTAAGAAAACAGGAGCCTCAAATGCACGCGAATGAACGCAAATGTGCCGCGCGCGCAACCTCCATTCGCGTTGATCCGCGTTCATTTGCGGCCCAAAGGTTTTCAACGATCACGGGCGGAGGCGCTATCGTTCGAGTTCCATGACCGCCAACACTCCTCATTTTCCTGGCTGCGGATCTCGGCGCGACTTTCTGTTGCGTTCTGGTGGTGGTATCGGCGGCCTGGCGCTCGCGTCGTTGTGCGCCCGTGACTTGCGTTCCGCGGCCCGTGCCGATGTAGGTCATCCCACGACCGGCAAGAATCCGTTGGCGCCTCAAAAGTCGCATCACGCTCCTCTCGCCCGGAGGATGATTTGGCTGTTCATGCACGGTGGTCCCAGCCATGTCGATCTATTCGACCCGAAACCCGATCTCGTGAAGTACGGCGGACAAGCATTGCCCGAGAGTTTCGGCCCAGTCATGACGCGCCGCAAGATTCTTCAGAATCCGCTGATGGCCCCCGTGATGCCGTTTGCCAGGCACGGCGAGTCAGGGCTGGAGATCAGCAACTTCCTGCCCCAGATCGCGGAACTGGCCGACGAATTGTGCCTCATCCGTAGTTGCCACGGCGACAGCGTGAACCATCCGCAGTCGGTGTATCAGATGAACACCGGCAGCATCCTGATGGGTAAGCCCAGCATGGGAAGCTGGGTCGCTTACGGCCTGGGGACCGAAAATCGGAACATGCCGGCTTTCATCGTGCTCCCCGATCCGGGGGGAGGGATCAAAGGGGGACCACCGGCCTGGGGAAGCGGTTTTTTGCCGGCGACATTCCAGGGGACGACGATGCGGCCGGGGAAGAACCCGATCCTCGATCTGCGCCCCCAGCCGAACATTGCAGGGTTTCAACAGCAGGCGGCACTGGATCTAGTGCGACAACTCAATGCGCGGCACCTTGCCGAGCGCGACTTCGACGGCGAACTGTCCGCTCGCATCAACTCCTATGAGTTGGCGTTTCGCATGCAGACGACGGCGCCGGAGCTCGTCGACTTGTCGGGCGAGACTCGTGAAACCCTGGAATTGTACGGCATCGGAGAGAAAGAGACCGACGAATTCGGAACTCGTTGCCTGCTAGCCCGGCGAATGATCGAGCGGGGAGTGCGTTTTGTGCAGCTTTACTCAGGAAACACCGACGGATGGGATGCTCACAATGACGTCGCGAAGAACCACGGCGACATGTGCCGGCGAACCGACAAACCGGTGGCCGGGCTGCTGCGCGACCTGCGCCGCACCGGCCTGTTGGATGATACGCTGGTCGTATGGGGAGGCGAGTTCGGGCGTATGCCAATCAGCGAGCAGGGGAAGGGACGCGACCACAATCCGTGGGGCTATACCATGTGGCTGGCCGGCGCGGGAGTCAAGCGGGGTTTCGCGTACGGGACGACCGATGCCATCGGGCTGCGTGCCGCCGAAGACAAAGTGCACGTGCACGACCTGCACGCCACGCTGCTGCATATTCTGGGGCTCGACCACGAGCAATTGACGTACCTGCACAACGGGCGCAATGAGCGCCTCACCGACGTCGCCGGCCGCGTCGTGCACGAGGTGCTGGCGTGAGAATGAGGAACGTGATGAATGGAGTCTTGTTCACGAACTCTGCCGGATGAACCGGCAGGGGTCGACCTGATTTCTGATTTCGTCGTCTAGCTTTTCAATCTTCTTCACCTGCCGGGCGAGCCGGCAGGGGTCGTGTCAACGATGCAAAATGTAAGTCAGTGTCGCGTTCGATCAAAGTTTGCAATTATCCGGAGCGTGCCCGTTGTGGCACAACTCGTTGCCGCGTTTTTCCTGAGCTCCACGAACGCCGACGATGCGATTGTTTCCGCGCCTCTCGCCGAATCGCCGATCACTTCCGACGACCGCGAGCATTGGTCGTTTCGGCCGCTTGTGCGGCCGGAAACGCCGGTCGTGCGCGACGGCGACTGGTGCCGCACGTCGATCGATCGGTTTATCCTGGCTCGGCTCGAAACGGCGGGGCTGACTCCCCTGCCCCAGGCCGCGAAGACGACGCTGATTCGTCGTTTGACGTTTGACTTGACCGGGCTGCCGCCGACGCCCGCGGAAATCGCCACATTCGTCGGCGATGCAGCGCCCGATGCCTACGATCGGCTTGTCGATCGATTATTGGGTTCCATGGCGTATGGCGAGCGCTGGGCGCAGCATTGGCTCGATCTGGTCCGTTTCGCCGAAACGGACGGCTTCGAACACGATCTCGAACGTCCGAACGCCTGGCGGTATCGTGACTGGGTGATCGATGCGCTGAATTCCGATCTGCCGTACGATGAATTCGTCCGCTGGCAATTGGCCGGGGATGAACTTCATCCCGATGACGCCCGCGCCAGCGTCGCCACGGGCTTCCTGCTGTGCGGTCCGGATATGCCCGACATCAACCTGCAGGAAGAGCGCCGGCACAACTTTCTCAACGACATGACGGGGACCGTTGGGTCGGTGCTGTTGGGTTTGCAGGTGGGCTGCGCACAGTGCCACAACCATAAGTTCGATCCGGTCAGCCAGTACGACTTCTACCGCCTGCGGGCGTTTTTCGATCCCGTCGCGATATTCAAAGATCATCCTTTGCCGCATTCTGCGGGCACTCCCGCGCCGCCGGAAACGCCGACGCAGGCCCGAATGCGGCAGCTCGCGGCCGATCTCCAATTGCTCGAAGACGGCGCCAGGAAAAAACTGAAGGCCGAAAACCCCGATTTGCAGCCGACCCGCGAAGACCTCCTGAAAGCGCTGTCGGATGACGATCGTCCGCCCTACGAGACGGCGGCGGCCGAACTTGCCGAACTGAAAAAGACTTTCAAACCCCCGGAAGTCCCCCACGGACGAACGGTGCAGGAACGGCTGGCCGACGTGAAGCCGAGCCGGCTGATGGTCCGCGGCGACTTTCGCCGTGAAGGACCGGAAGTTGCTCCGGCGTTCTTGAGAATCGCCAATGTCGATAGCGCCGCCGTGGCGCCGCCGCCGGCTGGTTCGCCGACGTCGCAGCGCCGCCTGCAACTGGCCCAATGGCTGACTCGGCCCGACAACCCGCTGACACTGCGAGTCGTGGTGAACCGGTTGTGGCAGCACCATTTCGGGAAAGGTCTGGTCGAAACTTCCAGCGACTTTGGCAAAATGGGGACCGATCCGACTCACCCGCAGCTTCTGGACTGGCTGGCGACTGAACTTCCGCGACACGGTTGGAGTCTCAAGCAACTGCATCGCATGATCGTCTGCTCTTCCGTGTACCGGCAGGCGAGTCAGCCGGCCTGCGCCGAATGGACGTCCGAGCAGCAGGCAGCCGCGGCGGCAAGCTGGAAGAAATCGCGGCAAGCGGATCCCGAGAACCGATTACTGGCGCGCAGGAATCGCCAGCGCCTCGAAGGAGAGGCGATTCGGGATGCGATGCTCGCCGCAGCTGAACGGCTCAGTCCCCGACGCGGCGGCGCCGGCGTGCGCCCGCCACTGCCTGCCGAGGTCATGGCCACGCTGTTGGCCAATCAATGGAAAGTGAACCCCGACCCGGAAAACCATCAGCGCCGGAGCATCTATCTATTCGTGCGTCGCAACTTGCGCTATCCGCTGTTCGAGGCGTTCGACCGGCCTGATACGAACGCCAGTTGCCCGCGCCGCAACCGGTCGACCATTGCGCCTCAAGCGTTGATCTTGCTGAATTCCGAATTCTCGCTGACTGCCGCACGCGATCTGGCCGGATTTCTCATGTCCAGCGCGGGGCAAGACGATGGCTGGCGGGTTGCAGCAGCCTATTTACGAATTCTCGGCCGCGAGCCCGCGCCCGAGGAATCGGCCCTGGGATTGAAATTCCTGGAGCGGCAGTCGGAGCAACTGACGGCGTCCGGGCGAACCGGAAACGAATTGGCGCTGCCCGCCCCGCTGCCGGCAGGCGCTGATGTGCATCGCGCCGCCGCGTTAACCGATTTTTGTCTGGCCTTGTTCAATCTCAACGAGTTTGTGTATGTGGATTGAACGCCACTTCCCGTTGCCAGCCGGCAATGAGAAAGTCGACGAATTGGCTGGCTGCGGCAGAGCGCCGCTCTCCGCGCCGAGTCAAGATCCCTGAATGGATCGGCCGGATCTGATGGCCGAGGGGACAGACGCCGACTTTCCTGCCGCGGGTCACGATTCCGCTCGACATCAGCGGGACGATCGAAACGCCCAGTCCGGCCTCGACCATGCGCACTACGATCTCGGTGTTGGTGGCCTCCATATCGACGCGCGGCGACAAGCCCAGTCCATGAAACGCCTCCATCACATGCTGCCGTCCCGTCGACCCGCGCTCAAACAGAATCAGGGGGACGTCGACCAACTGCTTGAGGTGCACTCGTCGTTGCTGGAGCAAGGGATGCGTTCGCGGAGCGATCAGGCTCCATTCCATCGAAAACAGGTGCGTGTATTCCAAGGCCGACGATGTTTCGTACGGCGCGGCCACTCCGACCTCGAGTTCGGGATCATTGAGGAGGTCGCGCTCGATTTCCGCCTCGATGCGATTGCTCAATCGCACCTGGATCTGGGGATTCGCCCGATGAAACCGCCGCACCGCATCGATCATGACGTACACGATCAGATATTGCGTTGCGGCGACGTGGATCACTCGACGCGCATCGGCCCCCGCAAACAGCTCGGTCAGCTCGAGGGCGCGGTCCAGAAACGCGGTCGCATGCGGCAGGAACCGGCGTCCGTCCTGCGTGAGGGGCGTGCTGCGCTTCAGCCCCCGCCCTTTGCGGTACAGCTCCACTTTCAAGCGCGATTCGAGCGCGACCAGCCGATTGCGCAATCCCTGCTCGGAAATCAATAGCACGTCGGCGGCGCGGCGCAGGCTGCCTTGCCGGGCGAGCTCGACGAACGCGGCAATCTGGTCCGTCGAGAGGGAGGGCACGTCAGGGCTATGCATCGCGAAAAGCCATTCTTGAAACGGAGGACCGGGAGCTGCCACAAAACAATAATAACCAATGCAAACTAAAATAAAAACAATTTTTTGTTTTATTCGGCGGTTGCTAACGTGGAATCAGGTCACCCGATTTCTCACCTCCGGAGGCTGCCATGAACCGATTCCACCGTCGTCTCACATGTTTGGCTGGCGTTGTCTTGATGACGTTGATCCAGCTTCCAGGCGGCGCGCCGGCCGTCGCCGAGGAGCCGGCCACAGCTTTGCCGCCAGACCGCCTGGTCATCCACGAATGGGGGACCTTCACATGCCTCCTGGACGAAACCGGGCAGGCCATCCCGGGCGTCAATACGGATGACGAACCAGTCCCGGCGTTTGTACACCGGATTTCCGACTTGATCCAAAAACCTTCGGTGTTGGCGCCGGTCTACTACAAGGGAGTGCCTCGTCTTCACCGCCAGGTGCGGATGCGACTAGAGACGCCTGTCATTTATTTTCATCCGCCCGCCAATTTGCGGCAGCCGCTCTTCGCGTCGTTGCAGGTCGATTTTCGGGGTGGCTGGCTGACCGAGTACTATCCTGCGGCGAAGGTCAGCGCGCCGGGACTCGGCCGTGGCGATTTCCGATTCTCGGGATTGACGGCACAGACCCGCGGGTCGCTCGAATGGCATGACCTCAAGATCGGAGGCGATCACGCGTTGCCGACGACCGATGCGCAGGTCTGGCTGGCGCCCCGCGAGGTCGATGCAGCGACCGTCCAAGCACCGGGAGGAGAAGCTGAAAAATACCTGTTTTATCGAGGCGTCGGCAATTTGCCGTCGCCGATCACTGTCGCGCGGTCTGCCGGAAATGACGGCCTGATTATTCGCGAAGACATCCCAGTGAACTTGGGACTCAAGGCGCCGCTGTCGATTCGTGCGCTCTGGGTCGTGCACGTTCGCAGTGACGGACAAGTGGCCTATCGATCGCTGGGCGCGGCTGGGCTCACGGGGGAGGCGGGTCGCGAATTGCTGCAGACGCCTCTGGACTTCGCCGGCGAACCGCCCAGGACGAAGGAGCAGCGGTCGGGCGCGGATGCCGGCGCGGACCGCGTGGAAATCTCGCTGGGCCAATATTCGGGTGGCAATCTGGCGCGGCTGCGCACCGAAATGCGGGCCGAGCTGATTGCGGACGGGCTGTTCCGCGACGAGGCCGACGCCATGCTGAGGACGTGGGAACTGGCCTATTTCAAGAGTTCGGGGCTGCGCCTATTCTACGTGTTGCCGCAGCAGTGGACCAACGCCGTCTTGCCGATAAAGTGTTCGCTCGACGCTGAAGTCTCGCGGACGATGGTAGGACGGATCGAGCTGGTGACACCTCAGCAACGCTCGCTCATCAGGAAAATCGGCGCGGCGCCGGTGTCCGAAACGAATTGGTTTTACAGGCAGAGCCAGGAGCACAGCGGCCGAAACGACCAATATGCAAAACTGTGGCAAGGGAAGGTCAGCTTGCAGGACTTGAAGTTCGACGTTCCTCGTGAATACCAGGCATACGTCGATCTGGGTCGGTTCCGCAACGCTCTGATTCTCGACGAATTCACCCGTCATCCCGATTCCGGGATTCGGCGATTCGTCAATGCCTACCGGCTCGAGTATTACACGGCTGAGGACGGGCCGGATGTTTCGGACGCTGTCATCAATCGATGAGCGAGCGAAATACCAACAGCCCGAGTGCCGTGAGGCAATCGGGCTGTTGGGAATTCGGAAAGTCTCAACTGTCAGATCAGCTACCAGCGCCGGTAATAGGGGCGGCCGTACCAGTAGGGACGCGGGCCATAATATCCCGGACCTACGACGACGACTCCCCCGACCGGCGGTGGGGGCGGAGGAGGGTAGTAGCCCGGCGGAGGAACGGCGCCGGCGGCGACCGGCATTT
>DASYAR010000543.1:0-4045 GCA_036501235.1 Planctomycetaceae bacterium
CGCCGCGAGCTGTACACGGGCCTGCTCCTGGGGACCACCTTGGCCGTGATGGGCTTCAGTTTTGCGCTCTTTTACGTCACCCGGTCCCAGGCAGCCGTCGTCGCGGGCACCGTGGCGCTCGTGGTCACTTTTGGCACCGTCAACGGCACGCTGCTCCCCATTGTTCTCAAGAAACTGGGAATGGACCCGGCCCTGATGTCGAACCCCCTCATCGCTTCGCTCAGCGACATGGTGGGCGTGCTCATTTATTACAATGTGGCGCTGTTTGCGCTTGGCAGTTGACGATGAACATCCCGTGGTTGAACCTCAAGCCTCAGGTTTCAAGCCTCGGCGTTCTGTCGCGACTCCTTCCCTCGAAAGGGAATCCAGAAGCCGACGATTCCGCCGAGAGCAATCCAGAAGAACACAAAGTAACCCAGCGTGCCTCCCAAGGCCGCGCCAGCGATCACCAGCAGCGTCTGTTTCATGGAAATCACCAGTCTCGTACCGATGACGAACCGAGCCCGTCACTTCCCAGCAGCATGGCGGTTCGCCGAGCGGAAAGCAATTCCGTAACCCGCTTCAGTTGCCGTCGCTGACACCCCAGCGATAGCCGAGAAGCGAGCATCGGCCGACGAGCTTGTTCAGCGAGCAGGGTGAACCGCACCTCGTCGCCAGCGATTCTGCCGCGGCGATGCCACGTTGCACTTCTTCAACCCCTGCCGCAGTACCGGCATGAAATACGATTCGATCGATCTCCGCAGCATGAGCCGACAATACCTGCAGCGCGATCATGAGACGTCGGTTACCACCAAAAGCACCGCACCCCCAGAATCCGGAGTGAACGACGATTTGAATCGGGTCAGTGGTGAAACGTGCGGATTCTTCGCGTGCCGCGCTGAATCCAATGACGGCCGTTTGCAGCACATAGTCGATGTCACTGTCCGAGTATTCTCCTCGCCCGCCGACAGGAGCAGCGATTGCGATGATGTTGGTGAATGACGGAGGGTCGATACGGCGCGTCGCCTTTCGAATTGTTTCGAAATTCGCGGCGGCAAATAAATTGCCATACAGTCCCGCCGGCCTGCCGGCTGACGCGTCGGCATTCGTCTGCACCTCAATCCGGCGTTCGACGTTGCGAATCAGGATTGGAGTCGACCCGGAATCACTGCGCGTCATTGCGTCCAAACCGCGTGCAAGCAGCGCTTCGCGGACCGATCCGAGCAATGGATGCTCTGCAACCTGCATCTCGTCTTGCGCAAAAAGCGACGACCCATATGCGGCAAACAACCTTGGGTCAGCGAAATTGACATGCCATTCAACACAGTGCGGCGAATCCCCGACAGGCGCGTAGTCGTAGAAATTCGGCTGAACATCGATCGCAAGCGGTGTGGTCAGCGTGAGCGGACCCAGGTTCCCTCGCTTCCATTGGGTCACTTCGAGACGGCTGGAGGCAACGGCTCCGTTCGGGTACGCAACTTCAAATAATCCGCCCTTATGCGGATGCCGAAATTGCGGCGGATGCTCTCGTACCAGATCGGCTGCGTCAAACGGGACCCGATAGAGGAGCTCTGGCATGAGGCGCGCCGACCTTACATCCACTCGCGGATCGGCTCACCTTCGATAAGCCGGATCGGGCGGCCGTCGCTGGCCGTCAGCGTCAGGTCGATCGGCAAGCCCAGCTTGCGATAGATCGTCGCCATGACGTGTTCGGTGTGGTATTCGTTGCTGCTGGGGAATCCCCCCTCGGCGTCGGTCGAGCCGATCACCAGACCTCCCGGGACTCCGGCGCCCGCCATCACCACGAACCCCGCGCTGGCCCAGTGATCGCGGCCGCTGGCCGAGTTGATCTTCGGCGTGCGGCCGAAGTCGGTCATCCATACCACGAGCGTCGAATCGAGCAGGCCGTGCTGCTCGAGGTCGATCAACAGTTCAGGAAGCGCCTGGTCGATCGGCGGCATACGGCCGTTCTTCAAGCCATTGAAACAATCCTGGTGATTGTCCCATCCCGGATCGCTGACGGTGACGAATCGCACGCCCGCTTCGATCAGCCGGCGCGACAGCAGCAGCCGCTGACCGAACGGCGTCCGCCCATAGCGGTCGCGGAGCCGGGGATCTTCGCTGCCGATGTCGAACGCCTTCTTCGTCTCGGGGGCGGTGATCATGTTGATCGCCGTCTTGTAGTGTTCGTCGAGGGCGTCGTAAGCCTGGGGCTGCAAGTCGGCATTTTTCTGCAATCCGTCGATCGCCGCCAGCATGCTTTTGCGTCGGTCGACGCGGGACAGGTCCATGTTCAACGGCGGCGTGATGTCGCGGACGTTGAATTTGTCGACGTTCGCCTCGGCGTGGATTTCGAAAGGCCCGTGCTCAAGACCCAGGAAACCTGAGGTTCCGCCGTTGAACGTGCGATCGACATAGGCGCCCAACTGGACGAACGGCGGCAGTGGCGATTTGAAACCCTGCTGCTGGCTGATCACTGATCCGACGCACGGATACGTGAAGGCCGGGTTGGGAAACCGTCCCGACATACAGTACTGGTCTGCAAATCCGTGGCTGGCGTTTTTGGGATTCCAGCTTCGCAAGACGGAATAGCGATTAAGCTCGGCCGCCAGCCGCGGACACAGATCGGTGAACTGCACCCCTGGAATCGCCGTATCAATGACCCCCAGCGGTCCGCGCACATTATCGGCTGCTTGCGGCTTGGGATCGAGGGTGTCGTGATGACTCGTGCCGCCCAGCGTCCACACGAAAATGCAATTGACGTCCTTGGAAGCCTTCCCTTCTTTCGCCAGCCCCTGCCGGTGCTTCAGAAGTAGCGGGAGAGTGATTCCCAATCCACCCAGGCTGCCGATCTTGAGGAACGAGCGGCGGTCGACACCTTCGCAGTTCCGAGCAACTCCGCTGACCAGTGGAAGCATCACAGGATCTCCGTGGCAGGCTGCAAATTCTGGCCGGGTGACTCTCGAGGCAAGGATTTTTTCGGGTCGGGAGAACCCGTGAAGGCGGTTTTTGGGTGGGCTCGTTTCCCGCGTGGGGAATGCCTTCAATCAATTCGCATCAACATTCGATTATAGATGTATTCCATCGGCTGCGCCAAGTCTGTTCGTGGAACAAATCCCTTGTGTCCTGCCTGGCCTGGATTAAGATGGCTCTCCATGACACACCTATTCGTGCTCTGCCTCGCGGCGGCGGGGCAGATGGGAATTCCCGCCGGTGCGGGAAAGATCGAAATCGTCGTCGGACCGGCGCAAACCGAGATTGAGGTCTTCACCTACAAGCCGGCTGAGTATCGCGACGGCCCATTGATTCTCGTCTTTCATGGCGTCTTGCGAAACGCCGATGAGTATCGGGACGATGCCCGGCAGCTCGGGGATCGGCTGGGGGCAGTGATCGCCGCGCCGCGATTTGACAACGAGCGGTTTCCAATCGAGAGCTACCAGCGTGGCGGAGTGCTCAAGCAGGGGCAGCCTGTGCCGCGAGACGAATGGACGTTCAGTCTCGTGCCCGGCATTGCAGCGGAGATTCTCAAGCGCGAAGGCCGGTCCGAGACGCCGTATTATTTGTTGGGTCATTCCGGCGGTGCACAGTTTCTCGCCCGCCTGGCCGGGTTTGTCGATTCAGGCGCGGCGCGCATCGTCGCGGCAAACCCGGGGACGTACCTCATGCCCACGCGCGACAAGCCCTATCCCTATGGATTCGGCGGCTTGCCTGCCGAGCTGAGCGACGATGCGGCATTGCGCCGCTATCTGGCGCAACCGCTCACGTTGTACCTGGGGACGCACGATACCGAAGCCGACCAATATCTCGACAAATCGCCGGAGGCCCAAGCCCAGGGGGCAGTGCGGCTGGCCCGCGGGCGAAACACGTTTCAATTTGCCGAGAAGCTGGCGCACGAGCGCGGCTGGGCTTTTCATTGGCGGCTCGTCGAAGCCCCTGGCATCGAGCACGATCACGATAAAATGTTCAATCATCCACGCTGTGCCGCCGCGCTGTTCGGATTGAATCCGGTGCACGTCGTCGGACATCGGGGATTGTTGAAACAAGCCCCGGAAAACACGCTGGCGAA
>DASYAR010000544.1:0-16107 GCA_036501235.1 Planctomycetaceae bacterium
CACTCTGGCGCACGTCCTCGAAAGGGTGGTCGTCGCGCTGCAGCATCAGGCGGGCGTGCCGGTGGTATTCTGCAAGACCGCGCCGGCCGGCGAACCGGGCGTCTTTAAAGTGATTGTCGAGTACCACGAAGAAGACGTCGCGCGGCTGGCCTTCGAATCGGCTCGGTCGCTGATCGACGCGGCGATCCACGCCCGCCCCTTCGACGCCTCGGCCGCAATTCAGAAGCTGCGGTCGCTCGACCAGCAGATTCGGCTGGGGCCCAGCACCGGCTCCATCGTGCGGGCCGCGTCCGCCAGGGGCATCCCGTTCCGGCGCTTGAACACGGGCAGCCTGGTGCAATTCGGCTGGGGATCGAAACAGCACCGCATTCTGGCAGCCGAGACCGACCGCACCAGCGCCATCGGCGAGTCGATCGCGCAAGACAAGGAACTGACAAAATCGCTGCTGAAGTCGGTCGGCGTTCCCGTTCCGGAAGGTCGCCCCGTGCGCGATGCCGACGAAGCCTGGGCCGTGGCTTGCGAGATCGGCCTGCCCGTCGTCGTGAAGCCCCAATATGGGAACCAGGGGCGCGGCGTGGCAGTGAACTTGACGACCCGCGAACAGGTGGCCGCCGCGTTCGAAGAGGCGCTGCAGGAAGGGTCGTCGATCATGGTCGAAAAATTTGCGCCGGGCTGCGATCACCGCCTGCTCGTCGTGGGCGATGCGGTCGTGGCCGCCGCGCGGCGGCAGCCACCGCTGGTCATCGGCGACGGCGTCCGCACGATCGAGCAGCTTGTGGCGCAGGTGAACGCCGATCCACGCCGTGGAGAGGATCATGCCACATCGCTCAGCAAGTTGCGGCTCGACGCAATCGGCCTGGCCGTATTGGCCGAGCAGGCGATGACGGCCGATTCCGTTCCGGCGTCCGGAGTCGTCGTCGTTCTGCGCCGCAACGCCAATCTGAGCACGGGTGGTTCGGCGACCGACGTCACCGATGAAGTTCACCCCGATCTGGCGGCCCGCGCGGTCGATGCGGCCCGCATCGTCGGGCTGGATATCGCCGGCGTTGACGTCGTGTGCGTTGACGCCAGCCTGCCGCTCGAAAAACAAGACGGCGTGATCGTGGAAGTCAATGCCGCGCCGGGACTGCGCATGCACCTGGAGCCCTCGGCCGGCACGCCGCGTCGCGTCGGCGAGGCCATCGTCGCCACGATGTTTCCCGAGGGAGACATTGGCCGCATTCCCGTGGTCGCCGTCACGGGAACGAATGGAAAGACCACCACCACCCGCCTCATTTCCCACATTCTGCGGACCTCCGGCAAGCGCGTGGGCATGACCTGCACCGACGGCATTTTTCTCAACGACCGGCGCATCGACACGGGCGATTGCAGTGGCCCCAAGAGCGCCCGCTCCGTGCTCCTCAATCCGCAGGTGGATGCGGTCGTCCTCGAAACGGCTCGCGGCGGCGTGCTTCGCGAAGGATTGGGGTTCGATCTGTGCGATGCGGCCGTCGTCACCAATATCGGCGAGGGAGATCACCTCGGCCTGGGCGGGATCGAAACGGCCGAGCAGTTGGCCGCCGTCAAACGGACGATCGTCGAAAATGTCTCGTCCAACGGCGCCGCGGTGCTCAACGCGGCCGACCCGATGACGGTCGCCATGGCGCCCTATTGCCCCGGTTCGGTGGTGTTTTTCGCCCGTGACGCGGCGCATCCGCTGATTGCCGCGCACCGTGCCCGTGGCGGACGTGCCGTGTTCGTGCACGGGGACGTCATCATCAAAGCCGAAGGGGCTCGGGAAACTCGCGTCGCCCTCTTGAATCAGGTGCCCCTGACGGAAGGTGGACGTATCGGATTTCAGGTCGAAAACGTCCTGGCTGCGGTGGGCGCTGCCTGGACCGTCGGCATTTCGGTCGACGTGATTCGCACGGCCCTGGCCGGCTTCGTCAATGATGCCCAGCGGACTCCCGCCCGTTTCAATCTGTTCAGCTTGGCCGGCGCCACGATCGTCGTCGACTACGGCCATAACGCAGACGCCTTGATCGCCCTGATCGACGCCATCAGCCGGTTTCCCCATGATCGGCGAAGTGTCGTATACACGGCCGCCGGAGATCGCCGCGACGTCGATATTATCCGTCAGGCCGAGATCATCGGCAACGGGTTCGATCGAGTCATCATCTACGAGGATAAATGTACCCGCGGCCGTGCGGACGGCGAGGTGATCTCCCTGATGCGCCGGGGTTTGGCCAGTGCAGCGCGGTGCGCCGAAATCCTCGAGACGCGGGGCGAATTCCGGGCGATCGAAACGGGCTTGGCGGCCCTGCAAAGCGGCGATTTGATTCTCGTTCAGGCCGATCAGGTCGAAGAAGCCCTGGATTTCATCCAGCAATATATTGCCGCCAACGCGCCGGCGGCTCCCGGCGATGACAGCTTGAATGGACAGTCAGCCGGCATACTGAACGGAAGTGCGCCCCATCACCATCCCGCGACTGCTCTTGCGGAAAAGTCCGTCCAGACGTAGATTTCAGAACCGCCATAATATAAAAATAAGTTGATGCCACACTCGCGCCCCCCGTGGCCAGCATATAATCAAGCAGGGAAGGACGTGGTTTTTTCAGGAGGATCCTTCAGCGTCATGATGACCAAACCAGCGTCGAAAGCTTCATACTTGGCGCGGCACACTGCGGTAACTCTGGCAGCGGCCCTGTTTCTGACAGCAGCGGCCGCCTTGCGCGCAGAGGGTCCGCCCATTGCCGAAAGCCTGAGCTCCGCCTCTCCCGTCCCCGGAACTCTGTTCATCTGCGGCGGCGGGAAGGTTCCCGACGACGCACTCGAGCAGTTCGTCGAATTGGCCGGGGGGCATAGCGCACACCTCGTCATTGTCACGACGGCCAGCGAAACGGCCGATACCGCCGAAGTCGAAACGCGGTTGGATTTCTGGCGCAAGCAAAGACCGGCCGAACTGACGATTCTGCATACGCGCGACCGGCACGTCGCCGATGATCCCCGGTTTGCCGCGCCGCTCGAGACGGCCACTGGCGTGTGGTTTATCGGCGGGCATCAGCAGCGGCTGACCGATGCTTATCTGGGCACTCGCACCGAAAAGGCGATCAAAGGGGTGCTCAAACGGGGCGGCGTCGTGGGCGGAACGTCGGCGGGCGCCGCCATCATGTCGCAATTGATGATTGTCGGCGGCGCGAAGCCCCCCGAGTTGGGACTGGGATTCGGGTTTTTGCCCGGAACTCTGGTCGATCAGCACTTCATCAAGCGGAAGCGGCAGGAGCGACTGCTGCAGACTCTGACGGAATATCCCAAGCTGGTCGGCATCGGGATCGATGAGAACATGGCGCTCGTCGTGCACGGCCGAAAGTTGAGCGTCCGTGGCGAATCGAAGGAAAGCGCCGGATACACCGGGCAGGGGGTGGTCGTCTATCTGCCTCCGGTGGGCGAGAGGCCGGCGATCGCACGCACTTTGCTGGAAGGCATGGAAGCCGACATTCTGGCCCTGCAACGCGCTGCCCTGGCACGCCTGCACCCCCGCTATAATTTCGACGGCGAAAAATCGAAACCCGAATCATCTCCAGGCACGCTGATCGTCGCGGGCGGCGGCGATGTTCACGAAGATGCGGCCGAAAAGTTCATCGACGCGGCTGGCGGCCCCGATGCGACCCTGGTCGTCGTCACGACTGCCAATGGCGATAAACCATCTCTGGACGCGAAGTCGGTCTCCTGGCTGGCCGAAGCGGGGGCCAAAAATATTCACTTCGTCCATCCTCGCAACCGGACCGAGGCCGAAGATCCCGCCCTCCTCGACCTGCTGCACAAGGCGGGAGGCGTGTGGTTCATCGGCGGCCGTCAGTGGCGCCTTGTCGACGTCTTCGAAGGCACATCCGCTGAAAAAGAATTTCACGCCGTGCTGGCGCGCGGCGGGGCCGTCGGAGGGAACGGCGGGGGAGCTTCGATGCTGGCCGACTACCTCGTCCGCGGCAATCCGCTGTCGAATCAAGACATCATGGCGCCCGGCTACGAAGACGGGTTCGGATTCGTCAAGGGAGTCGCCATCGACCCGTTCTTCACGAAGCGCAAACGGTTTGCCGACATGGCGCGCCTCAAGCGCGAACATCCGCGTCTTGTGGGCCTGGGGATTGATGAAGAGACCGCGCTGGTCATCAAGGACAACGTGATCGACGTCGTCGGCAAGCACCATGTCGTGGTCTACGACCGCGATCAGCCCGACGAAGCCGATGAGCGCTTCGAGTTCCTGTTTGGCGGCGACCGCTACGACCTCGCCAGCCGCTCTCGTCTGGGCCCGCCGCGGACCGACTCGGCCGATCCTCCCGTGGTCGTCGCCGCCACGTCGGAAGACAGCGAAGACCCCGAGCCTCAGCCCCCCCAGGCCTGCGACGAATAACGCACGTTGCGCCGCGCCGGATAGGTTGTTAACCCGTAGGTCAGGTGTTCCAACCTGACCGCCACGCGTCATCGCCTGCACATTGTCATGCAGCGCTCAGGGCTTCTCGGTGAAAGCGCAATTCATCGCCGCCTGCATCTCGGCGGG
This sequence comes from Planctomycetaceae bacterium, assembly GCA_036501235.1. Lineage (GTDB taxonomy): Bacteria > Planctomycetota > Planctomycetia > Planctomycetales > Planctomycetaceae > JACQFH01. The sequence continues at coordinate 4,538 of DASYAR010000544.1, forward strand.
CGTCATGTCTTTGAGGTGCGTTGCGAACGTCCATTTGTGGCCGAATTCGTCGGACTCGTTCCATTGCGCCGGTTTCCGATTGACTCCGCCCGTGCCGGCTGCCTAGGCTGAAAGAGGGCGGTTTTTGACGTGAGATTTTCGGATGTCGATCCTGCGCGGTTGGCCGCTCGCGGTTGTCGTGGTTGCTTTCGCCACGCCGCTGACGATTTGTGAGTCGCGGGCCGAAGACCAACCCCGTTCCGGCAACTCCATTCCGGCGGCGCCACGGAAAGCTGCGACTGTCGGCACGGTTCCAGCGCCACCGACTCCAGCGCCCCCCGTTCGCGTCGCGTCGAATGGCAGGTATCCAGCCGGACAATTCCTGGGCGGGTATCGTAATCCATTTGGTTATCACTATTACAGATACGGGCCGCGGCGTTATCCGTTCGGCAACGGCCCTTATGGTCCTTACGATTCCAATTACGGCGGTTATTCGGGAAATCGATACGCCCCGGGAGTCAACGGCCGCCTGCTGCCGCGCATGCTGCTGGATCCCGCAGCCCCGCCGGATCCCCAAGCACCGCCGGATCCCGATGCACCGCCTGCTTTGCCGATCGCGCCGGCCCCACCGGGAGCAACCATCAGGGCTCCGTTGGCCGTACCCGTTCCCCCCGCGCTGGCCCAGCCCATTCCCGGAGGGCCAGTGCAGGCGGTTCCGAACGCCAACATGGGATTTGGCGACCCGGCCCCTTACGTTGGAAATCCGATGTACAATCCGTCGTATGGCAACGGACGGTTCTACGGAATGCACCCCTTTGGCTTTACGAACAATCCCATGTGGTACGGGCACAATGGGCACATTCCCATTTTCAACGCATTTCCAACGCACAATTACCCGTACTCCTACGGGCCTCCATCGGGAGCGGGTTTCTACAGTCCCGAATACGCGCCGGAATACTCCGTGACTCCATTTGTCCCGCGCAATTTCGGACCAGCATATCCCGCTGTCGGCGGCATCAACGGCGGCTCGGGCTGGTAGAGGTTCAACCCGATCACTCTTCCACATCTTCCGCATGCGCGTCGTGGGCGGAATGATCGGGGACCTGTCCCCCCCGGCCCATCGTCCAGAAAGCGACGAGGCTCATCACGATCAGCGAGTAGAAGAAGAAACCGACCAGCATCTTGCCGATCACCGTGACGGCGTGTGCATCGTCCTGGCCGAACATCGCCTTTTCCTGCCGGTCGAAATCCGGGGACGACAGCGAAGCGGCCGTTTCGGGGGCCGCCGCAGGGGGGGCTGATGCAACGTGGTCGGACACGGGATGGGCTCCTCGATAATCGCTAGCGGTGATTGGGCTGTCGAAAGCATATTTTGCAGAAATTGGCGCGTGTTGTCGAGGGTAAATCGGTCCCTTCATTTAACGGGGGATTCGTAGTATCGCAAATCGAGAAATTCAAAGGTGGGTGGCCCGACCGCGTGCTCCGCACCGGTCGGGTCGCGCAGCGACAAGATCCGACACCGTTCGGATCCAAATAGCTTCGTGATTCACGTCCTTGAGGCACGCCCCTCCCGCGTGGTACGATCAAGCATCATGCATTGCCGGCATTTTCTCCCCCCCCCGTTGACCCGTCGCGAAATGCTGGCCCGCTGCGCCAATGGTTTCGGATCGCTGGCCCTCTCGGCATTGCTGGCCGATCAGGCATTCGCAGCAGAGGCGGCCGTGCCGGCCGGCGTCGCCGGCGATCCGCTCTTTCCGCATCGGCCGCATTTCCCCGCCAAGGCCAAAAACGTGATCTTTTTGTTCATGGACGGCGGGCCGTCGCAGGTCGACACGTTCGATCCCAAGCCGCGGCTCGATCGCGAGCATGGCGAGAAGATCAAGATGAAGGTTCCCCCCACGCAATTCGACAACGTGGGGAACGTCCTCAAATCCCCCTGGAAATTTCATCAGTACGGGGAGAGTGGCATTCCAGTGAGCGACTTGTTTCCGCACGTCGCTCGGCACGTCGATAAACTGGCCATCGTGCGATCGATGACCTCCGAGTTTTCGGAACACACGAACGCCAATTATTTCATCCATTCGGGGGCCGGCGTGCAGGGCCGCCCCAGCCTGGGCTCGTGGCTCACCTACGGACTCGGCAGCGAATGCCGGAACCTCCCCGGGTTCGTCGTCCTCAACAGCGGGATGATTCCGCCGGGGGGGCTCGACTGTTTCAACAGCGGATTTCTGCCGGCGTCATACCAGGGATCGCTGTTCGGCGGCGGCGAGGCCCCCGTGGCCGACATCCGCCGGGCCGAGGCGAGCGACCGCGTCCAGCAGAACAAACTGGCGCTGCTGCGCAAGCTCGACGCGCGGGTCGTCGAGCGCATCGGAAAAGTCGATACGCTCGAATCGGCGATCGGGAACTACGAGCTGGCCTTCCGCATGCAGACCGCAGTTCCCGAGCTCATCAATCTGGCCGACGAATCGAAGGCCACGCTCGAGCTGTACGGCATCGGCGCCTCGGCGACCGAGATTTTCGGCCGGCAGTGTCTGATCGCACGGCGGCTGGTCGAGCGCGGGGTGCGGTTTATCGAGCTTTTGTGCCAGAGCGTCGGCCACGACCGATGGGACCAGCACTCGAACCTCGAGGCCGGGCACACCCTGAACGCCAAGGCGGTCGATCTGCCGATCGCGGGACTGTTGCATGATCTGGCGTCGCGCGGTCTGCTCGATGAAACGCTCGTCGTCTGGGCGGGCGAATTCGGACGAACCCCCATGGCCCAGGGGAGCAATGGCCGCGACCACAACCCGTTCGGATTCACGATCTGGATGGCGGGGGGCGGCATCCGCGGCGGGACGATCTACGGCGCCACCGACGACTATGGATACTACGCCGTCGAAAATAAACTCCAGATGCACGACCTGCACGCGACGATCTTGCACCTGCTGGGGATCGACCACAAGCAGCTCACGTACCGCTTCAGCGGCCGCGACATTCGCCTCACCGACGTGTACGGCGAAGTGATCAGCGAGATTTTGGCGTAAGGTCGTCATCTCACGGAGTGCACGAAGTGAGACGACTTTAATTACTCTGCGGCACAAATCACTTCGCACAGGCGGCCCAGCGCCTTGCCGACGCGAGCTGTTTCGCTGGCCTTTTCGAGGTGCACATTGTTGACGAACAAGGCGATCACCAGCTCGCGGTTCGTGGCCGTCGTCATGTAGCCGGCGAGCGCCTTGCTCGTCAGCACGATTCGGCCCCGCAGTGGGTTGTCGATGAAATAGGTTCCCGTTTTGGCATACACTTTGCCACGGGCCGGGCTCTCGGGACCGACGGCTTCCGAGAGAGTTCCGTCCATTCCCAGGACCGGCAGGGCCGCTTTGTACACCGCTGCGTCGGGGCGCGTCGACATGTGCCTCAAAAGTTGCACGGTCGCCCGCGGCGTCACGAGGTCGGCCGACGAGCCTCCAGCGCCGCCGCCGAACGAAATTGTATCGACATCGACTCCCAATCTGCGAAGCACGTCGCACTGCACGTGCAGGCCGTCTTCCAGCGTCCTCTTGCCGTGCTTCGCTGCCAGCAACAGCGGCTGCGTGCTGGCATGCAGGTTGTGACTGACCTTCAGGATCAATCTCGCCGAATCGGCATACGGCGGCGAGGTTAACAAAGCCACGCGCGGCAATTTGGCAACGTCTCCACTCGCGGGGAGCGTGCCCTGCGGATGGTCTGCCAAAGGAGAGGCCTCGACCGTGACCCCGGCCCGCCCCAGCGCCTCGATGAACAGCCCCCGCGCGAAGGCCGCCGCGTCGGAAACTTCGAACACGCGGACTAGCGGCTTGTGCCCGGCGGGAATCTTTCCCGCGAGAATCACGCTATGGCCCGTTCCTCCGCGAATCGTGTTGCTGAGCGGTTCTCTAGCGCCGACCGTTTCGATCCGCGCATCGACCTGGAACAGCGCCGATTGCGGGCGCCAGGTGACGGTGGCCGTCTTGCCAGGCTCGCTGGGAGTGATGGTAAAGTCGATCAAGTTGTCGTTGACCATGATCGGAGTGAGGTGCCGCGGGCCGCTTCCCGTGCTCGATTCCTTCTCGAACAGCCGATCGTCGATCAATACGTCGCCGTGGACATGCTTGATGCCCCCTTGTGCCACTTGGCGCGCCAGCTCGTTCAGCCCGGCCAGCGGATCAGGCGCCGTCAGCTCTCCCGTTGTGCCTCCATTGGCATACGTATGATCGGAATTCGTGAAGGCGATGCGGCCGTCCGCAGTGGTGCGGCCTCCCAATGTGAGATCTCCGCTGGCAACGAGAATCAGGTCTCCCGTCAATTTACCGGCCTTGTCGACGTCGCCTCGCCGGTACACGGGCGTCTCGAAGCGATAATCGGCCCCCAACGTGTCGAGGGCGGCGGCCGTCGAAAATAGTTTGGTCACTGAAGCGGGAGCGAAAATCCGATCGGCGTTGAGCTCGAAGACCGATTGGCCGCTGGCCAGGTCGACGACCAGGATCCCCCAGTGAGCCGTTTTGAATTCCCCCGAGTCGATGACTTTGCCGATCTCGCCCGGCAGGCGGTCGCTGGCGACCGCCGGAATGACAAACGCCAAGACCAGCAAGATTGCCGACGACATCATCCGTTTTGAAATTTGGTGCATGGCTTTTCGGATTACTGTTACTGTGGCGCAAAGAAAATGGGACTCGTGTGAGCTGGGATTTATTGTCCCGCCGGCACCGGTGGCTCTTTCAGCGGCTTCTCACGCTTGCGTTGCGCGGCTTGCCGCAGGACCGCCAGCTTGCGAATGTGCGAGGCGGCCTCGCGGCGCGTCAATTTCGGCTTGCGGGCGGCCGCCTCGGCCTCCGCCAGCCGGCGTTTGACCTCTTCCAGCGAAATCCCGGCTTGTTGCGCGATGGGTTGCAGGATCCGGCCGTCGTGGGCGCCGGCATAACGCAACCGCAAATCGGTCTTCAACTGCTCCAGGTACTCGCGCAGCACCCCCGTGCTGTGATGCGCTTTGTAGTACAGGTTTCCGAGCGAATTGGTGTGGTCGGCGACGTCGTGCCGGGCCGTGCTGAGCGATGGCAACAACCCGCCGAACCGGCGATTGCCCCGCCAACCGAAAATCACGATCAGCACTGCAAGCTGGATCGTCATCGGCCGCAGCACCGGGTCGAGCAACAAACCGACGACGCGCGGCGTACCCGTTTCGTTCAATGATTCGTCGAAGACCAGCGAATCGCCCATTCCCGTGGCTTCCAGCAACCTGGCGACGAGAAAGCCATTCTGTTGTCCCTCTTCGAACAGAGCCGCGTTGGAAAAAATGTAGTCGGAGGCAGTCAGAACGATGGTCCCCGAGCCGTGGCGAATTCGTACCGCCTGCACGCCGCCGCCCGTTTTGACGAGGACCTCTGCACCGGGCGCTGCGATCGATCCTTCCGATTTCCAGGTGAAGATCAAATCTGTCGTAAGGCTCGTCGATGGATCTGCCGGAACAGCGTCGGCGGCCGGCTTCGATTTCTCTTCCGATTTCACTTCCGCGGGCGGCGGACTGCCCGTGGATTTTTCGCTCTTCTTCTTTTTCGATTTGTCGGTGCCCAGGACGCGCTCGATCGGCTTGATGCCGGTCGAAGTGATTTTGACCCCCAGGGCCGGGACCGACAATTCGGGATCGTCCCACTGAGCGGCAAAGAGCAACCGGCCGCCGCTGTTCACCCACCTCAAAATGGCGTCCCATTCGCGGGGGCTCGGGTAACGGGCCGGGCCGAGAATGCAGAGGGTCGTCTCGTGATCGAGCCAGGCCAGCTGGCTGACGAGCAAATCGTGGTTGCGCGAGACGTCCGGCAACCGGCGCTGGACGAATTGAAACAGCGCATTGCGCCCGCCGTTATCGACGTTGTAGGTGTCGTTGACCTCGGCGTCGATCCGCGGAAACCAGACGTGCAGGCTCAAGACGACCGCCAGCAAGGCCAGCCAGGCGAGCGAGCGCAACCGGGCGCGGCTCAAGAGCGGCGGGCTGACAATGGTTTCGACCTCGGCGTCTTGCGAGTCGGCGGGGTCTCGGGATGCGGCTGGCATGAACTTGTCGTCAGGAAAGGGCGGGAGTCGGTTGTCGACCTGCCAGAATGTTCTTCGCGGGCGAGGTTCCTTCCGCCAGTGGCTCGCGAAACCCCGTCTTGTAGCCGTCGAGCGACGTCAGGTAGTGATCCATCTGTGCGGGCCGGCGACCGAAGCAGATCGGCTCATAGACGGAAACGATCTGCTTGAAAGCCTGGTGCGGCGTCGCGCGGCTTCGCAGCGCCCGCAGGTAATCGCGATGCGTCAGCCCGCGACGGAAACGAATCAGGCCGCTGCGTTCGGTGCGGCTCATCGCTCCCAGGATCAGTTGCCCGATCGCCTCGCGATACTGCCCGCGCTCTGCCAATTCGGAAGCGCGCCTGAGATATTCGTCGGCCGGGAGATCGCCCGGAGGGATGTCGGCTTCTCCCTCTTCAGGAGCGCGCCGGCTCCGAACGCGCAACGACTGTCGTTCCTGATAATTCTGAACGGCCCGCACGACGAGCCAGATGATCCCGGCCGCAATCGCTGCCAGGATGCCGTACGCCAGCGCCTGCAGGAAAAAACCCATTCCCGACAAAGCGTTGCCCGTCGATTTGAAGAGATCGCCGAGCCAGTTGAAGAAATCCTTGATCCATTGGGGCCATTCGTAATCCGAGGCGGTGCTGGCTTGGGGCTTCGCTTTCCGCAACCTGCGAAATTCAGGTTGGTCACGAAGGTTCTCGAACTCGCGGCCGATTTGTTCCTTGTCGCCGAACCGCCCGCCGGGGCCGGAGTCGCCCTGAAAAGCGAAAATCCCGGTCTCGTTTTCGATGGATAATAAATCGCCTATGTGCGCAGCCCCGGCAGGGGCGAAAGTTAATAGCCAGGGGCGCAAGCCCCTGGATGACGAATACAAAAATTGCGCAAAGCCCCGGAGGGGCGGAACATTGCCAATTGACGCAACAGGTTTCGAACTCCATGCCTCCTTGTCGCGCTGATGCAACGCAGGATCAATGCACGTCTCACGACCCGACCCCTGCCGCCTTGAGCGGCAGGTGTAGAAGGTTGATGGGCTAGATTCGCCGCGAAGTGGCGCGTCAAGGCCCCTGCCGGCTCGTCCGGCAGGTGAATCAGGTTCTATGGGTAGTGGATCCCGATTTTGCGTGATCGCTGAAAAACCTGATTCACCTGCCACGCAAGTTGGCAAGGGCCTGACTGCGCGAGCAGACTTGACGTCTAGCTGCAAACCTCCTTCACCTGCCGGATGAACCGGCAGGGGTCGCCGCGCCACGAGCGTCGTGTGATCTGTCAACGCGGCGGCACCTCTTTCGCCCCTGCCGGGGCTTACAACTTGCGGCGCGGTACTCCAGGGGCTTACGCCCCTGGCTATTAACTGCCGCCGTTCCGCGGCTTCATGCTGCGGAGCCCGTATGGCAACGCAATCAGACGTCGCCCGCGACCCTTGGATTGCAGATCCCGGCGCCAGCGTTCCCGCGCAAATCACGACCATGGCGATCCCTACCCGTCTGCGGCCGCTCATACCACCTCCAGTCGCTGGGCTTCCTGGATGATCTGCAACTCGATGTCCCAGCAGTCGCGGCGGACGCGCACGTCCATGTAACAGAAAAACCAGGCCAGACGGGCGATCGGATAGACCATGAGCGCCACGGCCAAGGCCGCCGTGATCACGATAGGATCGCTTCCCAGAAAGCCAAAGATGTATTCGATCAGTTCCCAGAGATTCCCAAGGTACGACATGTCGACCTTGCAGCGGCCCAGCAGAATGGGCCATCCCAGCAGCGTCGAACAGGCAAAATCGACCGTAAACAACAGTACCCACCAGATCATCGCTGAAAAGGTGCCGATCGCGGCCGAGCGGAAGATGAGGTCGCCAATTTCCCCTTCCAGCAATTCATCGGCCCGGCGGTCGTGCAGGTGCCGCGCCATCTTCGAGAGGATTGCCTGTTCCACAAAAAAACCGTACTTCACTCCCAGATACCAGCCGGGAAAGAGAAACAGCAGCGATCCCAGCGCCATCGCCACACGCAGCGCCAGCCCTTTCATGATGAGTTCGACGCCCCGCCATCCCAGGCGACGCCACGTTCCCCGATAGGTGAACCGCTCGCCGAATGCGCACGGCGCCGCCCCGGCCATCAGCAGGACGCCCAAGGGAGACGTGACGAAGAAGAAGATCAGCATCGCCATCCAGAGGTGAAAGTCATACCGGTCGACCAGCACATAGACGAGAATGCAGGCCGGCAGCGCGATCGTCGCCCACAACCCGGCGATCGGTTTCAGATAGTGCCGCAAGAAGCACAGCGCCAAATCGAGGCAATTCGCCGTGCTCCGCGGCGCAAGCGGCACCGTGACCTGATCGAACCTCATGGCTTGCGTTCCCAGCGTCCGGCAGTCGACAGGTACACGATCACCAGGATCCACAGAAACGCGCCGCCCACGTATTTGACAGGATTAGGGATTGCCAGCGACGGCGACCAGAACCCCTCGATCAACGCGGCGATGAACAGCATGGCCCCCGCGCCGCAGGCAATCTGAATCGCTTCCAGCCCGCGCACTCGTAGCGATTCCATGCGCGTCCTCTGTCCCGGATGAATCAGCGCATTCCCCAGCATCAGCCCGGCCCCCCCGGCGACGGCGATCGCCGTCAATTCGAAAGATCCGTGTGAAACGACGAAGCTCAGGAACCGGCCGGAATGCCCCTTGGCAATCAGGTAGCCGGCAACGGCCCCGATCCCAATGCCGTTCGCAATCAGCGTGTAGACCGTGCCGACTCCCAGCAGAATGCCGCGCGCGAAGCAATCGAAAGCGATCGACGTGTTGTGCTGCATGTAGAACCCGGCCATCTGCGAATGCTGGTCTCCGAAATTCTGTCCCCCCTGCCAGTCATCGTCGTCATCTTCGTCCGTGTCGTCCCCCGGCTTCTGTTTCGACGACTGCTCGCTGTACATTTTCTCGTACATCTTGAGGTGCTCGGCCGGCACGATCCGGGTGGCCAGTGACGGTTCGTGCTGAACGATGCCCCAGGTCACTCCCAGCGTCCCGAAGAAAACCACCGCCGCCGTCACGAAGTACCCGATGTTGGCTCGGAACAACCGTGGAAAACCGACCATCAAGAATCGCACCAGTTGCGCGACGTTTCCGGGGGGCGAGCTGTAGAATGCATTATGCCCGCGGCTGACCAGGTCGTTCAGATAAGAAACCAGCCCCCGTCCCCAGTCGCGCGAACGGATCAACGACAGGTCGTAGCACAGTTCGCGGAACAGTCGCGAGAATTCGGCCGTTTCCGCCGGCGAGAATCGCCGCAGCGAGATCGTATCGAGCCGGTCGAGCAATTGCTCGAACCGCCGCCAGGCGACGGCCCGTTTGGAGACGAACTTCCGCTTGTTCATGAGGCCGCCCCTGCCACGGCGGGTTGCCGACGGCGTTCGGCGTCCGTTTCGTACCTGTCGGCCGTATCTTCTTCATCCTCGCCTTCGTGGACCTGGTAAAAAGTGGCATACACCGCCGCGAGAAAAGCCATCGGATAGCGATCGACAAGCTGCGGATCGCCCGAGAACGCCAGCTTGTGGGCCAGCGGCCGCGCCAGGACGTAAGCCATGGCGTGCCCCCGGCGGTAGGTCAGCACGTGGCGTCGCGACAGGAAGTCTTCGATCAGCGCCAGCGTCTGCCCGGACGGGACGTAACTTCCCAGGTCGGTCCGCGGCAGCGGTTTGATCTTTTCGAGAATGACCGGCTCGCGCGGCACCCGCACCCGGCGCTCTTCGATCACGACCGTCTTGGCCACCAGGTCTCCCAGCCGGCGGAACTTCCCGGAAACGACCATCGTGATGAAGCACACGCCCCACAGCGACAGGTTGTCGGCGGCGCGCACGAAGTTTCTCAGCAGGGCTCCCCACATCGTCGCCGGGTAGCCCTGCTCCTGAAAGACCCGCAATCCGAACAGGTGTTTGCCCAGCGTTTTGCCGCGAAAGAACGCTTCCGAAAATCCGAAATAGGTCCAGTCGATGAAAAAGATGGCGACCAGGAACATGCCGGTGGAGACGCCGTTGCCGCTAATGGCGCCACCGAACTGCGCCACCAGCCCCAGGGCGAATAAAATAGCCAGACGAATCGCCAGATCGACCAAGTACGCCAGCAGCCGCACGGCGGGCCCGGCCAGGCGATACGTCAGCACGACGTTCTCGGGGGTCTCGATCACCAGGTCGGTCGAGACCCGGAAGGAAGCTCCCGGATCAGCGTCGCTGCGGCTCATGCCCAGCAGCATACACCGCCTTATCGGGTGATTTCAATGAGGGGGGAAGCCAGGTCATAGGGTCTTTTCGGTTTCTCCACCGCGCTCGGAGATGGACTGCCAGCAGATCCCCTCAAGTCTACTTGGAGAAATGCGGAACGGGACGAGGCGGCCGGCAGCACAGGGGCCGGGGTCGGCCCAAACGCCTGCATGTGGGCGCAATCGTCGGTCGGCTTTAGCCGACTCTTTGTTTGCCACCAGCTTTAGCTGGTCGACTAGGGCAATCTCAGCTGTTCTGTTAGCCGGCTTGCCAGGAAGCCGGTCGACAATTGCAAGCTTGAGTGCAGAAGCTCAAGGATCGGTCTTCGGCTTTTTTGCCGTTTTCTTTCGCGTACGGCAGTGGCAAGCTGCCAATTGCCGATTTCACGCCCCATTTAGCGGCACCGAATGACACAATTGGACGTGCCATGGCCAATTCTCTCAAGTCATTCACGAAGCCGGCTTTGACAAAATTTCGATAAAGTTTAGAGAATAAAAAACGTGCCAAAATAAAATTCTCAGGTCTTATTGGTCACATTCTTATTGAAAAGTTGTCGGCCATCTCGTCACGACGTGCTGCTATGACGATCACCATCACGTTAACTCCTGAGACCGAAGAACGCCTCCGGGCTCAATCCGAGGCGACCGGCAAGAACATTAGCACGTTAGTAGAGGAGGCAGTCGTAGCACGACTGTCCTTGGCGCAGGTCGGCCTGCGGGAGATCCTGGCTCCGGCGCATGCCGATTTCCAACGTAGCGGCATGACTCAAGTGGAGCTGGACTCGCTGCTTCAGGAATCGATTGATGAGATCCGGACTGAGCGAAAGTCTGCGCCGGGCCCCGCCGCATGACGGCCGCCGTTTTCGATTGCATGAGCGCTTTGGCACAGGCCAGTTGTCCGTCAGGGCGGTGGCAAGACTAACCCCGCTTGCTTGGTGCACCGAAAACGACGAAAGACGCGAAACGAGGACGTTCAAGATGTGGTTCCCGCCGCGGGCCGGGCCGAGAATCCAACTTTCTTTCCGGATCCGGAAATCCGATCCGGAATTTTGTTGACGAATTCGAGTTTCGTGTGGGATAATGCGAATGTCGGCTGTGTCTGCCGTCTGATTCGTCGGTGAATCAGGCGATTAGCAAGACCATCCCTCGGCACTTCCGGCCACGCGCGAAATAACGCAGCCCGTCGAGGAGTTGACGCTGTGCTCTGCACGGCCCGAGGCGTTTCGCCTTGAGCCCTGGGCAGGGTTCGGCGTCTGCTTCTCGACGGGCTTTTTGTTTGCGCGGTGGTCCT
>DASYAR010000545.1:0-3304 GCA_036501235.1 Planctomycetaceae bacterium
AGTCCCAGGCACATGGCCCAGAAGGCCGTGCGGAAGGAGGCGTTCATGATTTTTCGAACGGATCCGGAAGCACGGAAATCGACTGACGGTCAGGCGTCTTCGTATGGGCCGTGCTTCGAGACGACAGCGCCTGAAACCAGCAGGCCATTCCCAAGCCGATAATCACCGCGAACACGACGGCGGCGAATCGGTTGGATTTGAAGTCGGACTGAACCTGATAAACGATCTCCCGCGGATCCACGACGGCGTTCCTTTGCGATCAAGGGAGTGCGAACGACGAGGAACTCTGCTCCTCTCATCCGTCTTATCGACCACCGCCAAGGTCCTGCTCTCGGAAATCTCGTTAAAACCGGCCAACTCACTCTAATTGACCCAAACCTCGTTTAATCCGGAGCCGACCACCGTTGCTTAGCGGCGGTCCGACGGTTCCGCGGATCGATTAGACCCCAAGTCGAAATAGAAACGATTCGTCGGAAAATAGGGGTTTTGCGGACCCTGTTGGTTCTGCCGTGGATTCCTGCATCCCCGAACGATTGGGGTCCGAATCGTAAATAAGCGAAGCAACGATGCTCCCCCGCCTTCCCGACGCCGTTATGACCGAAACTCTCCCCGGACACGCCACGGAATCCTCTGTGGAATCGAGCAGCGCCACCGAGGCCGGCGCCGACGGATCGGTGGCCGCGCTCCTGATGCGAACGGCGGATTGTCTGACGGCCCTGTTGCGCTCGCCGACGGCGACGGCCGGACTGAACGAATCGCGGTACAACGTGCTCGATGCTCTGCGGCGCATGCCTGCGGGAATGAGCACGCAATCCGAGCTGGCGACGAGGCTCTTGCAGTCGGAATCGAATCTCAGCACGCTCCTCGATCGCATGCAGCACGATGGGTTGATCTCGCGAGTGCGTTCTGAATCGGACAGGCGCAAGTTCTTAATCCGTCTGTCGGCGGCCGGCAGCGATGCGCTGATGCAGGCTGACTACGAGCGGAACCGTGCTGCCGCGAAGATTCTTCGTTCGCTGGACGAGAATCGCACCCTCGCCCTGTGTGCGGCTCTCGCGCAGCTCTTGAAACGATTCGAACTCGAGCTGGGAGTCTCCGCCGGCGGCAGGGCGGGCTCTTCCGCCGCTGACGACCACCGCAGCCAGGCCTCCGGCGCCGTCCCTCCACCGCACCTGCATCTGGCCAATTCATCCCGAACATCCGATTCTTCTCTGTCTCCCCGCGGGCACACATCATGAATCGCATCCGTGCACTCGATTCGCGCATGGCGCTCACCCGGCTCGTCAGCGGCCGCAAGCTCTGGCTCTGGGCAGTCCTCTGTCTGGCTGCCGCCGGCTGCTCGCGGCAGTATTGGCGCAAGCAGGCCGATGAGCTGTCGTACAACCTGATTCGCGACAAGCAGGCCGATCCGCGCTGGAGTACCGCTCGCGTCCGAGTCGAAGCCGATCCCCGCAGCCGATTCTTCGACCCCTACGATCCCGACTTTGCGCCGCTGCCCCCCGACGATCTGGCGGCGCACGAATTCATGCACTGGGCCTACGGCAAACGAGGCTGGAAGCACTGGCACGAATTCGGCGACGCCAACTCCATCGAGAACCCCAAGTGGCTCGAACCGTTCGGCATGGGAGAGGATGTCGTCGAATCGAACATGGGACGGCCCGGATTGTTTCCGGAGCTGACGCTGACGATGGAAGACTGCATCGACATCTCCTACATCCACAGCCGCGACTACCAGACGCAGATTGAAAACGTGTATGAGGCGGCACTGGTATTGACGGCGCAGCGATTTGCCTTCGACGTGCAGTTCATCGGCTTGAACGGCCAGCGCCCCAGCAGTGTCATCACAACGACGGACGTTCCCAGCACGAGCGACTCGGTGAACTGGAATCCGCAGGCGGGTGTGGGCCAGATGCTGCCGTCCGGGGCCCAATGGCTGGTCGAATTTGCGAACAACACGCTGTGGCTGTTCGCCAAAGGCGACCAGTCGACGTCGACGGCCTCGACGCTGTCGTATTCGCTCGTGCAACCGCTGCTCGCCAACGGCGGGCGACGATTTATTATGGAGAACCTGACGCAATCCGAACGTAACCTGCTCTATGCCTTGCGCTCTCTGGCCCTGTATCGACAGGGGTTCTTCTCCAGCACCGTGGCCGGAGGCATCACGATCGGCATCCTGACGGGGCCCCAGGGGGTTTTTCTCGGCGGACCGACGATTCCGACACAGGTCGTCACGCTCCAGGGCGCGACACAAGGGGGATTCCTGGCGCTGCTGCAACTGAATCAGCAGATCGCCAACGCCGAGTACAACATCCGCCAGCTTCGCGATCAGCTCGATCGCTTGCGCGCCCAGGCGGCCGAACGGCCCGAGAGGATCATGCACGAACTGGACGCTCTCCCGCCGGGCCTGGTGTTTCCGGCCCCGTTCGACACGATGCTCGAATTCGATGCCGAGAAAAAAGTGCTCGTCCTGCGCGGATCGCTTACCGAGCTGCAGACTCGATTGCTGCTGGAACTCAGCAACGATCAGGCCTATCGTGCAGCCATCCTCGATCTGTCGGACCGCTCCATGGCCATCACGATCAATCAAAACATCGCCCAGCTCGAAACGCAGTTAGCCGGGCAGATCAATAACTTGCGCAGCAGCCGCGTCAACTATCTGACTGGATTCGATCAGTACAAGCTGCAGATCGGCTTGCCGGTCGACATGCCGGTGCGAATCGACACGTCGATGCTGAAGCCGTTCGAGTTGATCGATCCGCGGCTCGTCCGGCTGCAAGACCGCTTGAATCTGTTCGTCCCCGAGGCGCTGCCGGTGCGGGCCGATCATCCGGACGTCGAATCGATGACGCGGGTTGAAGGATTAATGCGAGAATTGATGAGCCAGACCGAGCCGCAAATCGACGTTCTGCGAAAACTCGTCGCAGAAATGCTCGTGATCCGCGACGACCTGAGGCGCGATGGGATCAACGTGACCGAAGACGACTTCCGGCGGGCAACGGAACACCGACGAGAGAAGGCCGCCAAGTTGCAGATCGACACCGGGATGGGGGGCCAGCGCGACCCCCGCCGCGACGAGAAGCTGAAAAACGTGCTGCGCGACGAATTTGCCGACGCGGAAGCCAACCTGTTGGCGCTGCAGGACAAACTGGCGAAACCCGACGTGACGCCGACTGATCGCACCGAGGCGCTCGAGACGCTGGCGGACCTGCGCGAAGACTTCCTGAGGATCTCGCAGAGCCTGTCGGTCGTCCAGAGTAATTTGCGCGTCGACCTGGTCGAGCTCAATTTGTTCGATATTCCGATG
>DASYAR010000546.1:0-8274 GCA_036501235.1 Planctomycetaceae bacterium
TCGTGCAGGTCATGTCGAAGGAACGCCGGTCGCTGCGAGTGCTGTTCGTCATTCATGATCCGAACGACCAACTGCGGCCCGGCATGTTCGCCGAAATCGCCTTGGGAACCGACGCCCACGAAGCGCTGCTGGTCCCCATCGAAGGGGTGGTGCACGTCGGTCGCGACGACTACGTGCTGGTGGGCACTGCCGAGCCCGGAGTCTGGCGCGCGACGGAAGTGCAGGCCGGCGAACCGCGAGGCCACGAAGTCGAGATTCTGCATGGCCTCTCCGCCGGTGAACGGGTGCTCGGAGACGGCGCGATTCTGCTGAAACCGATTATCGTGCGAGCGATTCAACCCACTGGCAGTGGTGCAGACTCGAAGCAGGCTTCGCCATGATCGCCACGATCATCCGCGCAGCGCTCGCGCAGCGATGGCTTGTGGTGGGCCTGGCGCTGCTGCTCATCGGTTACGGCGTGCATGCTTACCGACAGCAGCCAATCGACGCGTACCCCGACATCTCATCTCAAATGGTGCAGATCATCACCGTTTTTCCCGGACGGGCGCCGGAAGAGGTCGAGCGGCAGGTCACGATCCCCGTCGAGAACGCCGTGCTCGGTCTGCCGCGAATTGAAACCGTTCGGTCCCGCACGATTTTTGGTCTGTCACTGGTCCAGATGATCTTCACGGAAGGAACGGAGGCCTACTGGGCCCGGCAGCGGGTCTCCGAAAAACTCGGAGAAATCGACTTGCCCGACGGCGTGCAACCTGAGCTTGGCCCCCTGGCCACCGCCTACGGTGAAATCTACCGCTACCAGCTTTTGTCGGAAGATGTCAGCGATCTTATCGAATTGCGGACGCTTAACGATTGGGTGGTCACGCGCCGCCTGAGGCGCGTCCCGGGGGTCGCGGAAGTGGCGAACTTCGGCGGTTACCAAAAACAATTCGCCGTGACTTTCAGCCGGTCTCAGCTCGGACTGTACGGACTGACTCTCGACGACATCGAAGATGCCGTCACCAAGAACAACGCCGCCGGGGGGGGCAGCGTGATCTCGCGCGGCAGCATGTCGCTGGTGGTTCGTGGCAAGGGGCAGATTGAGAACCTCGATCAGATTCGCAATATCTTCGTCAAATCCATCGAAGGGACGCCGATCTACCTGAAGGACGTCGCGACCGTCGCTGTCGACACGAAGGTGCCGAACGGGATCTTCGGTAAGGATCGGGAAGATCCTTCCGTCCAGGGTATCGTGCTGTTGCGCAAGGGAGAGAATCCCTCGCAGGTGCTGGCTCGGGTGGAGGACGCCGTCGCGGAACTGAATGCGACGGTTTTACCTCGTGGCGTGCAAATCGTCTCGTATTACGACCGGACGCACCTGATCGATGCCACTTTGCATACCGTCACACATAGCGTGGGACTGGGGATCGGCCTGGTGGTGCTGGTGCTCATTCTGTTTCTGGGACGGCCGCCGATGGCCTTACTCGTGGCGCTGACGATTCCGTTCTCGCTGATGTTCGCCTTGTCGTTGATGTACCTGACGAATATTCCCATCGGCCTGTTGTCGATCGGGGCCATCGATTTCGGCATTATTGTCGATGGTTCGGTCATTATGGCCGAAAACATCGCCCGGCGACTGGGCGATTCACGTCGTCGCGAGGGCGAAAGTACGCTCGACGTCATCCGTAGCGCCGCGCTGGACATGCAGCGCCCGGTTTTCATTTCGGTGCTGTTGATCATGGTGGCGTTCCTGCCGCTGCTATCTCTCACGAGCATCGAAGGACTGCTGTTCCGGCCGATGGCGCTGACGATCCTGTTCGCCCTGCTCGGGGCGCTGATCTTTGCCCTCGTCTTGGTGCCGGTCCTGGCTTCGTTTCTGTTCCGCCATGGCTACGAGGAATGGGAGAATCCACTGCTGCACTGGATTACTCGGCCATACATTGCGGCGGTCGAGATGCTGCTCAAGGCGCGATGGCTCGTTGCGACGGCCTCGGTCGTCGCCCTGGCCCTGGTGCTCGTAGAGTTGGTTCCCCGCCTGGGAACCGAGTTCCTGCCCTATCTCGACGAAGGAGTCATCTGGGTGCGGTCGAGCTTTCCCGAAGGGACCTCGCTCGAACAGACTCACGAATATGGCGCCCGGCTTCGCGAAATCGCCCTGGATTTCAAGGATGTCAAGTTTGCCGTCGCCCAGACCGGCCGGAACGACGATGGAACAGATCCGTTTCCCCCCAGTCGGGTTGAAATGATGATCGGCCCCTGGCCGCGCGAGCATTGGCAGCAATTCCGCACCAAGCAGGAGTTGATCGCCGCGCTTGGCGCGCGATATCGCGCGGAGTTCCCCACCACCCGGTTCAACTTCACCCAGCCGATCATCGACAGCGTCACCGAAGACACCAACGGCACCTCGGCTAATCTGGCCGTGGAATTCAGCGGCATCAATTCTGACGTGTTGCTCAAATTGGCTCGACAAACCGTCGACCTCGTCAAAGCCATTCCCGGCGCGACCGACGTCAATATCGAGCAGGAAGGGCCGCAGCCGCAGTTGTTGATCCAACCCGATCGACTGATGTGCGCCCATTACAACGTCCGTATCGAAGATGTGATGAAGCTGGTCAACATGGCCATTGGCGGGCAGGCGATCAGCACGCTGTATGACGAGGAGCGCCGCTTCGACATCGTCGCCCGGCTCGACCGCGAAGCGCGGAAATCGCCCGAGTCGGTGGGACAGTTATTCGTGTATTCCGCGGGGGGCGTTCCCGTCACCCTCGCGCAGGTCGCCACGATCGAGATTCGCGACGGTCAGACGATGATCGCCCGCGGCGACGGCCGCCGTCGCATGACCGTCCGCTGCGACATCGTCGGCCGCGACCAGGGGAGCTTTGTCAAGGAAGCCCAACTGCGGTTCCAGCGCGAGATCACCGTCCCTGCGGGCTATCGCATCAAATGGCTCGGAATGTTCGAAAACCTGGACCGCGCCTACAAGCATTTCATGATCTTGATTCCGACGACGATCGGAATCATCTTCATGGTGCTGGTGGCGGCCTTTGGATCGCTCCGCGCGGCGCTCATCCTGCTGTTGCCGATTCCCTTCGCCTTCGCCAGCGGCGCCCTGGCGCTGTACGTGCGCCACATGAATCTGAATGTTTCGACCGGCGTCGGTTTTGCGACGCTGTTCGGCATCGCCATCATGGACGGCGTTCTGATGTTCAAGGGAATCACGAAGTACCGTTTACAGGGCGCCACCGTCGACGAGGCGATCATCCACGGCCGGATCGATCGCCTACGGCCGATCCTGATGACGTCGCTGGTGGCGATTCTCGGTTTGTGGCCGGCGGCCCATGCGACCAGCCTGGGTTCGGACGTGCAGCGTCCGCTGGCGACCGTCATCATCTGGGGACTGACCGGCTCGACCCTCTTCACGCTGTTCGTCACGCCGGTCTTCTATATGATTTTCGTCCCACCGCTGCCACCGGAACCCGCTCACGACGGTGTTCCTCCCACATTCGGCTCCCCTCCTCCGACCGACGGCCAAACTGCCGTCACGTAGATTAGGCTGGCCGATCTGCGGCAATGTGGATGATTGGCGCAACTCTTTTCACCGATGCGGTTTAATGGACAGGGTTGTGGTGTCTGGCGGGAAAGCCTGGTCGGCCTTAAAGCCCTCTTTACGGTCTTCCCGAAACAATCTAACCTCTCGCCGCTCTCTCGAACCACCTCCTGGGATTTCGCGCTCCGTGATACCACGACTGCCGAGCCTGCAGTGCAGTACGCCACCGGTTTGCTGGTGTGGATTCATCCTTTCCTGCGCCTGTTTGGCGTTGTCCCTGGGACCGCTTTCCGGCTGCGCGGCGATGCGCGATTTTCCTGCACCGATCGTGCCCGCCGATGCGCGGCTGGTCGACACTCCCTCGGTCGGCAGCCTGCAGCGGACCTCGGAGGACGTCATCATGCCGGTCGGCGGCATCGCGGCCAGCAAACTCGATAACGTGCTGGTGCTGTCCGGCGGTGGGATGAACGGCGCATTTCCGGCCGGGCTTCTCAAGGGGTGGAGCGAATCGGGCACTCGCCCGCAATTCGACGTGGTTACCGGAATCAGCACCGGCGCTCTCATCGCGCCGTACGCCTTTCTGGGCGCCGAATGCGACGCCGAACTCGAAAAAGCCTACACCACCATCAAGCCAGGCGAGATTTTTCGCCCCCGATTTTTGCTGTCACTCCCCTGGGCCGACGCCTTGGCCGATTCGGAACCGTTGCGGCGGCGCATCAAGAAAGAAGTCACCGCCGACATGCTCGTGCGCATTGCCCACGAACATCGCGAAGGCCGCCGGCTGTATGTCGGCACGACCAATCTCGACACGCAGCTGCTCGTGGTGTGGGACATGGGCGCCATTGCGGCTGGGGACGATCCTCAAAAGCTGGCGCTGTTCCAGGAAGTGCTGCTGGCGTCGTGCTCTGTTCCGGGACTGCTGCCGCCGGTCCCGATCAATATCACGATCGACGGCAAACACTTCAGCGAGCTGCACGCCGACGGCGGCGTGGGAGCTTCGCTATTCCTGCCGTCGCAATTGCAGAGCGTCAAATCCCGGCTGCCCGATTCGTCAGGGGCCAGCCGGACCAATGTTTATGTGGTCATCGCCGGCAAGCTTGCTCCCGAACGGGCTACTGTTGAGCGGCGGCTGTTCAGCGTGACTGACGTCTCATTGCGAGCATTGATTCAGTCGCAGATGGAAAGTGACCTGCAACGCGTGTATCTGCTGACGCGCCTCACGGGGGCCCAATTCCACCTGGCAGCGATCCCCGATGAGTTGTCGATCAAGACCAGTTCGATGTCATTCGATCCCAAAACGATGCGGCAGGTCTTCGATGCCGGCCGCCGGTTCGGACGCGTGAGCGGTCGATGGCACGCCGTCCCGCCGGGAATCGATCCTTCCGAGTGGCGGTCACCCCGTGTCGGAGTGTCGTTTGTTCAGCAAGAGAATTTAATGCCGCAAAACACGAGAGCGCCGCGCCGATCGCCTTCCGAAGAATAAGCGTTGTCGTCTTCACGCCGCGCGGCGCATTACAACCTGCGGCGCTCGCTGCCTGATCCGGTACGTCTTGACCACGCGGATCACCTGGTCCTGTTCATCGTCGGTCAATTCGAAGAACAAGGGCAGTCGCGTCAGCCGATCGCTGATCGTCTCGGTGACGGGGCACTGCCCCTCGCGTCCGCCCCACGTCCGGCCCAGGGGAGACAGATGCAGCGGCTGGTAATGAAACACGCTGCTCACGCCGCGGGATTTCGCATGTTCGATAAAGTTCTGCCGATCCGAGAGCGAAGGCAGCACCAGATAAAAGAGGTGGGCCGGGTGCTCGCAATGGGCCGGCACGGTCGGCAACAAGACCTGTTGCTCCGCGGCCCAGTCCGCCAGTTCGACGGCGTAGCGATTCCAGATTTCGTGGCGACGTTTTTGGACCCGCTCGGCCCGTTCCAATTGGGCGTAGAGCAATGCGGCCAAAACGTCTGACGGCGGGTAGCTCGAACCCACGTCGACCCACGTGTATTTGTCGACCTGGCCACGGAAGAAGGCGTTTCGATTCGTGCCCTTGGCGCGCAGGATTTCGGCCCGCTCCGTCAAGGCCGGATTGTTTATGAATAGCGCGCCTCCTTCGCCACAAGTGACGTTCTTGGTCTCGTGAAAGCTCTGGGTCGCCAGGCATCCGAAACTTCCCAGCCAGCGGCCTTCGTATTTGCCGAATAGTCCGTGGGCGTTGTCCTCAATGATCGTGATCCCATGCCTGCGGCCCAGGTACAAAAGCGCGTTCATTTCACAACCGACACCGCCGTAATGCACCGGAACGATGGCCCGTGTGCGTGGCGTAATCAGGTCGGCGACGAGGTGCTCGTCGATGTTGAGCGTGTCCGGGCGGACATCGGCGAAGACCGGTTTGGCGCCGTGCAGCACAAACGCGTTCACCGTCGAGACAAAGGTGAAGGCCGGCACGATGACTTCATCGCCGGGCTGGAGACCAAGCAGCAGCGCGGCCATCTCCAAAGAATGCGTACATGACGTTGTCAGCAGAACCTTGGGGATTCTTAGGGTTCGTTCAAACCAGGCATGGCATCGTTCGGTGAACGGACCATCACCGGAGAGATGCTTATTCACCACCGCCTGCCGTAAATAGCCGAAGCTTTCGATCGGCACATATGGCTTGTTGAAGGGGATCATTTTGGACCAGAATCCATTCGCCGCGATGCAGGCGGGCCTTGAATAATTCTTTGTTTAGTGGCGTAACTTGCTTATTCGTTATCGGCATCGGCGGACGCATAATTGCATAAGCATTCCCTTGTGCGTCATCTGCTGGCTATTTTTTTTGGGCAACGTCCGATTCCGAGGGATTCGGCCTTTGGAGGGGGGATCCCACCAGCATCATGCATTTCGCGGTTAATGCTTATAAATCTTGTGTTGCGGGCGACCCGATAGAATCTGTTCCTTGCCCCAAGTCGTCACGTCCTTGAAGGCCTGGCTATGAATAAAATCGAGGAACGCCTGCTCTTCCGACCATTCGCTCGTGATCAGGTAGGAGGCGTCATCGGCTACGTCTTTCCAGAGCGTCGAACTGGTGTGACCCTGGGCGGCCCGCAGCGCAGTCAGCACGGCACTGAACTTGTCTTCGAAGTCCTTCTGTTTTCCCGCAATCACGTGATAATTCATGCCGACGGTAATCATCTGGGTAGGCTCCTCATGATGGTTCTTTGCTGCGTTTCTGGAAAGCGGCTTTTTCAGAGTCTAACAGAAACATCGTGGTCCCGAACATTCTCCATCCCTCCAATCTTATTTCAGGAAACCTGATTTCTTGATCCGCGCATATCCGCGTAGCAATCCGTCAGAATTTGCGCGTCTCGCGCAAATTTTCATGCTGCGAGTTCCATAAGTTTCTTCGTGCTGGCGTTTTGCGATGCGATGAGTGATGTGATTTGCATGCGTCCCCGTTTCGTGAGTTGATAGCGATGCGTCTTGGGAATTTTGGTAATCACTTTGTGACCGCGCAGCAGCCGCAACAAGCGTGTGACCTTGGCGGACTGGCGTGCCCTTCGATCGTGGTCGGGGACGCCGGTTGATCGAAGAGCAGTGCACGCAGATCCTGGTTTCGGAAGCCCTGGATAGTGAACTCTCCGCGGCTGATCGCCTGCAGCAAGGACCCGTCTTCGAGTGCCAACGGATTCAGAGCGCGCACCCGCCTCCCCTTCCAACGGGCAGGCCGGACCAGCGAAGCCGCTGTCGTCTTCAACGATTCGATCACTTCCACGGTACTCAAAGCCTCCAGATAGCGTTCATTGGCGGCCTGGCTGACTTGGGCGCGGCGAGGCAGGTCGGCGACACCCTGGCGCAGTTTGCGCCAGGCTTGGGGGCCATCCGGATCAGCTTCGGACGCTCGGTAGGCTTTCATTCCCCGGGCGTCATTGACCGTGGTCTCGATCCGCAACACCGATTCCTGTTTGTCGTACATTTTGATCGAATTGTGATTCAGGACATGCTTGATCCTGGTCCCCTCGGGCCGGGTCTTCAAATCGCTGTGGATCTCGGCAGCGGAGAACATCTGGACGTGTGGGCGACGCCCCAAGAACTGCAAGACGTCGTCGCTGCCGAAGGTGGTTATGCCGTGCCGGACCAGGGGGGAGTACAGTCTTGCCAGATCGCTGGACGAACGGAACAGGACGTCGGTGGCCCATTCGGTTTCATCGGCCGACCAGTAGTAATGCGGCAGGTCCGTGCCAAAGATCCGCTCGTGGCGAGGATGCGCCAACTGCCGCAGTCCGTCCAGTGTCGGCTCCCACTGAGTTCGCAATTGCGCATCCAGCAATTCCTGGGCGCGCGAGATGTCGCCGACGTCGACGAAACAGTTGTCCCGCTTTTCAAAGGCCACGCCGGCGCGTTGCAGTTGCCGGCCCAGCCAGTCCCGCCCGTTGATGACGGCGTGAATCGTAAACGGCAACCAGCTTTGCAACCGGACATGCATCCAGCCGAACTCGGGATGCACGTAGTAAAAGTAGTAATGCGAGCACTTACCCCAGTGCGAGCGGAGTTCGATGTGCTTCGTCCGGGCGTTCGCCCGAACTTCGAAAGTTCGGGCGGGCTCCACGCATTTGAGCACGCAGACGAGTCCCTCGTGGATCGAATGGCACTGCCGCTTGCGGGCCTTGAAGTTGCGGCGAGCGTCGCGACCGGCGGCGCGGGGCGAGGGAGGCTGTCAGGTGGGCCGGCAGGTTGCGCCGGCGGCCGGCATTCGCGGGGCTCGCGAACTCTGACGGCTCGA
>DASYAR010000547.1:0-9252 GCA_036501235.1 Planctomycetaceae bacterium
TATGCCTATCATATGCCGCGGGACAATGGCAAGCCACGTCTTCGGCAAAAATCCCGGCGTGTTGAATCCCATCAATGAAGAATCGGCGTCATGGACACGACTTGAGTGGCAGGTGCTAAAAAAGAGAATTCCGTGGAGAAATGGATTTGACAATCGTCCCGTTCGGCCTAGGTTTTGAAATACACTGCGCCGCACGAGCGTTTTTCGCTGTCCACTTCTGACCGGGATGACCTCCATGAAAATTCACCGTTCGCGATTGATTCTGTGTCTTGGACTTTTAGGCGGCCTCGTTACATCCGTGATCGCTAGTACGCCGTCTCCCGTGCAATCGACACTGCGGCCGCTCGGCCTGCCGATCGTTAAGCAAGTACAACTTTCGGGTTCGGATTCGCAATCGCAGGCCTTTGAGGCCGTCAAGGCAGGTTACCAGAAGACGTGCGCTGCAAAACTTCCGGAAGGGGTGGCCTTCACCGGCGAGGCCCTCAACCAGTTGGATCCGCAGCGCCTGTATTTCATGTTCGACTACGCACCGCGCGTGTACTTCCTGGCGGAGGGGGCGTGTTATACGGATGCGCTGGGCGCCACGATCGCCACGGCAGCCACTCCAACCAACACACCGCTGAAGGGCAACACGTTCACGATTTTCCCCAGCACACATTGTAGCCTCAGCACCGTGTGCTCCACCGGTTCGGGCAACCGTACGCAGGCCGAGCCCTTGCTGTCGGGCGATTTCGTGCAATTGCCGACGGTCAAAGCTGGCCAGCAACTGCAGTTCTTTCTGATGGCCAACATGGACAGCAGCGGCAAACCAGCCGACACCTACTACAACGGCACGACGACCAACCCCGACGATTTCCAGCACATGATCGCCTTCTTCCCTGATAACAACAGCCAGTACATCATCATTGGTTTCGAGGACATGTACGGCGGTGGCGACAAAGACTGCAACGACGTGCTGTACGTCGTGGACGTCGGCCCGAACAATGCGGCCCTGTTCCGCAATCCCAACACGCTTCCCCGTTGAAATCACCGGTTGAAATTAATTCCCATGCGGAACATTGTCCACCGACAAAACAAACCGCGGCCACGCCTTGGCGGGCCGCGCGTTCGTTTCGGGGCCGCTGCCGTCGAACTCGCCCTGTGCACGCCGTTGCTGATCGTCCTGGCCTTCGGGATGATCGAGAGCTGCAACGTCGTGTACCTGCGAACGCGGATGTACACGGCGGCGTACGAGGCGGCACGGCTGGCGACGCGTCCCGTGACGGCCGCGACGGCGGCCGCGACGGCCAGCCAGGTTTCGACCTACGGATCGACGCTGCTGACCCAACTGGGGGTGCAGAGCGGCACGGTCTCGATCTCACCCGGTAATTTGTCGAGTGTCGTTCCGCAACAACAGGTGACGGTGACGATTTCGGCGCCTCTCAACAAGAATACGACGACTGCCCTGGTCGTGAACAGCGCACAAACAATCTCTGCCCAGGTCACGTTGATCGTCGAGTAACGAAAGTGCCAATCCGATGAGAAATCGAGAATACCGCCGAGCTCACGCCTCACGCCGCGGAGCGATCGCCCCCACGATCGCCGTGCTGCTGCCGGTGCTGGTCGTGCTAATCGGATTTGCTGTAAACGTCGCATACATGGAAATGACCCGGACTCAACTGCGCATCAGTTGTGATGCGGCCGCCAAGGCGGGGCTGGTCTCGTTGGGGGCGACGCAGCAGACGACGACGGCCCAAACGGCCGCCCGCACCCTGGCGACAGCCAACCCGGTTGCCGGCCAGGCCCTGCAACTGGCGAACTCGAACATCGAATTCGGCAATGCGGCCAAGAACGGCAGCGGAGTCTACGTCTTCACGTCGGGCGCTTCGCCGCTGAACAGCTCGCGCGTTACGGGAACGATGAACGTGCCGTACTTATTCGGCGCTTTCATGCCGGGCGGCAACTTTGCCGTCACCGAAGTCTCGGTGGCAACCCGCATCAGCCACGACATCATGCTGGTTCTCGACCGTTCGGCTTCGATGGCCTTCGATTTGAGCGCTAACGAGTTCAGTTACCCCTCTGACCGCAGCACCTACACGACGTTACAGGCCTATTTCACTCCTCCCAGTCCGACGGGGAGCCGCTGGTACGCGCTGACCAACGCGGTGAATTCGTTCGTGAGCGTTTTGCAATCGCGCAATCTCGACGTTCATCTGGGACTCGTGACCTATGCCGAGAACTACACCTTGGGTAATTACAGTGCGACCGAAGCCACGCTCGACGTGCCGTTGACTTCGAACTACGCCAAAACTGCGACGGCCATGAATGTTTACGGCCAGACACCACTGCTGGGCGACACCAACATCACCGCCGGATTAACGATGGCGCAAACCGAATTGACCGGCTCCGACGCTCGGGTCACTGCCAACCGCACGATCATCCTGCTGACCGACGGCGTGGTGACAACCGGCAATCTCGATTTTGCCAGTGTGGCGCAGACCGCCCGCACGTCGTCGCAGATCGTCACATACACGATTGCTTTCGGTGGCGAAGCCGGTACCGGCTCTATCGAGGCGGAAATGGCGAAAGCGGCCCAGAACGGCAACGGTACCTTCTATAATGCCCCGACTGCCGCGGCACTGACCCAGGCTTTTCAGATCATCGCCGACAGCCTGCCGGCCGTGCTGATCAAGTAGGAAAATTCTTCATGTTTCGACAATCGAAGGCCGGACATCGCCGTCGCGGTGCGACGACAGTAGAGTTCGCCATCTGCTTTCCGGTGATGCTGGCCATCGTGTTTGGAACGATCGAGTTCGCTCGCATCCTGCAGGTGCAGCACACGATTCGCCTGGCCGCATTCGAAGGCGCGCGGGCGGGGATCGCACTCGACGCGGCCACGGCCGACGTGCAAACCGCGGCGCAAACCATCTTGACGGCGGCAAAGATCAAGAGTTCCACGGTGACGGTAGCCCCGAATCCGCTCACCTATACCAGCTCGACGGTCCAGGTGACGGTCAGCGCTGATCCGGCCAGCAATGCCTGGCTCGTGTGGTTCGTCAAGGCAGGCCATCCGATCTCTTCGACGATCACGCTCGATCGCGAAGTTCTCGCAGTTTCGGTCCCCGGCCCCTGAGCAAGTGACGCGTGCTTCGCTCAATTCGCGGGCAGGCCGATTCGGACCAGATGCGTTTCGGTGCGCACAAACAGGCTTCCTGCGGAAATTGCCGGAGTGGCGTATACGCCTTCGCCGATTTCGTTCACGGCGGTCACAAGCGCCCTCGTCAAACACGATTGCACGCGCATCGCACCCTTCCGCGA
Organism: Planctomycetaceae bacterium; assembly: GCA_036501235.1. GTDB lineage: Bacteria > Planctomycetota > Planctomycetia > Planctomycetales > Planctomycetaceae > JACQFH01. The sequence goes on from DASYAR010000547.1 coordinate 3,298, forward strand.
ACTATTTTGAAAACCGGTCATCGACTGGCAGGCGTCGCCACGGAGATTCTGGATTCGCGAAGCGTCCCCTGCGGTTCCCATTCAGTTTCGTGTTTTCGTGAGGCGTGATCCTTTACTTGCAGAGTGGTATCGCTTCTATTTCGGAAGGCGGAAGGTATTGTCGCATTGGCACGCGGAAATCGCGACAGCGGCCATCGTTTGAAATCGCGAGACGAAGCAGGCTGATCATGGCATCAATGTCGCAGGCACTGGCATTCGCGGTCCAGCACCATCAGGCGGGCCGGCTGTCGATCGCCGAGCCGATCTATCGCCAGATCCTCGCCCAACAACCCGACCAGCCCGATGCACTTCATTACCTGGGACTGATTGCTCATCAAACTGGCCGTCAGCAAGAGGCGATCGACTGCATCGAACGGGCCATTCGACTGCACGGCACTCAACCGGCGTATCACAACAATCTGGGTGGCGCGTTTCGCGCCTTGGCGAAACTCAACGAGGCGGCTGCCTGTTACGAGCGTGCGATTCAACTTCAGCCGGACTTCGTCGAGGCATACAGGAACCTGGGGGCCGTGCGAGACGATCAAGGACGGCTCGACGAAGCGATCGCTTGCTATCGACGAGCATTGCAGATGCGGCCCAATGACCCGGATTTGCACAACAGCCTGGCGGTCGCGCGGATCCATGATGGACGTTTGGAAGAGGCCGTCGACTCCTGCCGGCGCGCGTTGGCGTTGCGGCCCGATTTTGCCGAAGCTCATAACAACCTGGGCAACGCTCGCAGCCGGCAGGGAAGGCTGGATGAAGCGGTCGAGTGCTTCCAGCGCGCACTTGCCGCAAAGCCCGATTACGTCGAAGCGCTCAATAACCTGGGTATCGCCTATACGGCGCTGAAGTCTCCGCAGGAAGCGGCCCCCTGCTTCCAGAAGGCGCTGGAACTGAGTCCGACGAGTGCGGCGGCGCAATTCAGCCTGGGAAAGCAGTTCCAGGAAGTGGGCGATTTCGACGGCGCAGAACGGTGTTGGCGCGACGCGCTGCGGCACGACCCGGGCCATGTCTACGCCCTGGCCGAACTGGCGATGCTGCGCGGCAGCAGTCTTCCGGCAGAAGACCTGGTCACCCTGCGTCAGGCGCTGGAGGCGTCGTCTCTGAACTCCAGCCAGCGGTCGGCCCTGCATTTCGGTTTGGCCCACGTGCTCGACGCGCGCGGCGATTTCGTCTCTGCCGCAGAGCATCTCCTGCACGCCAATTCCGTCAAAATGCAGGATCAACAAGAACGCGGACAAAGCTATGAACCGGCCGAACATGAGACGTTCGTCACCGCGCTGATGGAACAGTTTTCAGCGTCTTACTTTGCCCGAGTTACCGGGTTCGGGGCCGACTCGGAACGCCCCGTGTTCGTGTTCGGACTGCCACGCTCGGGAACAACACTCATCGAGCAAATCCTGGCAGGTCATTCGCAAATCTTTGGGGCCGGCGAATTGGAACTGGCCAACGCGGCATTCGAGTCGCTCCCGCAATGGACGGCGAGTGGACTGTCTGCCGTGGAGTCGGTCGGCCGCCTGGATCAACCCACCATCTCTCGCATCTTCCGGCAGTATTTGGAACGTCTGTCGGCCCTCGACTCGCGGGCACTTCGCGTCGTCGATAAGGCCCCTGGAAACGACCTGTACCTGGGCCTGCTGGTAACGCTCTTTCCGAAGGCCAGATTCATCCACTGCCGTCGCGATTTGCGGGATGTTGCCGTTTCATGCTGGATGACCGACTTTCGATATCTGAAATGGGCCAACGATTACGGGCATATCGCCTCGCGGATCGGCGCCTCTCAGCGGCTGATGGAGCACTGGCGCCGCGTACTGCCTGCGCCCCTGATTGAAGTAGATTACGAGTCCACGGTTGCCGACCTGGAGGGGACCGCGCGGCGGCTGATTGACCGGTGCGGGCTCGATTGGGAACCAGCCTGCCTAGCCTTCCACGAGCGGCGGCATCCGGTCCGAACCGCCAGCGTGAGCCAAGTTCGCAAACCGATCTACCAGCAGTCTGTCGGACGCTGGAAAAATTACGAAAAGGCACTGGCAAGGCTGTTTTCAGAAATCGAACGAATTGGAGCTGCTGATGGATGATGTCTTCTTTTCTCGTCGTGGGTGCCTGAACGCGATGGCCGCAGTTGCGCTCGGTACAAGCCTCGATCGCCACACGGAAGGCGTGCTCCTCGCGCAAGATCAGTCGGCGTCCAATCGACAGGCGCCGCTGAATCGGTTTCCGCGGATGGTGCAGGAGCATTTCGTGGCGCGAGTTCGGGAGGCCGAGGCGGCCGGCCAGACCGCACAAGCCAAACTCAAAACAAAAGCCGATGCGGAAACCTATGTCGCCCAGGTGCGCCGCAAGATTCAGCAGTGCTTTGCGCCGTTTCCCGATAAAACGCCCCTCGCGCCGCGCATCACCGGCGTCGTCGAGCGCGACGCCTACCGCATCGAAAAAGTGATCTTCGAAAGCCGGCCTGAATTTCTCGTCACGGCCAATCTGTACGTCCCCAAAAACCGGAAGTTTCCGCTGCCCGGCGTCGTGGGGAGTTGCGGCCACTCCGAGAACGGCAAGGCGGCCGAGCCGTATCAGTCGTTCGCGCAGGGGTTGGCGCGGATGGGATATGTCGTGCTGATTTTCGATCCCATCGGCCAGGGCGAGCGCTTACAATACGGCCACCGGGACCGCAAGAGCCGGCCGACTGTCGGTGTCGGCGAGCATCTGTATGCGGGCAACCAGCAGTTTCTCGTTGGCGAATTCTTCGGCAGTTGGCGCGCCTGGGATGGGATCCGCGCGCTCGATTATCTGCTCACCCGCCCTGAAGTCGATCCGAACCATGTGGGAATTACCGGCAATTCGGGAGGCGGCACGATGACCACCTGGCTGTGTGGCGTCGAGGCGCGCTGGAGCATGGCCGCACCGAGTTGCTTCGTCACCACGTTTCGGCACAACCTCGAAAACGAGCTTCCCGCCGATACCGAACAATGTCCGCCCGGGGCGCTGGCGCAGCACCTCGACCATGCCGACTTCCTGGCGGCCCTGGCGCCGAAACCGGTGATCATCCTGGCCAAAGAGCGCGACTACTTCGACGTCCGCGGGGCGGAAGAAGCCTACCGACGGCTCAAGCAACTGTACACACTGCTCGGAGCAGAACAAAACGTCAAATTGTTCATCGGGCCGACGGGTCACGGCTATTCGCAGGAAAATCGCGAGGCGATGTATCAGTGGTTCAACCATGTCACGCACGTCTCCGATCTGGAAGCCGAGCCGCAGCTCGTCATCGAGAAAGACGAGACTCTGTGGTGCACGCCGAAAGGGCAAGTCTCCGAATTGTCTTCGCGGACCGTGTTCGCGTTCACGCGGGTGAAGTCGCAGGACCTTGCGCGCCGGCGACCGAAATCATCGCGTGCGGATTTGCAGAGCACCGTCGGAAGTGCGCTCAAGCTGGCCGAGCGCAGCGGCGTTCCCGAGTATCGCATCTTGCGCAGCATTGCGGGCCGCAAATACCCGAAGCCGGCCGCAACGACGTATGCTGTCGAGACCGAGCCGGGCGTGTTCGCCGTCGTCTATCGACTGGGAACGGAGCCGCATTTCTCGCGGCCGCCGCGAGACAAGGGGCGCGCGATTCTGTATGTGGCCCATCATTCGAGCGACGCCGAGCTGCGGGAAGAGCCGTTGATCGCCGAACTGTTGGCGGCCGAGCCCGATGCGACGTTCTACGCCTGCGACGTGCGCGGCATCGGCGAATCGCGGCCCGATACGTGCGGGGCCAACCAATTCCTGGCGCCTTATGGCAGCGACTATTTCTACGCCATTCATTCGCTGATGCTCGACGCGCCGTATGTCGGCCAGAAGACGCACGACGTGCTGCGGGTCCTCGACTGGCTGGCCAGCTTTCACGGCGAGGTGCATCTGGCGGCGCGCGGCTGGGGCGCATTCCCGGCGACGTTTGCGGCCCTCGTGGCCGACAAGATCGTGACGCAGGTCACATTGAAAAACGCGCTGACGTCCTACGCCGAAATCGCCGAATCCGAGAGTTACTCGTGGCCGCTGTCGTCGTTCATTCCGGGCGTGCTCGAGAAGTTCGATCTGCCGGATTGTTACAGGATACTCGCGGAAAAGAAGCTCAGGCAGATCGAACCTTGGGGTGCCAGACGAAGCGCAGATTAAAATGGACCATCTATTCCGAACACCAGTCTTTGCTTGCCGGAAGGAACAACAGAACGAGATCGGTAATCCAGAGCACGACTTGAGTGATCGCCAGACCGATTAAAATGTTTACCTCCGGCCGCTGGAGCGCCGGAATCGGCTGTTTCGAAAGAACGAGAACCCCACCGCCGCAACCTCCAAGCATGACGATCCCGAGGATGTCCAGGATGATGGCATTCCAGCGAAGACGATTGCGGCGATTGATCAATCCCTGAATGATCGTGTAATCGATGGACATGCGAACGATGCAACCGACCACTCCTCCAATATTCGCGGAGAGCAGGTTGAGAATCATTCCCAGAACAAAAACCGCGATCTGCAGGCCGTTGATGCCGATCGAAACCATGATCGTGATCGGCATGCCGCCGCCGGAGCGAGACCTCGTTCCCTTGCCAGCTTTCTTCTTGGTCGGCGCCGGCTTGCGAATAACGGGAGGCAATTCTTCGCCCGCCTCATTTTCGTCCAGGTTGTCCCACGGGTCGGCATCTTCATCCGCTGCCGCGGCGGGAATCGAGATCACTTTCTGGCAACTCTTGCACCGCAGCTTCTTGCCTGCGGCGTCGTCTTTGACCTTATGAGACGTGTCGCATTCGGGGCAGATGACTTCAATCGACATATCTGGCAGATTCCGAGCGGTTGATGATGCAGTCAACGAAGGAATGCAAATTAAAATTGCATGAATCAGTATTTACCAATCGGAGCCAGATTTCAATTGTCTCCATGTCCCTCTGTCGCTCAAATCTCTGAACTCCAGGAAAAAGCAAACGACCGGGTTTCTGCGGTTGTTACCGCGAAAACCCGGTCGTAGAAACTCACTACGAAATCAGATCGCTCAATTTAGGCCGAGGGAGCGGCACAGCAGCTCGCCTGGGCGGTGCAGCAAGTCGGGGCCGGAGCGCAGCAAGTGGCCGCCGGAGTGCAGCAGGTCGGAGCCGGAGCGGAACAGCAGGAGGATGCCGGAGCGCTGCAGCACGAAGCTGAAGAAGCCGAGCAGCACGTCGCGGCGGGAGCGGCGCAGCAAGCCGAAGCGGTGCAGCACGACGGCTGCTGAGCACAGCAGGTCGCCGGGGCCGAGCAGGCTGAGCCCGAGCAACCCGAACCCGAGCAACCCGAGGACGCACATGCGGTCTGGGCGCACGAGCTGCAGCCGGTGTCGCAGCAACGCTGCTTGCAGCACTTCACGCGCCTGCACTTTTGCTTGCAGCAATTGCGGGCTTGAACGTCCGTGGCGCTGAACGCCAGGCTGAACACCGCAACCACCACCGTGGCCAGAGACAGAAACTTTCGAGTCATCGCCTTTTCTCCTTCATCGTGAAATTGAAAAACGAGGTACGACACAATAGCCCTGCGCACCGATTCCTGGGCGAGGACCAGCCGAATCCTGGCGAATTGTGCCTCAGCGAAGCACGAAATTCTGTCGATTACATATCAATGGCTTAGCAGGTTGTCAATCGCGTGCACGCTTGAAATGAGGCAAAATTGCAAAAAAAGTTGGCCTGCCGGAAGGCCCATTTATCGAGCCGCAAATGGCTCGGGCAAGCGGCCAATTCGCTTACGTTCCAGTGCGGCCGGCGCCCGTTCCCGCAGCGCGCATCAGGAGCGGCAACAGCACCAGGTTTCCCGCCAACCCGCCCAGCATGGCCACGCTTACGAGCAGTCCGAAATAGACCAGCGGAATGAAGTGCGACATCGTCAAGACCAGGAATCCCAGAATCAACGCGAAAT
>DASYAR010000548.1:0-6004 GCA_036501235.1 Planctomycetaceae bacterium
CCACAAGGTCCTGCGCATGTCAGGTCTCCTTACCGTTTATTAACTGTGGCGATACAACACTCCGCAGATCAAGAATCGGTTATGCCATTTGTGCGTCTTAATCCTATCTGGCAGACTTTGCCGGTTTTTCCCGAAAGTCGCTGGGAACATTGAAATCCGATCGGAATTCGGCGAAACTGCCCGCGTCGTGCGATGTGTGCTGTTTGCCGGAGCCCCGAATGATGAACAGCAAACCCTGGCGGTCCGATCGAAGTTCATGCCTCTCTTCATCTTGCGGCAAGACGCATCACGTCCCGAGAGTATTGCTGGCGGTGTTGCTGTTCATCGCGGGGGGAATTGCCATGCCTGGTTCTTTGGTGCCTGCGGCTGAGCCAAAACTGCCAACCGTGGCCGGTTACGATCGTCCGGCCGCTAATCCGCATCAAAGCCGCTCGGCCGTTGTCGCCCGCTCTGGAATCGTTGCGACCAGCCAGCCACTGGCTTCGCAGGCGGGGCTGGATGTTCTCCAGGCCGGCGGAACTGCGGCCGATGCGGCGATCGCGGCGAATGCCGTGATCGGACTCACCGAACCGATGAGCTGCGGCATTGGGGGAGACCTGTTCGTCATTTACTGGGAAGCCAAGACGAAGAAGCTGTATGGGCTCAATGCCTGCGGTCGCAGCCCCTATCAGATCAGTCGCGAGAAACTGGTCGCGCAGGGGCTGACTGAGATTCCCACGTCAGGCCCGCTGTCGTGGTCGGTTCCCGGTTGCGTCGACGGGTGGGCCGAGCTGCGGCAGCGGTTCGGTACGAAAACTCTGGGCGAGTTGCTCAAACCGGCCATCGACTACGCCGAACAAGGGTTTCCGGTCAGCGAGGTGATCGCCCAGGGCTGGCAGGGATCGGTGAAGTCCCTCGGCCAATGGCCCAATTCGGCGAAGACGTATTTGATCGACGGTCGCGCCCCCCAGGTGGGGGAGCTGTTCAAGAATCCCAATCTGGCCCGCAGTTATCGATTGATCGCAGCTCGCGGGCGAGACGCGTTTTACCAGGGAGAGATTTCCAGGCAGATCGTCGACTTCAGCGAAAAGAACGGAGGTTTCTTTTCGCTCAAGGATTTTGCTGAGCACCGCTCCAATTGGATCGATCCCGTTTCGGCCAACTACCGTGGTTTCGACGTGTGGGAGCTGCCGCCGAATGGACAGGGGATTGCCGCCCTCGAAATGCTGAACGTGCTCGAGGCCTACGACATCAAGAAGATGGGGCCGTTCAGTCCGGATTACCTGCATCTGTTCATCGAGGCGAAAAAACTGGCGTTCGCGGACCGAGCCAGGTATTACACCGATCCCGAATTCGCCTCGCTCCCGGTCAAAGAATTGATCTCGAAGGAATATGCGGCGCGGCAACGGAAGCGAATCGATCCGGACAAGGCTGCCGTGGACGTTGCGGCCGGCGACCCGCTCCTGGCGCACGGCGACACGATCTATCTGACGGTCGTCGATAAAGATCGCAACTGCTGCTCATTCATTCAGAGCCTGTATTTCGGGTTTGGATCTCAGATGGTGGCGGGCGAAACCGGATTCGCCTTGCAGAACCGCGGCTGCCTGTTTGCACTCGACGAAAATCACCTGAATCGGCTCGAACCGCACAAACGGCCGTTTCACACGATCATCCCCGCGTTCGTCACGAAAGACGGACAACCGTGGTTGTCGTTCGGCGTCATGGGAGGAGATATGCAGCCCCAGGGGCACGTGCAGGTGCTGATCGACATGATCGATTTCGGTATGAATGTTCAGGAAGCGGGGGATGCACCACGAGTCCAGCATTTCGGTTCGCAGACGCCGACGGGACATCCTGCGGAACCTGACGGAGGCCGAGTCGCCGCCGAATCGGGAATTCCCGAAGCCACGCTCGAGGCCCTCAAAAAGAAAGGGCATCGCATCATCCGGTCGCCCGGCGCGTTCGGCGGCTATCAGGCAATCCTGATCGACTCCAAGCACGGCACCCTCCAGGGGGGCAGCGACCCCCGCAAAGACGGCTGCGCTGTCGGATACTGAACGGTAAAAGCCAGCGTCCGCCGCATCGAATCAGATTGAACAAGCCGTTTTATCTTTATCTCCTTATCCCCTTCATCTCCCTATCCCCCTCTTCCCTACAGGCAGCAATCCCCCAAATCCCAAGATGCGATTGCAATATTTTGCACGTCGCCACGAAATCCATCTCGAATGTGCCGATGGGTGGAGACCGCGGAATCTGCGCTGGTACCCGCCATTTCAGATCCGTGTCAATTTCAAAGAGGCGGGAGATGAGGGAATAACGGGGATAGGGGAATGCCACAAGGCCGGGCTACGCGGCCCGTGCTTTTGATCCGAATTGACGACGTTTGGCTAACGACCAGATTGCCGGCGGGATCGATCTTCAAGCCGACCATTCTCAGGAACTTGCCGCGGGGCCGTTCGGCGCACGCTTAGGTTCGGCCGATTCGGTTGTTGGTCCCGCTTTGCGGAACACGTCCCACAGCGAGACGATTCCCAGACGATTGTCCAGCGCCAGAGGTTGGCCGTCCACGTCGGTCAGGGGCAGCGGCGGAGATTTCTTTTGCGTCGCCAGCGAGACCACGATCATCAGCAAGATCGAAACGATCAGGGCGGGCAACGATCCGATTCGGACCGCATCCCACATGGCTTCGGTCCGTTCCACCTCACCATCCACGATGTGCATGGCTGCGGTATGCGGATAATAGCAGGCCGTCGCCACGAACCAGGCGACGATCCCTCCGACGATCGATGCAATGGCCCCGAAGCGATTGGCGCTGTTCCAGTACATGCCGAAGGCAAACGGCGTGAACATTCCCACCAGTGGCAACGACCAGGCCATCAGCGCCAGGCGATAGGTGTCGCCGATGATGATCGCCAGCCCGATGCAGCCGATGCCGATCACCACCACCATCACCCGCGTCCACCACAATTTCTGCACGTCGTCGACGCGCTTGTGGAAAAAAGGCAGAACATTTTCCGTAAACACCGAGGCGCCCGCCAGAATCGCACTGTCGGACGTGCTCATCATGGCCGAGGTCAACGCCGCGATGAACAGCACGTTGAGCCAGACCGGCAGGTATTTCTGCGAGGCCATGACCAGCAATCCCTCCAATTGCTCCTTCCCGTCGATTCCCGGACTGATCTTATGCAGCAGGATGCCGACCAGCGGCGACATCACGCCAAACACGAAATACAGCAGGGCCGCAAAATAGCTCCCCCAGACCGCCGTCGCCTCGTTCCGGGCCGACATCGAGCGTTGCATCAGGTCCTGCGTGGCGACGCTTCCCAGTCCAATTGTCAGCCAGGCGGCGATCCAGTAGCAAATGCCCATGTGGCCGTTGTACCCGAGAAATCCATGCGGCTCGGCCATCGGCAGGAGATTGAACGGTTCGGGGACGAACCTGGTGCCTCCATGATTGACCAATCCGTCGATGCCGCCTGCGGCGTGCAGCACGTAGGCGAACACCACGCTGATGCCTCCGGCCGTGAAGAACATCTGGATAAAATCCAGCAGCGTATCGGCCAACATGCCCCCCATCGTCGTATAGCCGGTGACGATCACTCCCACCAGCAACACTCCCACCCACGGGGGCCAGCCGAGCAGCGTGTGGACGACGACGCTTCCGGCCACGAATTGCGCGGCCGTCCACACGACGTAGGCGATCATCTGCACGAAAGCGCCGATCAAACAGGCCTCCTTGCCGAACCGCTTTTCGAAAAAATCGACGAGGGTCAAATAGCGGGCGCGACGCATCAGCCGAATGAAAAACATCCCCGACACGAGCAGGCACAGCACGGCGCCGAACGGATCGAAGATCACTCCCTGAAAACCATGCAGATAACCTTCGGTGCTCGCCCCCATCAGTGTTTCGGCGGCGAACCACGTCGCCATGATCGACGCCGACGTCATGTAGATCGGCAATCCGCGGCCGGCCACGATGTAATCCGAGGCGTTGCTGACGTGTCGCGCAGCCCAATAACCGATCGCCAGGCGGACTGCGAAGAAACCGAGAATGCCCGCGATCACCCAATTGGTGTACGGGTAGTTCGAAAGATCCATACCGCTCTGATTCCTGCCGACACGAGAAAATTCGTCCCAAAATGACAGGGCGAATTCTCGTCATCTGCCGCTCCGATTTCAAGACTGGCGAAGCGCTTAACGTGCGTCGATTTCTGGGTGCCTGCGGATTATCGATCAGCCTCCCGCGGATGGGGTGCATTCGTTAAATGGGGGGATGGTCCCCACCGACCCCGCGTCGGTGGAACCCGTGACTGGCAGCTATCTCGGTCGACCTCGGTGGCGCGGCTCCCCGCCGGCCTTGTGCCGGTGGAAGCCATGACTGAAAGCTACGAGTTTCGCAGCGCCATAGCATTCAATCGTGCTTCCACCGACGCGGGGTCGGTGGAGAGCCTTGCCCCGATGCGGAACTCGACAAGGACCACCCCCAATTAACGGATGTCCCACCGACGGATGGCGTGGCAATCCAGCGTGTGGACATCGTCGCCGCTCCTTGCGAAAATGCCGGCTCGCCAATTCGAGATGGCTCACAGGCACTCACCAGATCCCCCGTTCCATTCCCGCCGAAAAAAAATCGCCCAGGAGTCTTGAAAATGTTTGACCTTCAGAGGGTTTTTCTCAAATTGATCGCGCGGGGGATCACTCTGATCGCCTGCGTCGTCGCCGTCGGAGCCGTGAATGCCGAAGAGCCCAAAGCCTGGGTCAGCAAGAATCTCGACGATTTGCAAAATCTCTACCGGCAGCTCCATGCCAATCCGGAGCTGTCGTTCCGGGAAGAAAAAACCGCCGCCCGACTCGCCGAGGAATTCAACAAGCTGGGACTGGAAGTCACGACGAAGATCGGCCGGCATGGGGTGGTGGGCCTGATTCGCAACGGCACCGGGCCGACCGTCATGATCCGGTCCGACCTCGACGCGCTCCCGGTCACCGAAGCCACCGGATTGCCCTACGCGTCAAAGGTCATGACGAAAGACAAAAACGGCAACGACGTCGGCGTGATGCATGCCTGCGGACACGACATTCACATCACCTGCCTGGTCGGTACGGCCCGCTACCTGGCCGCCCATAAAGACGCCTGGAAGGGGACCGTCATGCTCATCGGACAACCCGCCGAAGAAGTCGGCGGCGGTGCCCTCGAGATGCTCAACGACGGATTGTTCAAACGCTTTCCGAAACCCGATTTCGCGCTGGCGCTGCATGTCGATTCGACGATGCCGGCAGGCAAAGTCGGCTATCGGGCAGGGTACATTCTGGCCAATGTCGACAGTGTCGACATCACCATGCGCGGCAAAGGAGGGCACGGCGCTTACCCGCATACCACGATCGATCCGATCGTGCAGGCGGCGCAGCTCGTCGTCGACTTGCAGACGATCGTCAGCCGCGAGAATTCTCCGTTCGAGCCGGCCGTCGTGACGGTGGGATCGATCCGCGGCGGCACGAAGCACAACATCATTCCCGACAATTGCCGCCTGCAATTGACGGTCCGCAGCTACACCGACCAGGTGCGGAAGGGATTGCTCGACGCCATCAAGCGCAAGACGAATGCCGTCGCCGCCGGCGCGGGGGCGCCGGAACCGATCATCGAATTCTCCGACGCGACTCCGGCGACGCGCAACGACGAGCAACTCGTCGAGCGGGTGGTCCCGTCGTTTGTCCGAGTCCTGGGGGCCGAAAATGTCGTGCCGGTCGATCAATCGATGGGGGGCGAAGACTTCAGCCAGTTCGGCCTGGCAGGCGTTCCCATATTCATGTTCCGGCTCGGCTCGATCGCCCCGCAGCGGATGGAAGAATTCGCCAAAGCCAGAAGGGCGCTGCCGTCGCTGCATTCACCCGAATACTTCCCCGCCCCCGAGCCCACGATTGCGACAGGCGTGACGGCCATGTCAGCCGCGATTCTCGATCTGCTGCCGCCGGCCAAAAAGTGATTCGATACTCGTCTTGCCGCGAGAAGATTCCGACAGACGACCGC
>DASYAR010000549.1:0-22741 GCA_036501235.1 Planctomycetaceae bacterium
CGTCCCCGATCACGTGGTAGCCGGCGAGGTTCGGGTGCCGATCGCCGAACCAACCGGGCAGGTCGCGGAAATGGGCGTCGAGCCGGTTGTCCATGACGACAACCGATTGATTCAAGACGTAGGGCGCCACCCAGGATCTCCGTGCTTCGGGGACCTTGTCGAGCGCGAAACGGCGGTAATTGAGCATGTTGTGTCCGTGCGCCAGCTCGGCTTTATAGCGCGTGTAGACGTCGAATAACGGCAGCTTTTCGGCGTCGGCGACCTGGCGAATCAAGGCGTTGATCTGGTCGTCCTTTTCGGGAGACAGGTAGGGAATGATCGTCATCGGAAAAATCGCCGCATCAGGGAAATCTTGCCGCAGGCGGGCGATCAGGGCGCTGAAATCCTTCGGGAAATTCGCGGCAAAATCTTCACGCTTGCCCAGGTCGTTGAGGCCGTAGCGAATCAGCACGTAATCGATGCCGGGCAGCTTGGCGATATCACGGTCGTAGCGGCCGTCAGTGAGCAGGCCGTGGATAAATTCTCCGTCGCGCCCCTGATTGATGACGTTCGTCGGCGGGAGATCACTTTCGGCCGCCAGCAGCGATCGGATCACGTCTTCCAAGTGGGGCTCTTTCGGATCGGTCAGCCGGCAGATACTGCCGATCGTGGTGCTGTCCCCCAGGAGCAAAATCTGGAAGTTTCCCTCATGCTCGGCCCGCGCGGAATGCGCGGTTGCAGCCAGCGCGACGAGGATTCCAAAACATATGGAGGAACGGCAGAGATATTTCAAAGGCATGACGATTCTTGCTGGGAAGGAGGCTGGCAGATTAATCCGGCGGGTACTGCATTGCATTAACTATGATTATGCAGCCAGCTGAGAATTGCGAGGCAGTGGTCATTTGCGGGTCCCCATTTCGACAGCGTACTTGATATAAAACTGATTCTGAAACAATTCCTGCGGATCATATTTGACCTTCAGCGCGAAGAATTCGTCGGCTTGCGGATAGGCGTGGCGGAATTGCGCAGGGGTGGCGTGCAGGCGGTACGGAAGGTAATAACGGCCGCCATGCAACAAGGCGGCGTCGATCAAGTCGTGTGTCAGAGCCTCCATGCATTTGTTACCTTCGTCCGTGCGCGGCTGGTTGAAGAGCATCACGAACGCGATTACTGGCTGATCGGCATAGCGCAGGAAGGCGTTGCCATCCGTCTCAATTCCGCGAACCGTAATGTTCAGCAGGTCGCATTTGTGTTTCGGGATGAGCGTTCGCAGGTCGACTACGAACGATTCCACATTGAGCATCGGAATGAAATACTCGTGCAGAATGTCGGTCGTTTCGGCAGAGCGGTTCAGGTAAAGATCCGCCGTCTCGTTGAGCAACTGGTTTCTCGAATAATGTCTCTGGCTCAAGTGCGGCTGCACACGCGCTTCGGCGGCCCACCGCAGTTCTTTGCCGTAGTCGCTGCCGACCGAGCCGCGGAACAGGCTGCGACGAATGCCGACCAGTCCCGATTCCGATAACTCGGGGATTTTTCCGTCGCCGGCCGGATCGCGATAAAAGACGTTGAGGATCACCTCTTCGAGGAAGTCGCTCGGGACGATTCCCATGCGTGCATAGACCATCACCGCGTCGGGCTGCTGCCGCACTCGTTTCTCGAATGTGGCCAGCGCCTCGTCCACAGGAACGACAAATTGCTCCAGCCGATAGCGTTCATTGGGGACGACGTGCAGATCGGCGTCAAGGATGATGCCGAACAACCCATAGCCGCCGAGCACGAGCGAAAAAAGCTCTGCGTTTTCCGTGCGGCTGCAACGGACAATGCTGCCGTCGGCCTGCATCAGCCGCAAACTCTCCACCGTGGAACCGATTGGCGGACGGCCGAACTGCCAGCCGTGGCAATTGACGCTCAAAGACCCGCCCACGGAAAAATCATTGTCGGACTGCATCACTCCAACCGACTTCTGGAATCGGTCGAGATAGGGAATGATCTCTTTCCACCGCGCGCCGGCTTGCACATGCAGCAACTCGTGATTGGCGTCGTAGTCCATGTTACGGAACGGCAACATGTCGATCACCAGACCGCCGGGGTAGATCGTGTGGCCTCCCATACTGTGCCGAGCGCCTGCGATCGAGACTTTTAAGCCTTCTTTACGTGCCCGCTGCAGGAGGGCGGCAAGCTGCCGTTCGGCGGCGGCCGTCTCCGCCGCCACAGGAACCACCTCGGCAACCGGCGTACGATTTAGCCGGCTGGCGTCGTCTGCAAATCCTGCCGGCACGGGCTCGACTCCATCGACGTCGCGCCAGGCGGTCGAGATCACATGAATCAATGGACGCGCGGAAAATGCCGAGACAACGACCAGGCCGCAGACCGCGCCGATCAGGGCGCGTCGCCGACGTTTGGCTGCGTGGTCGGGACGGACAGGAGCTGGGTCGGTACCGGCGGACATGGTCGTTACTCCCAGAGGCGTAATCTGAGAGCGAGTATAACGCGCGACGGGAGTCGCGGCATCGAGGCGGGTTGCCGCGGCGAAGCTCAATTAGTGCGTCATCGCGTAGGTGACGATATTGATTCCCAGCGGATAGGACCATTTCTCGGAGTAGAGCTGGAAATATTCCTTCTCCTCCCCTTCCCGCTCCCATCCGTCGCCGATGTCGTTGTTGTGACAGAGCAACGCCATCAGCCGGCCGCTGTTGTCGAACATCCCGTAGAAATGCGGCGCTTCGTCCCCTTCGGGATCGCCGTGCCAGTACTCGAATTTGTCGCCGTTCCGCCAGGCGTGGATACTGGGGACCTGCGGCAGTTCTTGCAGGTCGTAGACGATGTGAAAAATCTCATGCTCGAGTGACAATTCACGGGGAGACCGGTCGGGAAACACACGCTGCATGACGCTTCGCAAATGTCGCCACTCGGCGGGCGCCCAGAAGTCATCAGCCATCAGGAAGCCCCCTTTCAGGAGGTAACCGCGGAGGGCGTCGACTTCGGCGTCGCTCAGGTCCATGTTCGAGACGTTCGACATGTAGATGAAGGGATGGTCGAACAGCGCCGGATCGGTAAGTCGCAAAACCTTGCCATTGGGATCGACCGCCAGCGACGTGAGTTGCTGCAGCCGGAAGGAAAAATTCCAGTCGCAATCGGGATAGTCATTGCGCCACGGTTCGCGGAAGCCGCGCTGGCCCAGGGAATCGTACTGGATGCGCACGAAAGTGAACACGTCGTGGCGGAAATCGGCGGGGTATTCCCAGGTCGGATAGTCGGCGCGATCGGGAACGGCCGCCGGACCGCGTCCGAAACCTGACCCACCGCCGAATCCGCCGCCGCGGCCGCGCCGTCCCTGGGCAGACAACATCGACGTGGCGATTGCCGCGACGACCAACAATATCGCGACGAGCGCAAACCGCTTCGTCCGTAAGATCGATGTGGGCATCACGGCGAATTGATGCCCGTAGCGAGCCAAGAGTGACATGAAATCCACGATTCAGATCCCTTTTCCGTGCATAGAGCGAGTCCAGTGGCTTGCGCCACTCGCTAAAATACGCCGCTGCTCCGCAGCGTGCCAACCTGCTGTGTTGTACCAATGCGAAATACCGCCAGTCAGATGGGTCCGCTACTTCGACGGAACTTTTGCGATCTCGGTGTGGTTGAGCAGGTACTTGCGGCGCTGGTCGGCAAATGTGCGGAGGCTCATGCCGCCGCCCCGTCGACCGCCGGGGCCTTCGCGGGCTTGCTCTCCTTCGCGAGGGGGCGCCGTGTCGATTGCCGAGGCGTCCGCGGTCGCCCGCTGGAACGCCTCGAACGGTTCGAGCTTTTTCGTGTCCATCTCAATCTCGTCTGAAATTAACGCTCGATACTGTGCGACGACTGGTCCCAGATTCTTCCAATCGAGCGAGTCCTCGGCAATCGTACGGACATGCTGCAAGTATTTCTCTCGCAAGTCAGGGATCGCCAAGAGACGACTACGGAGCGGTTTGCGGTTGTCATCGAGTCCGATCAATGGGTCGAGCTCGACGCCCGAGCCGCGCTGGCCCATTCCCGGTCCACCGGGCACGCCTCCGCCAGCGGGCCCGCCACCACCCTGACCGCCTCCTCCACCAGGGGCGCCTGACGGCCCTCTTCGACCACCTTCACCGCCTGGCACACCTGCCCCTCCGCCCGGAGGTCCACCCGAGAACCCACCACCTCGTCCTCCGCGCCCCCCTCGCCCACCGGGGCCGCCAAATCCCGGTCCTCCCGCCGCTCGAAACGCCTCGTTCATGTCGTGAGGGATGACGTGAAAGACCTGCTTCTCGTCACGGAAGATGCTGTAATCGCTGGCTCGAATCCAATAACCGTCGCAATTGATGAGCGCACAGTCGAGGGCCAGAAACCATAGCACCTGGTCGATGTCAAGGATCGGCTTCACAGCCGCTTCGAGCTTGTCGGCAGGCGTTTCTTGCAGCGTTTTGCACAGAGCGATCAAGTCTTTCCAGGCTTTGTCACCGTCGTCTGTTTTCATCTCATAGCGGCGCTTATAGTCGTCGATATTGTCGCCGACGTAGTCGAGCCCGCCGCCGCCGCCGGGGCTGCCGCGCACTTTCCAGCGAGTCCCTTTCGTCGATTTGAAATTCTCGGAGAGGAAGTCTTTGTTGAATTGCTGGACGTTGGCGTAGACGCCCCAGCTCTCGCCATTGATGACCACTTTCACGAAATTGGCCTTGGGGGCCGGGATGTATTTACGCGCGATGTGCGAATACAGCACGGTGCTCATGAAAGTGGCGTCTTCGTGAGCGTTGAGCAGGTTGAGGGTCTTGTAGCCCAGCAGACGCTGCTTCGAATCAGCCAGATCGACGGCCACGTTGAACGAGCGTTTCGACCCGGCGGGAACCCCGCCGTATGACGACATGCCGCGGAAGTGCAGGCCGACATTCGGATATTTTTTGCCGTCGACAGTCAGGAGGGCGGGAACTTCCACGTCGGTTTTGTGAAAGTCGCTGAGCTCCGTTTCCCAGTCGGCGTTTTCGAATTCGAAGAACAGCGTGCGGAGCACCGTCGGCTCGTAAAGCGAGGTCGATTCGGGAATCGGTTTAACGTCGGCCACGTCGACCCGCGGCCCCGGTTTCGCAGGCTCGGCTCGCCCGCCAAATCCTCCAGGGCCACCCGGCCCGCCGCGGCCACGCGGTCCGCCTCCACCCCGGCGGTTGCCCCCTTCGGCCATTTCTTTCTTGAGAAACTCGCGTGCCGCGGGGCGTTCGTCTTTGTTCAGCCAGCCATCGCCGTTTTTGTCGAACTGCTTGACGACTTTTCGTTCCTGTCCTTCCATGAGACCACCCGGACCAAAACCCGGACCGCCGGGACCGCCGCCGAAACCGCCACCACCTCCGAATCCACCCCCTCCGCCGAATCCCCCAGGACCTGGGCCCTGCGGCTCGGGGAAGGCAAATTGCTTTCCGGTGAGCTCGGTCCATTTCGACTTCTGGCCCTCGGTCAAAACCGCGAGCACCGCTGTCGAAACCGGCTGCGGAGGGCCAAACGGTCGGACGTTCTCCTCTTGAAGAGTGCGGATCTTTTCCTGCTGGTCGGTGGTGAGTTCGAGTTGTTTGGCGAGATCGGCCCGATTGAACGCAGCCGCCCCTTCCCTTTGCAGACGAAACTGGGCCAGCCGCGCACGTTGCTTGGCATCCAGGATTTTCTCGATTTTTTCATCTGCGTTGCGGGCGTTCTCTTCCCCCTTCTTGCGCATCTCGGCCATTCGCTGATTACGCGCATCTTCGTTCAAGTTTTGCAGTTCCTGGAAGTTGATCCCCTGAAATTGGGTGCGCATTTGCTCTTGCGATTCGGCGACGAGGTCGTCGAGCGGTTTCTGCTGTGACTCGCTGATTTCGAGCTCTTTACGAACTTCGGGTATTCCGAGCAGCATGACGCTGGAAGAACCCATCGGTCCAAATCCGCGCGGGCCGCCGAACCCACCGAAGCCACCGCGTCCTCTGCCACCACGTTCCTGAGCTTGCGCCAGTGCTGCGAACACCGTCAGAATTGCAACGGTCACGAAAATCTTATATCGACCCATGGAACACCGCCTTTATTAAAAACTCGCAAAACAGGCAAAGCCTGACGGGATCATTTGAACGAATTGTCAAATTCTCAGTAGGTGACAATGCAATCTGTACGACTTTAAGTCTTTCGCGTCTTTCATGGTTCTATCCCAATAACAATTGGAGATCCACGAAAGAAACGACAGATGCGAAAGACAAACTAACAAATTTTGAACCGCAGAGAGCGCAGAGGAAACGGGAGACGGACGAAATCCGCGATCCGAGTGTAAGTTACAATCGGCCCTCTGTCGTGAATCAATCCTTTCTCCATTTTTTCGCTGTGCCCTCTGCGATCTCTGTGGTTACGTTTCTTTCCGGACGAAGTGGCGAAGCTGCGAAGCGACGAAGTGACGAAGTGACGAAGTGGCACAAAAGAGCAACGAAGCGACGAACTGGAATAGACTGGATGATCGGCAGTTAAAATGACACATTGCCGATCTGTGGCTAGATTCTTTTTTTGCATTCGACAACACTCCGTCAGGCAGAACCTCGGCGGATTTCGACGCTTTGAATTCCTTCGATTTGATTCAATTCCATTACCAAATTCGCCAAGCTGATTTCGGATTTGAGTCGTACGCCGTGCGCGAGTTCGAGCGCGGCCCCCTGTTTGGTCGTGCCGACGGAGAGCAAGCGGCGGCGCTCCACGTGGTGCGCCAGTGGCAACGCCAGCAGCGACTCGGCGTCGCGCCCCAGGCCGACCCGCACCGTCAGTGTGCCGTCGAACGCCGACGAGCTCTCCCTTCGAAAGCGGTGCATACCGATCGCAGCCAGACCGACGGCGGGAATGCCGGCAACCGGGACTAGAAACTGCCCGGTTCCCACGGCCATGCCGACGATGACTGCAAAAATCACGAACGCTGTGTCGCGCGTGTCGTCGACCACTGTGCGAAACCGGACGATCGACAGGGCCCCGACAAGGCTGAAAGCGCGGGCCACGCTGTTGCCGATGACGAGCGACACCATGGCGATCAGCACACACAGCAGCACGAGAGTCGTATGCATGACGACGGCGTCGGCCTTGTCGCGGCCATATGAGGCACGATACACGGCGGCCACCAGGCCGCCGAAGAACAGAGACAGGCCCAGCCGCACAGCGAGTATCTTCAGCGCGACCGGCCCCTCACCGGAGACGTCTGCGGTGAGCCAGTCAGGCATGCGGTTTGTCCTGGTGAGTCGCGACGGCTGCCGCCAGCAGACAATGACGATATTTCGAGTTGCCGCACGACGTGAGTTGCAGCGACTGGATCGCCGATTTGAACAGGGTCGGCAAGGTCCCGCGGAACTTGAATTCGCACACGACGCGCCCGGCCAGAAAAGGAATCGGCTCTGCGGCGGAATTCGGCAACCACCCAGTGGTCGCATATCCCGACAGGTTGCGGTCGAACGTCAGCCGGATCGGCCCCATGTCATTCGCGCCCACGTACGCAGTCCGCAGGTAGCTGACACAGCAGATGGGATTCAGCCGACGAATGAGCAGTTGACGATGGAACCAATCGGCATGCCATCCTTCGCGAGGTTGAAAGGTGGAGAGCGCCGCCAATTCCGACGCCTCGATGGTGGCGCGTTTCTTACGGACCTTCTGGCCGACTTTGGTCTTTCGCTCCAGGTAGATGAGGGATCTTGAATCAGGGGCCCCGTACGTGCGCACGCGATACTTCCGCCGACGACTGCTTCCCACACCATGAAAAACTTCGAATGCAGGCGTGTCGCAATAGACGGTGTTGATACGATAGGCACTCCCCAATTCGGGAAGCGCGAATGGATCGCGCACGAGATGCCCGGCCAGCAGCGATTCGACCTCGTGCGATTGCTTTTCGTCGAGCACGAATTTCAATTCATAAGCCGATGCATCTCCCCGTTTCCACGGCACCAGTGCGGGGGAAATCGTTTTGTCGTGTTGAGAGAATCCCTGCCGCGGCTCCTGATGCGACTGCGGCAAACTTTGTGCAGAGCTATCGTCTGCAATGGAAGAGGCCGATCGACCAGCCTCGAGTTCGACAAACATCGTTTCCGCGGCCCTTTTCAAGTGCAGTATTCAACTGCGACGTTCAACTGCGACGTTCAACTGCGACATTCAACTGCGACATTCAACTGCGACATCACCCAGGCCCCGATCGGGAGCTCTGATTGAGGCGACCCCGCCCTGTTAACGAAATCTTAACAAGAAGGTCACGCGGGCAAAGCGAAAACCGCCGCGGATTCTGGGTTTTGCCGTTGATTGTCGCCCCGCATCCGTCAATCCTGGCCAAACGGCCGATCGCCATCAGGCGTCCGGCTTGTCTTTGGGATCCGGTCGCCGGTCCTTCGATCGACGGCGTTCCTCGGAGGATGAGCCCCTGTCCGAAGGACCACCCCGGAAGGGGGGATCTTCGAACACAGTCACGGGTTTACCGGTCATTTGCGTCCAGATCTGTACCTGTTCCGGCTTCAGGATGGCCAGCACTTTCGCGACGATTTCGTGGCGCTGGGGCCATGCGGGCGGACCGCCGCTCCCGGCTGCGGATCCGCCGCCTCGCTCGGGACGGTTTGCAAAACTGTCCCGTTCGATCTGACGTATCAACTTTTTCTGTTCCGAGGTCAGTTTCAGGGCGTCGATGACTTCGGGATTGCGGAATGCATGAATTCCGGCATATTGAATGGCGATCTGCGTCAATCGCGCGACCTGAGCCGGTGACAACAGATTTTCCAAGGCCTGTTCGTGCTCTTCGACCATTTCGACGAATTGCCTTCGCCGTTCATCCTCGGTCAGGTTTTTGACGCGATCCCGAAATGCTTCGAAATCTTCGGTCCGGGCGCTCAGCAAGCTCTTCAGACGCGACCTCTGGTCGTCGGACATCGTGAGCAGATTCTGGACTGACGGCTTGTCGATGACTCGCATATGCGAGTCGCGCTGCAAGACCTTCAGCTCATGCAGAATGCCTTTGACTCGTTCCTGCACTGCTGCCAGTTCGCCTTGCGCGGCGACGTCTCCGCGGCGCTGTTCGATAAAATCCTGGTAGTAACTGAGGGCGATCCCCAGGAGTCGCTGCCTGGTCGAGTGCATCCTCCAGTTGTCCGCCAATTCCCCTTCGCTGACTTCGATGAGCACGTCGACTGCATTCCGCGCCTGCTGAAACCGCTGTTCGGCCACGGTAGCCCGATGTTCGGCCGTCTTCTGCTCGCGGGAGATCAATTGATTGCTGACGAACAAGCCCGTCGCAATCACGAACAGCAGCACCATCCCTGCCGCCAGGCCGCCGGGGTGCCGCAGCGACCATTTCTTCACCCGGTCGAGCACCGTGGGGCGGCGCGCCAGGATCGGCTGGTGGTCGAGGTAACGCTGCAGATCGGCCGCCAGTGCGCCGGCGGAACGATAACGGTCGTCGGGGTTTTTACTGACGGCTTTGAGGACGATCGTCTCGATCTCGAAGGGGATTGTCTTATCGAGTTGACGCAACGGGCGAGGCTCGGTGTGCAGAATCTGGTTGAGCAGGTACTGCACGTCGCGGCCGCGAAAGATCGGTTCGAGCGTCAGGAACTCGTAGAACGTGGCCCCCAGTGAATAGACGTCGCTGCGCTGGTCGAGCAGCGCCCGCCGGCCCGCCGCCTGCTCGGGGCTCATATATCGGATGGTTCCCGGGATGTCGCCGGTGCGCGTGAGGCCCGCGTCGGAATGAAACTGCGCGAGGCCGAAGTCGGTGACCCACAGGATGCCGTGCACGTCGAGCAGTAGATTGGCCGGCTTGATGTCGCGATGAATGATCCCGAAATCATGGGCATGTTCCAGCGCCTGCGCCGCCTGCAGCATCAGCCGTACGGCCGTCTTGAAAAACCGGGTCTCGCGCCCCGCGTGTTGTGTCGACATCTGGGCGTGGAACTGCGATGCGGTTTCGGCGGTCGACCGAAGGGTCGGCGCCGAATTGCCTCCACGGCTGGCTGAACTCGAATTCGGCGCGCCTTCATCTCCCAGAACGAGCGATGAATGCGCCCCGTGAACCGATGACATATCCCCCGGCGTCGACAGCCCTGCCTGCCGGCGTAGCTGACGGATCATCTCGGCCATCGACTGCCCTTCGATGAGCTGCATCGCATAAAAATGCACGCCGCGCTCGCAGCCTACGGCAAATACCGGCACGATATTCGGATGGTGCAGCAGGGCAGCCGCCTGGGCCTCGCTCTTGAAGCGTTGCAACTGCCGCGAGTCGAGGGTGGCGGCGAACGGCAAGACCTTGAGCGCGACACGCCGCCCCAGCGACAATTGGATCGCCTCATACACGATTCCCATGCCGCCACGAGCTAGTTCTCGCACGATCTGAAAATCCCCCAGCGGATTCGCCGGAACGTCGTTGCCGGACGTTGCCGGTTCTGCGGCACGATGGCTGCCCGACCCGGACCGGGAACGATTGCTTCCCGCGGCCCGAACGAATTCGAGCCCGTCCAGGCATTGGCCGATGGCGCCTGCCAGTTCAGGGAAACGCTTGAGGTACTCGCCGCGATCGGGAGATTTCCCCTGGTCCAACTGCGCCATATATTCTTGGACGACGTCCACGACGCGCGGGTCGTCGAGAAAATCCTGGGTCGCGGCGGCGGAGTCGGAGGAAACGGGGCTGTGTGCGTTGCCGTTAGTTTTTTTCATTTCGCTTCCTCCACCAGTTGCCGCAGCCGTGCCAACCCGCGAACCCACAGTTTCTGGACGCTGTCGACCGAACGATTCATCCGTGTGGCGACTTCTCCCACAGGCAATTCTTCGAAATGGCGGAGCACGATGACTTCCCGATAATCGGGGGGAAGTTTGGCCAGCGTGTCGGCGAACATCACCTGCAATTCACTTCGCTCCAGCTTCTGGCTGGGTGTGCTCTGCAGCGCTACCAGGCCCCGGTCGATCGCCCGCGACGATTGATCGAGATTAACCTGCAAATCTCGTTCGCGCCCGACATTCCGGCCCTGCGTCCCGACAAAATGCCGCACCATCGTCGCGATTCGCGCCGCCATGATGCCGCGCAGCCAGTTGATGAACTCCCCTTCTGACTTGCCGCGAAACAAACCAAAATTGCGGTGCGCTTCGAGAAATGTTTCCTGGACGAGATCGCCGGCGTCGACTTTGGTCTGCAAACGGCGGCCGATTTCGATCCGCGCCAACAGTTCCAGGTAATTGCGGTACGTTTCGAGCAAGGCGCCGCGCACACCTTCTTCCCCCTGCAAAGCTCGATCGAGCAGGTTGGTGAGATTGGTGGGGGCATTGGAATGCATGGCGATTCCTCAAAAGAAAAGTCGCAGGTCGCAGCAGGAAACGCCGGATCGCGAATCTTAATTATCACGCCAGTCGGCTGATGTGTCCACGAAATGCCAGAAACCATCGCGCCGAGAGATTTGTAAGCACCAGGACGTGACAGATTCGACGTAAGTCCAGGAATTGCTGCTGGCGTTCAAGGCCAGAGAAATCGCATCAACCAGCGTTTAATGAATACTCTTCGTCGTGCATAATGGCCAGCGATTTCTCTTGATGAGTTTCTTGCGCTCAATATGCCATTACCACCGATTGCACGGCGACTTACAGCACGGTCGACGACCTGTTTCCGAGTTGCTCGTCAATGCGGCCCCCACCAGAAAATCGCTCAATAATTCAACATTACACATGACAGTAGAGTGCTTTGCATCGATTCCGGAGCTGCATCATCCGCTTTCAAAAAAAGGGCGGTTTGAGCGGCGTCAGGCAGGTTTTGAGCCAAGCTTGACCCATTTTGGGTCTGTTTGGAGTACGGTTTTTGCATAACGAATGCAAAACTGGCCGTTTGGACCCCTTCAATTTCGTCGGGGGACCATTTTCGAAAATCAAATCCGTAACTTCATCAACAGAGACTTACGTCGAATCACATTTGGCGGTGCGCGCCACATCGAGACGTACCGCATTCCATCAGAGATTATATGCGGTCGGCCAGTGGCGACACGTCTCAAAACCGTGTCTCGGCCAAAAGCCACTTGCCAATATGTCATGTACATGATAATCATTGTGCTGTATTCCGTATGACTGCTTGCCACCCCGAGGCCAAGGAACTGATGTGAGTGCCGCGAATCGCAGGATTCTTCCCGGATTTCGACTCAGCCTGAGTTTCGCGCTCGCCTATCTGACTCTGTTGGTGATGGTGCCGCTCGCGGCTTGCTTTCTCAAAGCCAGTACGCTGACGTGGGGTCAATTCTGGGCCGTCGTCACGACGGCACGTGTGCGCGATGCGTATGTCGTCACGTTCGGGACGTCAATCGTCGCGGCCGGGGCCGATCTGTTGCTCGGCCTGCTGGTGGCCTGGGTGATGGTGCGGTACGAATTTCCCCTGAAGCGGTTTTTCGATTCGCTCATTGACCTTCCTTTTGCCCTGCCGACCGCGGTCGCGGGGCTCGTTTATTCAACACTCTATGCGGAGAAGGGCTGGTTCGGCCGCTATCTGATTCCGCTGGGGATCGAAGGGGTCAACACCCGTTTTGCGATCGTGCTAGTGCTGACATTCATCGGTCTGCCGTTCGTCGTTCGCACCGTGCAACCCGTGCTTGAAAACCTGGAAGCCGAACTGGAAGAAGCCGCGGCCTGCCTGGGGGCCACCCGCTGGCAGACGTTTACCCGCGTGATATTTCCCCCTCTGATTCCCGCTTTGATCACCGGCTTCGCCCTCTCTGTGGCTCGCGGCATCGGCGAATATGGCTCGGTCATTTTCGTCTCGGGGAACAAGCGTTTCATGGCGGCGTTTCCGCACGTCAAATCGACCGAAATTGCTCCCGTGCTGATCGTCGAGCGGCTGGACGCCTTCGAATATGCCGAGGCGACCGCGATCGCCACGGTGCTGCTGCTGACCTCGTTTTTGCTGCTGGGGATCATCAATTACCTGGAACGGCGGAGCCAGCGTCATGCAGATTGAATCGCAATGGTTGAAGCCCCAGCAACCGGGACGCCGGACGCAGCAAGATCACGCGCTGCTCCGCTGGTCGCTGATCGCCGCCGCTTTGGCGGTGATCGCCGTGCTGGTGATCATTCCCGTCATCAGCATTTTCGCGCAGGCATTCGGAAAAGGCTGGACCGTCTATTGGCGCAGCCTCACTTCCGACCCGGACACGTGGCATGCCATCAAACTCACGGCATTCGTCGCCCCGATCGCCGTGCTGGCCAACGTGACTTTCGGCATCGCGGCGTCGTGGGCCATCACTCGCTTCCGCTTTCCCGGACGAACGCTGCTGACCACGCTGATCGACTTGCCATTCGCTGTGTCTCCCGTTGTGGCCGGATTGATGATCACGCTGCTGTTCGGACGACGCGGTTATTTCGGACCGTGGCTCCTGGATCACGGAATCCAGATCCTGTTTTCGTGGCCCGCCATCATCCTGGCGACGACGTTCGTCACGTTTCCGTTCGTGGCCCGCGAATTGATCCCCGTCATGGACGCGCTCGGCTCCGATGAAGAGACGGCGGCCGTCAGCCTGGGGGCCTCCGGCTGGCAAATGTTCTGGCGCGTGACCGTTCCGAATATCAAGTGGGGGCTGCTGTACGGCGTGATCCTGTGCAGTGCTCGCGCGATCGGCGAATTCGGGGCCGTGTATGTCGTGTCGGGGCACATCGCCGGACAGACCGACACCGTGCCGATCCGCATCGAAAAACTGTATCAGGAATACAACAACGCCGCTGCGTTCGCCGTGGCGTCGCTGTTGACCCTGCTGGCCCTCGTGACTTTAGGAATCAAGGTCGTCCTCGAAGGCAAGACCCGCCAGGAACTCGCCGACGCCGCCGCCGTGCAACAAGGCCCAGAGGTTGAAAAATGAGTCGTCACATCTCGTTCTCAAGCTCCGCTTGGGAACGCACCGTCCGAAGCTCCGCTTCGCGCATCGCACCGAGATCAAACCCATGAGCATCAACGTCAAACACGTCACCAAGGAGTTCGGCGACTTCACGGCCCTCAACGACGTGAGTCTCGACGTCCCCACCGGTTCGCTCCTGGCGCTTTTGGGCCCCTCGGGATCGGGCAAAACGACGCTGCTGCGGATCATCGCCGGGCTCGAAAACCCCGACACGGGGATCATCCTGCACCACGACGAAGACGTCACCGAGCGGTCGCCCAAAGAACGGAACGTGGGGTTCGTGTTTCAGCACTACGCCCTGTTCCGGCACATGTCGGTATTCGAGAACGTGGCCTTCGGGATGCGCGTCCGGCGGTCTCCGCAGGACGAGATCACGAAACGTGTGCACGAATTGCTGCATTTGGTGCGACTGGAAGGCTTGCACAAACGGTATCCGTCGCAGCTCTCTGGAGGCCAGCGGCAACGCGTGGCCCTGGCGCGCGCGCTGGCCGTTCAGCCGCGAGTGCTGCTGCTCGACGAACCGTTTGGCGCGCTCGACGCCAAAGTCCGCATGGAATTGCGGCAATGGCTGCGCCGTCTGCACGAAGAAATCCATTTGACGACCGTCTTCGTGACGCACGATCAGGAAGAAGCGTTCGAAGTCTCAGACCGCGTCGTCGTCATGAACCACGGGCGGGTCGAACAGGCGGGAACGCCGCAGGAAGTTTTCGATCATCCCGCCAATGCGTTCGTCATGGACTTTCTGGGGAACGTGAATGTCTTTCACGGCCGCGTCCACGAAGGCAAAGTGAAGCTGGGAAATCTGGAGCTTGAGTATCCTCACCAGTCGCATGCCGACGCGCCGGACGTAAAAGGCTACGTGCGCCCGCACGAACTGGACGTCAATCGTGAACCGACCGATCGAGCGGGTGTGCCGGGCCAGATCGTGCAGATCAATCCGGCGGGGGCCGTGGCCAAGGTTCGCGTGATGTCGGAAGAATTCGGCCTGGCGATCAATATCGACCTGCCGCTGGAGCGTTACAGCGACCTGCAGCTCAAGCTGGGCGAAACCGTCTACGTCGTCCCCCGCCGCGTCCGCTTCTTCGCCCCCGTGGATTACGCGATCTGAGCCGGGTCATTCATCGTCGTGTCGACTTCAGTCCCCACGCGCTCTCGTTCCCACGCTCTGCGTGGGAACGCACGCCCCGACGCTCCGCGTCGCGCACCATCGGCTGACATGCCGGTTCGATGGACCGAGGCTGGCAATTGCGATTCATCGCCGACCAGGCGGAACACCATCATTGAAATGCCTTCCGTTTTTGTTCCCGCCGCCGACGTGCCCGCGCGTCGAATGGGATTGCGATTATACGATTTGGCGGGCGGGAACGCACGACGCCGTATTTCGCGAGCTCATTCGGCGGGCGGCGTAATCCAGGCGTTGACGTAGGCGTCGCGGAGCGCCTTCCAGCCCCGGTTTGTTCGCGTTCCAGTCGATTTCGCGACCGTACTTGACGGCGATCCGCTCGTGGGAGAGGGATCGGTGACTTCGTGTCTCGTCATGAATTTCGCCGGCGAAACAAACGACGGCACACGGAGTGTGCCTGCTACTCTGAGCGAGGCGTCGTCAACGATTCGTCGTCGTCTTCTTCATCGTCGTGAGAAGAATGTCCGCCGGTGACGAGTTGCTTGAGGCCGCGGAGCAGGCGTTGCAGGATGTCGCCCATCGGATTGTCGTTGATCATGTACGTCCACGTGGACGAAGGGCCGAGCAGGCCTTCCGCCTGCAGGTCGACTCCGTCCGGCGTGATGCGGGCGGTGCGCAGCGTGGCGAGGACTTCGTCATCGAGACGTTGCAGGAATTCACGGAACGACGCATTGAGCTGCCGGTTGAACTCGTCGAACGCGTCGAGACCGCCGATGCTCACCAGGTGAATTCCCTCGCGGATCTCGGCAACGTGCGACAGATAATCCGACCAGCAGCGGTCGATCTGGCAGAGCGTCACCTGCCGCTCGGCACGCAGCACGACATCTTCGCCGAACTCGCGGGTCAGCTTGTCAAAAAGCTCGGGTTCCCGCCGGCGCAGAAGAGTCGGTGATTCGACGCCCCGCAGCAGCTTCTCGCGATGCTCATAAACGAAGCGGCGCTGGCGTTCGAGACAATACGAGTATTTTCGCAACGTGCGGCGAATCTCCAGGCTCTCTCCTTCGATGATCCGCTGGACGTGAGCGATTTCGCGACCGATGTGCGGATCGTCCTGCTGTGTGCGGGACCGATCGGCCGCGCCGGCAAGAAAGTCGGCGATGCCGTGGCGGTGAATCAGGTCGTCTTCCAGGCTGACGTAGAATTCCGTTGAGCCGGGGTCTCCCTGCCGCCCCGCGCGGCCACGCAACTGGTTGTCGATGCGACGCGATTCGTGCCGGTTCGTCCCGATGACGAACAGTCCCCCGAGGGCGACGACGCGGTCGCGATCACGCTCGTCACTGCCCCCCAGCCGGATGTCTGTCCCCCGCCCCGCCATGTTGGTCGAGATGGTCACAGCGCCGAGGGCGCCGGCTTCGGTCACCACGGCCGCCTCGTCGGCGTCATTCCGGGCATTGAGGATGTGGCATGCGGTCCCTGACGCGGCCAGGCGTGCGGCCAAAAGGTCCGATTCGGCGACGCTCGTGGTCCCCACCAGCACTGGCCGGCCAGTCTGGTTCAGGCGCTCGATCTCGTGAAGCAATGCGGCATGCTTGTCTTCCCTGGTGCCGAACACGACATCGGGATGATCGACGCGCAAGCACGGGCGGTGGGGAGGGACGACCGTGACCTTCAGCCCATAGAACTCGTACAGTTCGACCGCCCCGTCCTGGGCGGTCCCTGTCATGCCGCTGATCGATGTGTATTGTTCCAGAAAGTGCTGGAGCGTGATCGAATTCAGGATTCGCCCCTGCGGTTGAATCGCCAATCCCTCTTTGGCCTCAATGGCCGCCTGCAGGCCGTACGGCCAACGCCGATTCTCGGCCACGCGGCCCGTCAATTCGTCGATCAACTCAACTTTGCCGTCACGCACCAGATAATCGACGTCG
The DNA here is from genome assembly GCA_036501235.1 of Planctomycetaceae bacterium. Taxonomy (GTDB): domain Bacteria; phylum Planctomycetota; class Planctomycetia; order Planctomycetales; family Planctomycetaceae; genus JACQFH01. Next base: position 16,917 of record DASYAR010000549.1, read on the forward strand.
CGCCGCAACAGCACTTCGGCCTGCAGCGCCAGATTGAGTCGCGTCAGCAGGTCGACGTTCTCCTCGACGTGTAGTTCGCCGCATTGCAACGCGGCCTGCAGCCGATTCAATCCGGCCGTATTGAAGTTGACGTTTCTCCAGCCCTTCACGATCGCGAAGTCGATGTGAGGTCGCAAGGTGCGAACGAGTTGCGTCAAGCGGTACAGGTCGCCGTGATTCTCGTCGTCCGCACCGGCAATGACGAGTGGCACGCGAGCTTCGTCGATCAGGATCGAATCGGCCTCGTCGACGATCGCAAAATGGAGGCCGCGCTGCACCTGTTGCGGCAATTCGAGGCATGTCCGATCGCGCAGGAAATCGAACCCCGCTTCCTTCGCCGTGACGTAGGTAACGTCGCAGGCATACGCGGCGCGCCGCTCGACCGGGGAGAGTCCCTGCGCGATGTGCCCCACCGAGAACCCCAGGAAGTGATAAATGGGGTCCATCCAACGGGCATCGCGGGACGCCAGGTAATCATTGTACGTGAGGACGTGCACACCCCGCCCCTGGAAGGCGGTGAGCGCCGCCGGCAGGACGGCGGCGAGCGTCTTGCCTTCACCCGTCTGCATCTCGACCAGCTTGCGGTCGTGCATCGCCAGAGCCGCCAGAACCTGGACGTTGTACGGGAACATGCCCACCGTCCGCCGGGCCGTCTCTTTGATGAGCGCGAAAGCGTCGATCAGGACATCTTTCACGGGCGTTCCGCTCTGCAATCGCTGACCTAACTCGGCGGCACATTGTCGCAGGGCGTCGTCGGTCTGAGCCGCAAAAGCCTGTTCCTTGCGGCCGATTTCGTCGACCTGTTGTTCATAGCGCGCGGTCGATAGGTCGATCGCCCCGCCGCTGAGGCGAGAGAGGAACGTCACAACTTTTTGAAAGATGGCGGTGATGGAAATGCAGGCCCCTGGTGCCGGCCCCTGTTGGCGGAGGCGGGCGAAAAACGCCGGGTTTGTTCAAAGGGTGCTACTGATGGAAAGATTCTCGTAGCCGAATCACGGCCTGGTTGCAAATGTCGTACGATTCCGTCGCAACGATTGGCTCGGATTATCGACATGCCTGCTCCGTCAGTCGAGATGACTCTCGTGTCGGCATTTCTTGTATTTCGTCCGACTCATCGATTTCTTACCGTGTTATTGGCACAGAAATGTTGTTGAGATACCCTTGAGCACGAACCTGCTCGGGGGCGAAAGCAAATTGTTCCCGGAACGCACGGGTGAACGCTTCGTGGGAGCCGTAGCCGGAGTCGAGGGCGACGCAGAGCGTCGAGACGTGCGTTCCCACGCGGAGCGTGGGAACGAGAGCGCTGCGGATTACTTCGTGGCGGCGGCGGTCGTGGGGTTCACATAGCCGGGGGCGGCGGTGAAGGTGACGAGGCCCTTGGCGTCGTCAGCGTTCCAGATGCGGACTTCGCCGTCCCAACTGCCGGTCACCAGCTTCTTCGTCGCCGGGTTGAACGCCACGCTGTACACCCAGTCGTTGTGGCCGGCGAAGGCGCGCACGGCGGCGCCGTCGGCCAGCTTATGCTCACGGGCCTGTTTGTCGGCACTGCAACTGAAGATCCGCCCGTCGGGGGTCACGACGACGTGATACACCTCGGCCCCGAACCCGCCGATCTCGCGGATCTGCTTGGCGTCGGCCGGATTCCAGACGCGGATCTTGTTGTCGCGGCCCGCCGTCAGCACTTGAGCACCGTCGGGCGAGAACGAGACGCCGTACACGACTTCGTTGTGCCCGGGAAACGTGACGAGCGAGTCGCCGGTTTTGGCGTCGAACAGCTTTGAAGTTTTGTCGCGGCTGGCGGAGGCCAGTTTGGTGCCGTCGGGCGACCAGGCGATCCCCATCACCCAGTCGGCATGGTCTTCAATGAGCAGTTCTTGAGCGCCGCTTTCGACGTTGAACACGCGAATGGTGCGGTCGGCACTGCAGGCGGCCAGGCGCTTGCCGTCGGGACTGAAGGCGACGGCGAACACCGAATCACTGGTCGTCATCACGTCGCGGATCAATGCGCCGTCAGCCGGGTTGAAGAGCTTGACTTCTCCCTGCTGGCCGGGCGTTCCCGCCGCGACCGCCAGCAGCGTCCCTTCTTTATTGAACTCGATGTCGTAAGTCCGTTCGGCGATGTTGGCGATGCGGCGGACCGGTTTGCCGTCGGCCGCGTTCCACAGGATGACTTCATGATAGCCTGAGCTGGCGACTGTATTGCCGTCGGGGCTGAAGGCCACGGCTGTCACGGGAATCGGCACGCGGTAGTTTTCGGGGGCCGGTGGCTGCGGCAATTTGGGGATGATCGTAACGAGCTGCGACTCACCTTTGAGGCCGGCATCGAGCCGCGCGCCATTCAGGATCCACTGTTTGATCGAAGCGATTTCCTGCTTCGAGAGAGGATCGGCGTCTTTGGGCATTGAGCCGTCTTCGAGCAGGGCGATCAGATTCGAGCCGTCGGCGTCTTTGGGGATAATCGTGTCTCCCTGTTCGCCCCCCTTCATGACGCCAATGTACGAATCCATGTTGTAGCGGCCTTTCGCGGTCTGGGCGTTGTGACAGGCCAGACAGCGCTTGGCGAAAACCGGGGCGACATGCTTCGAGAACGACACGAACTTGCCGATCGCCATGAGGGCTTCTTCGGACGCCTTGACGGCAGTCGTCGTCTCGGCAGAAACGGCGGTCAATGCGGCGTACGCCTTGTCGACTTCCGCCTTGGCGGAGGCCATTTGCGTTTCGTTCTGTTTGGAAACTTCCTGCGCTTTGGCGAGGTTGGCCTTGGACGTCGCGACGGCGGCCTCGGCGGCTTTGGCAGCGGCGGCCATATCGGTCGCTATTTTTTGCGCAGCCGCGAGCTTGTCGGCCGTGTCTTTGACGACGGCGGCGGTGTCGGTCACTGATTTGACGGCGGCTTCGGCTTTCGCGGCGGCGTCCTTAGCAATATTCGCCAGGTCGGCGGCGACGGTATCTGCGGCAGTCTTCACCAAGGCGATGGCTTTGTCGCCGGGGGCTTTCTCGGTGGCCACTTTGGCGGCGGCAGCCGTATCGGCGGTGGCTTTGGCGATGACCGCTTGATCGGCAGCCAGCTTATCGGCGGCGGCCTTAGCATCGGCGGCGGCTTTCGCGGCGGCGACGGCGTCGGCCGCCGGTTTTTCGAGAGCTTTAGCGCCTTCCGCGGCTTTGGCAGCCGCCGCGGTCTTTTCAGTAAAGGCCTTTTCGGAGGCGGCCACGTCCGCAGTAGCTTTCGATTCGTCGGCCTTGGCCTTGGCGAGCGCCTGGGCGGCGGCTTTAACCTTGGTCTGCTCTGCGGCAACGACACCTTCTGCCGCCTTACGCTTGGCGACCGCATCGTCGGCGGCTTTTTGGGCGGCTTCGGCCTTCGCGACAGCAGCGGGATCAACCGCGGCGTCTTGAGCCCTGGCCGGCCGATTCAAGCACAGTCCGGCGGCGACGGCGAGTGTGCATATCAAAGAAGTGCGCAACGTCGGTCTCATGGCTTGACCTCGTTCCCTTCGTTTTATTTTTGCAGGGCCGCGGAAGGAACTTGTATGTGCCGGGAGGGACCGCGGCTTCCCCGAGGGAACCGCGGCAGCGGAAGGCATTACATCCCTGTTCATCGTAGCGTGCAGAGAGGGGAACACGCCAGATAAGAACATAAAAAAATGTTGACGCGACGTAGGCCGGGGCGTTAGCCCTTACGATGACGGATCTTGGCCCGCATGCGGCGCTTCCTTCGACCCAGCTTGCGGCGACCCTTACCCGTCTTCTTAACGCCCATAAACCTGCTCTTCTCTTTCTGGAGAAACTTTCTCGAGGACTCTGGTCCGGCTGGCGGACTCGGCCTTTGTGGAGATTTCCGATTTGGTGCTGTATAAACCGGTACTGTATTGACGCCAGCCCAATTGTTCAAGGAACAACATGAGCCGCTTTCGAAACCTGGGTTCGTCCGGAGTCAAAGTTTCGTCGGTTTGCCTGGGAACCATGATGTTCGGCGGCCAGACCGAGGCTGCCGAGTCGACGCGCATCATGCACACAGCGCTCGACCAGGGAATCAATTTTTTCGACACGGCGAACGTCTACAACGCCGGCCAGTCGGAAGTCGTCGTGGGCCAGGCGATCGCCGACCGGCGTGCCAAGGTCGTTTTGGCCACCAAGGGGCGCGGCCCGATGGGCGACGGGCCGAACGACTGCGGAGCGAGCCGACGGCACTTGACGCAGGCCCTGGATGCCAGCCTGCAGCGATTGAAGACCGACTACGTCGACATTTACTTCGTCCATACGCCCGATTACACGACTCCCATCGAAGAGACCTTGCGGGCCCTGGACGACATGGTCCGCGCCGGCAAAGTGCATTACATCGGCTGCTCTAACTTTCGGACATGGCGGCTGATGGAAGCGTTGTGGACGAGCGACAAGCTGAATCTGCACCGCTTTGCTTGCATCCAACCCCTGTACAACATCGTCAACCGCGACATCGAAGTCGAATTGCTCCCCGCCTGCCGAGAGCATAGTATTGGCGTCGTCAGTTACAGCCCGCTGGCGCGCGGCATCTTAACCGGCAAATACAAAGCCGGCGAAGCGTTTCCGGCCGGCAGCCGCGCCTCGCGCGACGACAAGCGGATGCAGCAGGCCGAGCTGCGCGACGCCAGCTTCCAGATCGCCGAAGAGATTCGCGCCCATTGCGCGAAGAAGGGAGTGGCGATGAGCCAGTTCGCGCTGGCCTGGTGTCTGGCAAACAAAACGCTGACGTCGGTGATCATCGGCCCGCGGACGATGGAGCAGTTCGACGACAACGTGGCGTGTCTCAACGTGACGATCGACGAGGCGGACGAGGCCTTCATCAATAACCTGGTCCCCCCCGGCGAGCACAGCGGCAAGGGATTTCAGGATACACAGTACCCGATCACAGGGAGGTAGCATCGCGCTCGTTTAACCGCGACCCGGAGGGGAGCGCGTAACGCAGGCTATTGGTATTTGCTTTGGGAAAATCATTCGTCGGAAAGATTCGGTGACCATTGATGAGCAGGCAGAGAGCAGTTGAGACGCTCGATACGCGCTCCTCTTCGAGTCGCGGTTAAACGAAGACGTTGCATGATTCACGGGTACCATGTGATTTTCGGCGCATATGGATTCTGGCTGCCGAACGATCCGCGCGGCTCGTGGTCCGATTTCGTCGGAAAATGGGAACTGGTGCGATTCGGCCGCACGACCAAATCTGTCGAACGACGCGAATTGACCCCGGAAGAAGAGCAACAACGGATCAAGGCGAAGCGCGCCCTCAAATATCCGCCCATGCAATTCACAGGAGATCAGGCGCGCGATATCGGTCGAGCATTTGGAAAAATTGCCGCGAGAAACAATTACACCATCTGGGCGTGTTCAATCCTGCCGGAACATGCGCATCTCGTGATCGCGCGGCATACTTATCAGGTCGAGTCGATCGTCACGTTGTTGAAAGGTGAGTCGACTCGTGAATTGATTCAATCGGGATCGCATCCACTGGCGATGCATGCGAAGCGTGGTAGTCGCCCGCCGAAAATGTGGAGTCGAGGAGAATGGAAAGTTTATCTGGATTCGAACCAGGCGATTGAAAACGCCATGCGGTATGTCGAGGAGAACCCCGAGCAAGACGGAAAGCCGAAGCAAAAGTGGCGGTTCGTTTCGCCATTTCGCGGCATTGAACCCGGTTGGGTGACGTACCATTAAAATCGCTTAACCGCGACTCGAAGAGGAGCGCGTATCGCAGACTATTGGTATTCGCCTTGGGGAAATCATTCGTCGGAAAGATTGGGTGACCATTGGTG
>DASYAR010000550.1:0-15006 GCA_036501235.1 Planctomycetaceae bacterium
AGCATTGGTTCTCATGTTGCGATTCCCCCCTGAAGATGTTGCGGTGAAGGATGCTGTGGTGAAGATGTTGCGGTGAAGCCACCGCTGTTGGACCTGTTTCGCGGCATTTTGCGGGCCACTCCACAACTAAAACCGGGAAAAAAATCGCCGGGCAGAGCATTTCGATAATTCGCGAACTGGGTGTTCAATTGAGAGCGGGTCGTGGCCGAATGCCGATCAGCCGGTTTGCTCGTTCGAGCGTCAGAATGTAGGGAATAGTCGGACAGACACCGTACCTCGCTTTCGATAACGTGAGGTCGCTCTCGGAAAACCGAGACGACGTCATCGAACAATTTCATTCGGGAAAGCAGCACATGGCAGAAGGTACGATTAAGAAGCTGACGGACCGCGGTTTCGGGTTCATCAACACGGGCAAGGCGAAAGACCTGTTTTTTCATCACACCGGCGTAGAAGGCGTCCGGTTCGAAGAATTGTACGAAGGCCAGAAGGTCTGTTTTACGGAAGGCAGCGGTCCGAAGGGTCCCTGTGCCGAGAACGTCAGGCCGGTCTAATTGCGCACCGGGAGCTCGCTCCCCCGGCCAGAGCCTTTCGTGTTTTCCAACTTGACGATTGTAAATTCGCGAAGGGGGGGGCGGGTGCCGGATGGCGAACAGTTTGACGAAATCGATTCTTGTCTCCGGAAAAAGCTGCCTGGTCGTTGCCAGGAAAACAGGCAGAAATAGGTGGGAAGCGTCCGGCGACCTTGATGGGCAATACATCAAGGTCGAAGGAGCCTATTCAGCGGAATACGCGATTCGAGACTGGCAGCACAAGGCCGACAGCCTGACTCCGATCGTCTCCCCTGAATGTCGGACATAATCCGTGACTGCTGCTACTTGCCGTCGGCCTTGATTTTCACGGTCCGCGTCTTGCTGATCTCGGCTTTCGGAAGCATGATCGTCAAGACTCCATCGTGAAACTCGGCTTCGACTTTTTCGGCATCGACCGTTCCAGGCAGCCGAACCGCTTCCGCAAAGCTGCCGCTGCGGCGTTCCATGCGATGATATGATCTTCCCTGTTCGTCTTTCTCTTCATTCCGCGCTCCGCGAATATGAACGACCTCGTCGGTCACTTCGATCGCGATGTCGTCGGGTTTGATCCCCGGGACATCCATGCGAATTTCGAAAATATCCGCCGTCTCCGACACGTCACAGGCGGCTTGGAATTCGTTGTTGCTCCAGGGTCCCTCCCAGTCCATGGGGAAGTGACCGAAGAGATCATCGAATTCTCGTCGCAGCATCTGCAATGGACGAAAGACTGATTTCACATTCCGCGTGCCTCGATTGGAAACTGCAGTAGACATCATTCCCATCCTTTCTTTTCAATTTTCCGTTCCGTGATCTTTCGCACACATCAAATGCTATGCCTCGAACGCATCGGATGGCAAGCGGCGAAAATCCTCGCTTGTTCGAAAGATTTTGAGCATACAGGCGTCGAGCCGCGCGGCTGTCGATCAACCTGGTGGTTCTTTAATCCGTTCTGTTCGGTCGTTCTGTTCCGTGAAGTCGGCAGGAATCAGAATGTGCCGAGAGTGGGATATCAGGGGACTCTGCCGCTTTCGAAATGCGTCGCAGCTTTACCGAAGGCGTCCGTCAGATCGCTCCAGACTTTCGCCGTTCCTGCTTTCATGTCCTGCCAGGCATCGTCGCCGGCACCCGTCAATCGGTCGAGTTCCTGCTGCATCTCCGTCCGACGTTGTCGGAACACCTCGCGGTCATGGTCCAATTTGGCCCGGGCCTCCTCTGACAGAGGTTTTGACCGGGTCTCCCATTCATCGAGTTGCCGATCCATTTCGGCAAGACGCTGCTTTGCCTTCGCGAGGAATTCCTCTTTCGTCTGGGCAATGAGCTCGCCGGTAAGTTCGAACGTCTCCTTCGCCTTCTGAACGACAGCCCCTGAGGCGATCTCCGGCCGGGCGGGCAGGTGCTCGGATCCATTTGCCGTTTTTGCCGTTTGGCCCCGGCCCGGGGGCTTCTGGGACTCCTTCGACGTGCTGCCTGAATCCCATTCTTTTGGAGTGCAGCCGATCGCCAGCAGCAGCGCACACGCCGTCAAACTTCGCGTTGCAATCATGATTCGGCTCTTGATTCGTCGCCAACCACTCTGGCCATTCTGCAGCCAGTCGTCCGATACACTGCCAGAGAGCGGCCCCGAACACAGCGAGACGGCTGTATTGGGATCTGTCCACGGAATGAATGCAGCACATTCCACGCCGTTTGTTCGCGCCTTTCACGACTGCTCCGTCGATTCCACTCACGATTCCACTCAACGAGAGGCCACGACAGGGCTGTTCACGGGTTCGAACCTACTGACAATCCACATTGACTGTCTCGGGGCGCAGGCCCCCCACGGAGGGGCAGGTCGGATACGCATTTTCCGGATAACCCGATAAATGGACGGAACCGAGGTAATTTCAGCCCCCATATTTCGTCATTAGAGTGCTGCGTTCGCGTTCACCCTCCGCAGGGGAGTTGCCTTGGCTCTCGACTGGTCACGAATTCTTCACGAACACGGGCAGGCTGTCTTTCAGGCTGCTTACCGGATTCTGGGACAGGTTTCCGATGCTGAAGATACCGCCCAGGAAGTCTTTCTGGAGGCCTGCTCGAGCTCCCAGGTGGGCGAAGTTCGCAACTGGGGCGCTTACCTAAGGAAACTTGCCGTGTTCCGGGCGCTGGATCTGCGCCGACGTCGCCGCAAATTGAACTCGCTGGAGTCGTGTGTCGTCCCGGCGGATAGCGCGAACCCCTGCGACGAAGCGGTCCGCCACGAGCTGACGGACCGCGTGCGGGATTTTGTCGCGGCCCTGCCGGAACGCGAAGGGGCGGTGTTCGCACTCCGCTACCACGAATTGTTGTCGAATCCGCAGATCGCGGAGGTGCTGAGAATCAGCGTGGGCGCCGTGGCTGCCGCGATCCACAAGGTGCGGGCGAAGATGGAAACGCTGCTGCTGGAAACCTCTACAGGAGAACTGCCATGACGCGTCGATCGAACCAGGCGGAAAGTCATCCTCACGACGAACTTCCCGAACCGTTTTCCCGCGGGATGGCGGAGATCCTGGCGGAGCCTGTCCCTCTGCTGGACCTGGCGCGAATTCAATCGCGAATTCAGGCACAGACTGAACGGAATTCCGTCCCCCATTTGTGGCCTCGGCGGATCAGGCAACTGGCCTGCGCCGTGGCGGTTGCCGCAGTCGTCGTGGTTGTGGCGTCGCGGTGGACGCACCCCACGAGCGCCTGGGCGCAGGCCATCCAGCAGGTGCGCGAGGCGAGCACGTTGACGTACACCCAACTGCTCATGATCAAGGGCCAGGAGCAGCCCGTCAAGACCCGAACCTTCATCGCGGCGGACGGCCGCAAACGAACCGAGCAGTCGGGGATTGGAAAGTCGGATCGAATCACGACCATCTTCGGTGCCGATGGCTATATCCGGCTGACGCTCCTCGAGGCCACCAAGTCGGCGATTGTCGAGGACACGTCGAAGTTCCCTCAATTCAAGAATCCCGGCGGGGGCTTTCTGGCGTGGCTGGAGGCCCTGAAGAAAGCCGGCGGCAAACCCGAAAAGGAATTGGGGCGTAAGTCGCTCGACGGGAGAGCGGTGACCGGCTTTGTCGCCACGCTGGCCAATTTTACGTTCACGATGTGGGTCGATGACGAAACGGGAAAGCCGGCGCGCATCGAGTACGAACCTCAGATCAAGGGGGTGGGATACGAGGCCACCGCGATGACCGATTTCCGATTCGATGAACCGCTGGACGAGTCGTTGTTCAGCGCCGATGTCCCGGAAGGATACAAGGTCGTCGGGCAGCCTAGAGAGGCGGTCGCACCGTCCGTGCCGGGCGGCGAAGAGAGCGTCGTCGAGGCGCTGCGCGGGTATACGAAGCAGGCCGACGGCAAATTCCCGGCGAGCATCGCGGATTGGGGCCCTTGGGCCGTGCTGTTCTCGAAAGGGAGCAAGGACGGCAAGCTCGATCCCGAGGCGGTGAAAGTCCTGTCCCACCTGGGCGCGATCACCCCCTTCTTGAGCGGGATGAAGAAAAGTGATTATGAGTATCTGGGCGACGGCAAGACCACCGCGCAGAAGGACGACGTTGTCTTCTGGTACAAACGACCGGACGGAACGTATCGTGCGATCTACGGCGATTTTTCGGCCAAAGACATCGCGGCCGATAAGTTGCCGAAGCCGTAACGGAATGCCCAGAAGATCGGGGTGTTCCTGATCGCCGCATCGGGGAGCTCAGAGCGTTCGGTGGCCAATGATCGGGCGGAGAGTCTCCGGATTATCGAGGAAATGCGACGAAAGAGGGCCTTTTCTCACGCGCTGGATCCCTTCCTGATCGAGGACGACGTCGACCCAGCGGCAACCGGCGCGTGCGTTCGGAAATTGACTGCGGTCTTTCCTGTCGTAGGCTTGCATTGATCCTCGAAGTGGTTCGCTCCGCGATGGTCTGCTGTGTGGACAGCAGGGGGCCGGTCGCGAGCCTTCGTTTTCCAAGTGATGCGGTTGTGACAACATGTCCAGAGTCGTCGAAGTCGTGTTTGCCCGTTCGGGTTGTGCGTTTATTCTCGGCAGTGTGGGAGGCTTGATCGGACTGGTGTCGTGGGGCGCCTGGACTGCACAATCCGACTATCCCCGGTCTCCCTCGTCTATCGTCTGGGCCTTTGTCGGCGGAACTTTCGGATTCGTTCTCGGAGCCTGCATGGGCAGTCGCCGGCTGACCGGCCGTCGAGGATGGCTCGTTTCAGGCCTGGTGGCCGGCATGCTGCTCGGGGCGCTGATCGGTTCGATCCAGGCTCATGCCGAGTACGGATTCGCGCGGGAGCAGCTCCTGCAGGCGGGACTGCCGGTGATGTTCATCGATGCCGCCGAAGGGGGCCTCTCCGTCCGCGGCTTCGAAACCATCGGCTTGCAATACGGAATCTGCCTGGGCATCCTGGCCGGCGCCACGGCGGGCTGGTTCTGGAACCATCCCCCGCGTTTCAGCCCGGTCGCCAACCTGTTTCCCGTGTTGGCCAGTTGCTTCGTCGCGCTGAGCATGATCGCCATGCACTCCGGCTTCCGAGATCTTTCGACGGATGTGATCGGACGGGTGGGGCGTTCGTGGAGGGCATGCAAATCTCCGAAAGTTTCTGACGACTCTCGCCCCGGGCCTGAGCTCAATCCAGAGTCGCAGGCACACTCCGTGCGCCGTCGTTTTCACTCGATCCCAAGCTCCGCTTGGAATCGCACGTCTCGAAGCTCCGCTTCGCGCCGGACCAAAGGGCAATGCCGGTCTCCACTCGCACGTCGACGCGCGGGAGGCGTTCCTATTTGCTCGTCGCAATTCGGGAAGCAGAGCTTCCTTACGTGCGTTCCCCAGCGGAGCTCTCATCCTTATACGTAACCGTTGCGAGTCTCGGCCGGCTGCGTTTCGGGTCGGGCTTCCCACGCGAGGGCGAAGTCGAAAACGGCGACCGCGCTTCAAGTTCTCCAGCGAACGGCACGACATTTGCGCCCGCCTCCCAGACCTTGGTGTTGAATGACACAGGTCTCAGGGAGGATTCGCATGGCGGTGGCAGAATGGATTCGAGCGGAGTTGAGCACGTTGGACTTGGAGGATACGCGATTGGACGAACGCCAAGCGATTCTGTTGGACAAATTGGCAGCCAAGCCGGGAGAAAGCCTGCCCGGAGCGACCGGTTCATGGGCCGAATTGATTGCGGCCTATCGGTTCTGCGACCACAAACGGATCACGGGAGAAAAAATTCTGGCACCGCATCGAGCGGCGACTATCGAGCGCATTCGATGTCAACCTGTGGCGTTGATACCTCAAGATACCACGGAACTGGAATTCGATCGGGATCCGAAGCAGGGATTCGGCAAGCTGACGTACGAATCGCGGATCGGGTTGATGAACCATGTGCAGATTGCCGTCACACCCGAGAGGCAGCATCTGGGCGTGACGCGTTGTCATCTCTGGGCTCGCCCGCTCGTCAATCCGCATGCGGAAACCCACAACCGCGACCGTGCCACCGAGGACAAGGAAAGCATGCGCTGGCTGGAGAGTTACCGGGATGCCTGCCGGATTGCCCGGCAGGCTCCGGAAACTCTGATCGTCAGCCTCTCGGATCGTGAAGGTGATTTATTCGAATGCTTCGTGGAGGGGGCGGCGCCGAAACGAGGAAAGACCGCCGAGTGGATTATCCGGTCAGCTCAGAACCGTCGCTTGGTCCCCCGCCAGGAATCGGCATCGCAGGCTGCGAAACTGCGGATCGCCGCGGCAGAACTGCCTGCCCTGGGGACAGGCACCGTCGCGCAAAGGGGATAAACTCCCCGACATGACTGTGAACGCCGTGTTCGTAACAGAAATCAATCCTCCCCCCGATGTGGAACCGCTGGATTGGCTGCTGTTGACGAGCTTGCCGATCGACACGCTGGCGAACGTACTGCAAGTGGTGGATTACTATACGTCACGCTGGCAAATCGAGGTTTTCTTCAAGGTGCTCAAGCAGGGTTGTACTGTGGAACGCCTGCAACTGCAGAAGGCCCGGCGAGTGGAAAATTGCCTGGCACTGTATTGCATCGTCGCCTGGCGCATCTTGCATGTGACCATGCTCGGCCGAGAGTGTCCGAATGCCAGTTGCGACGTGGTCTTCTCGAAAGCCGAATGGCAGGCGGGTTGTGCGGTCGCCACAAAATCGGCCCCTCCCGAGAATCCACCGTCGCTGGGCGAATTCCTGAAATATGTGGCCGGCCTGGGCGGCTACCTCGGGCGGACACACGACGCCCCGCCCGGCCCGGAAATCATGTGGCGCGGCGCGGGCGATTGCCTTTCGATGTGTTTCAACCTAAAATAAACTCTCCTTCCAGAAACAGCATTTTGCGGCCCCGCGCGCTGCCCTCCTGAGTTGTTTTTCTTTCGGACGAACGTGCATGCAGGTTGAGGCCCACGCCACCAGCCCTGATTCGGCCGCTACGGTTGCCGACTTGCACCGGTTCAATGGCAGGCTGCCGGCATTCGACTATCAGCCCCGCACGCGTGTCGTCTTTGGGCCGGGCAAAATCGGTGAACTGGGAAAACTGGCTGGCGAACTGGGGGCCAAACGTGTGCTGTTGGTCACCGATCAAGGACTTGAAACGGCGGGGCATCCGCAAAAAGGGATTGCCGCCCTCGAATCGGCCGGGCTGGCCGTCTCCGTTTTCGACGATGTTGAACCCAACCCCACGACAGATGACGTCGACCGCGGCTTGGCAGTCGCCCACGGCGTCGGAATCGACCTGATTGTCGGCCTGGGGGGCGGGAGCAGCATGGACTGCGCCAAGGGGATCAACTTTCTGCTCACGAATGGCGGCCGCATCGAGGACTACTGGGGCGCGAACAAAGCCACCCGCCCGATGTTGCCGATGATCGCCGTCCCCACAACTTCGGGGACCGGCAGCGAGGCCCAGTCCTACGCGCTGATCGCCAATCCCAAGACGCACATGAAGATGGCATGCGGCGATCCCAAAGCCGCCTGCCGGGTGGCCGTGCTCGATCCCGACTTGACAATCAGCATGCCCGCGTCGGTGACGGCGGCCACGGGAATCGACGCCCTGAGCCACGCGGTCGAATCGTACGTCTCGACGCGGCGCAATCCGGTGTCGCTACTGTTCAGCCGGCAGGCGTGGCAGTTGATCTCGCACGGGTTTCCCGCCGTCGTCCTGGCGGCGCACAACGTCGACGCGCGGGCCCAGATGCTGCTGGGTTCGCACCTGGCCGGCGCGGCGATCGAAAACTCGATGCTGGGGGCCGCGCATGCCCTGGCGAATCCCCTCTCGGCCCATTTCAAAGTCACGCACGGCATCGCCATCGCCGTCATGCTGCCGCACGTCGTCCGCTTTAACGCCGCTTCGTGCGGCAAACAATATGGCGAGCTGGCTGCCGACGCGGGTCTGTGCGAAGCAGGCGACCCGCAAGCGGGAGAGCGATTGGCGGCCCATATTGCGGCTTTGGCGCACAAGGCGGGTCTGCCGGGTAGACTGGCTGCCTGCGGCGTCGACCGCATTCTCATTCCCGATATGGCGGCCGAGGCGGCTCTGCAATGGACGGGGCGGTTCAATCCGCGTGCCGTCGATGAACGATCGCTCCGCGAACTCTACGAAGGAGCCATGTAATGGGGGGGGAAATTGCAAATTGCAAATTGCAAATTGAGAATTGGCGTGTGGCGGCATTTTCGTTCTTGAAAGCGATCGCCCGTCCTCTCAATTTCAAATTTTCAATTTTCAATTTTCAATTTTCAATCCTGCTGTTCTTTTTTGCGGGCATCGCAGTCACCACCACATCCACCGCCGCCGATCCTCCCGCCAAACTGGCGACTCCCGGTCCCGAATCCTGGCCGACGTTTCGCAATGGCAGCCAGCAGCGGGGAATTGCCACCTCGAAACTCCCGGCGAAGCTCCAGCTCATGTGGGTCGAACCGTCCGGTGCGAAGGACGCGATGATCAAATCGACAGCCGCGATCGCCGGCGGCCAGGTCTATGCCGCGTCGCTCAACGGAGAGGTCTTCTGCCGTGACTTGAAGACGGGGAAGAAACTATGGACATACCAGTCACAGGTTCCCGCCAACCCCAACACGTTCATTCCCGGTTTCAAGGCGGGGGTGGCAGTGACGGAGGACACGGTTTACATCGGCGATGAAGACGGCGTGTTTCACGCCATCGACCGGGCCACCGGAACAGGGAAATGGAAATTCGAGACGGCGGCCGAAATCACCAGCTCCGCAAACTTCTTTGACGATAAAGTGCTGTTCGCCTCGCACGACAACAGCCTGTATTGTCTGAACGTCGCGGATGGGACCAAAGCCTGGCAGTTCGCCACACAGGGGCAGGTTTACGGCTCGCCGCCGATCGCCGGGGGATTTACGTTTGTGGCCGGTTGCGACGAACACTTGCGGGTCATCGACGTCAAGACGGGCCAGCAGGTGAACGACATGCCGTTCGGTATTCAATTGATTTCCTCGCCGGCCGTTGTCGACAACGTACTCTATGTCGGTACCTATGGGAATGAGATCCTGGCGATCGACTGGAAGAATTCCCTCAAGGTCTGGGCTTACACCGGGGGCAAAGCGCGCTATGATTCTTCGGCGGCCGTGACCGACAAATACGTCATCGCCGGGTCGCAGGACCGCAAGTTGCACTGCATTGACCGGTTGACCGGCGATCAGGTGTGGACGTTCGGCACCAAGGGGCACGTCGACAGCTCGCCCGTGGTCGTCGGCGAGCGGGTGTTTGTCGGATCGAGCGACGGCAACGTCTACGGAATCAATCTGGAGACGGGGAAAGAAGAGTGGCGGCACAACGACGGCAGGCCGATCACCGCCTCTCCCGCCGTCGGTGAAGGGTGCCTGGTGATCGGCTCCGAGTCGAGCACCGGAAAACTGTATTGTTTCGGATCTAAATAATTCTCCCCGGGCGAGCCGGGGGTGTCAGCCCCCGGATATCTGTCTCATGTCCCTCGAAACCCTCCCCGCCGAATCAACGGAAGTCGGCAGCTATTTCGTCGCCAATTATCCGCCATTCTCACAATGGACGGGGGAGCATCTCCCCGAATTCCTGGCGGTGCTCGATGCGCCGCCCCCTGATCCTGAGCATCCGCTGGGGCTGTATCTGCACATTCCGTTTTGCCGGAAGCGCTGCAAGTTCTGCTACTTTCGCGTCTATACGGACCAAAACGCCAAAGCGATCGAGCGGTACGTGCAGGCGCTGGCCCGCGAAGTCGAATTGCTCAGTCACCGCCCCGCCGTCGCCGGGCGGAAACTGAAATTCGTCTATTTCGGGGGCGGGACACCCTCGTACTTGAGCGCCCGGCAGTTGCAATCTCTGCGCGACCGGCTGCACGCGTCGGTCTCGTGGGACGACGCCGAAGAGGTGACCTTCGAGTGCGAACCGGGCACGTTGAGCCTCGAGAAGGTGCAGACTCTCCAGGCGATCGGCATCACGCGAGTTTCGCTGGGGGTCGAGAATTTCAACGATCAGATCCTCGAAGGCAATGGGCGGGCTCACCTGTCTCCTGAAATCATGCGGGCCTACGACTGGATCCGCCAGGTCGGATTTCCACAGGTCAACGTCGACCTGATCGCCGGCATGGTCGGCGAGACCGACGAGAACTGGACGAACTGCATCGAGCGTGTGCGGCAAATGGATCCCGACAACATCACCATCTACCAGATGGAACTGCCGCACAATACGCTAATCGCCCGCGAGATGAAGCAGTTGGGCGTCACGTCTCCCGTGGCGAGCTGGGCCACCAAACGGCGCTGGGTCAACGAAGCGTTCGATACGCTGGCTGGCGCGGGCTATCACGTCTCGAGCGCGCAGGAGTTGGTCAAAAATCCGCAGCACGACCGATTCGTGTATCGTGACAGCGTGTGGCGCGGTGCAGACCTCTTGGCAACGGGAGTCGCGTCGTTCGGACACCTCGCCGGCGTGCACGATCAGAACGTCGATCAGCTCGAAGACTACTTGACGATGCTGGAGGCCGGCGAGCTCCCCCTGGGTCGGGCGCTCACCCCCACGCCGCATCAGCTTCTGATTCGCGAAATGGTGTTGCAGCTCAAGGAAGGACAGATCAGTGCGGTCCCGTTCCGCCAGAAGTTCGGTGTCAATATCCTGGAGGAGTTCCGGGAGCCCCTGGCCCGGCAACAGGCAGCGGGCTATCTCGTCGTCGACGGAGACGCAATCCGCCTCACGCGCAAAGGACTGTTGCAAGTCGACACGCTCCTTTCCGAATACTTCGAGCCAGAGCACCGCTCGGTGCGCTATACGTAGGATCACCGAATGCTCCTGCGAGGATCGGGCCATCCCCGATGCGCGCCACTCATGTTCTCCCGATGTTGCCTGTGTGCGCGCCTTCTACACTTCTTTCCGGGCGCACTCCTAATTTTGCATCACGCGACATCAACACCGGGAGAACATCATGAAAACGGTCTTGGAATGTCTACGGATGCTGGCCTTTCTCACCGCCTTGGGAATGGTCTTGAACAGTGTTATTTTGTTGACTCAGTGAGGCGTGCCATGTTCTGGATCGTGCTGCTGACTATCGGATTGCTGGCCGGCTTCGCCTGTGATTGGGTGGTTGTTCACTCGACTGCGGAACGGATCACGATCAGCCTGGAACTGGTCAAAATCGTGCCGGCGATCCGTAAGGCGAAGGCGACCGCCATCTCGCTCGTTCGTCGGGAGCACAAATTCGGCGACCGGCGGCATTGAGATCTTTATCTCACGGAGTGAGATAGCTACCTTGGCACATATCCCGCCGCCAGTTCGGTGAAATCCGCGACCTGTCGCGCCTGCCACCCGGTGCCTTGCGCCAGTTCCGCCCCCAGTAATTGCGCGACGGCCGGCGCCGCTTCGCGACTGGCCCGCGAGTCCAAAAACAGCCCGCGAGTCCGCCGCGCCAGCACGTCCTCCACGGTCCGGGCCATTTCCTGCCGCGCGGCCCACACGACTTCGGCCTTCACGTACGGCAATCGCGGGTGCAGTTTCGTCCCCAGATCGGGATCGACGGCAATCAATTTCTGAAGACCTTGCACGTCGCTCCCATAGATTGTCAGAGAATCGTGCGGATCCAGGCCGGCGCGCCAGCCATGCAATCGCAGCGCTTGTGTGCTGCACGGTCGGGCCGGCAATCGGGCGACTTGCGCGGCCGTCTCGACGACGTCTTCGCCCATGTGACGGTAGGTCGTCCACTTGCCGCCGGCAATCGTCACCAGGCCCGATGCGGAGACCTCGATATGGTGATCGCGCGAAGCGGCGGCCGTCGATTTGGACTTCCGATCGGCGACCAGGGGCCGCAGGCCGGCGAACAGGCTCAAGATCTCGCTACGGCCCGGAAGCGCCGCGAGATACCGCCCGGCGTTCGCCAGTAAAAATTCCAGCTCGTCCTCCAGCGGCCGCGGTTCCAGCTCCGGTTCGGCGACCGGGGTGTCGGTCGTGCCCAGCAAAACCTTCCCGTGCCAGGGGATGGCAAACAAGACGCGCCGATCATCGGTGTGCGGGACGACGACGGCACAATCGCCCGGCAGCGCAGAGCGGTCGAGCACGACATGGATTCCCTGACTGGGAGTCACCAGCGGCCGCGCGGAATTCTCGTCCATCCGCAGCACGTCGTCGGCGAACACACCCGTGGCATTGATCACGACGCGGGCCTGGATTTCCAGTTCCTGTCCCGCCTCGACGTCGACTGCGCGCACTCCGCGCACCTTTTCGCCGGTTTTGATCAAACCGGCAACTCTCATGTAATTCGCCGCCGTGCCCCCGAGGTCGAACAGCGTCCGGGCGAGGGTGATCGCCAGGCGCGCGTCGTCGAATTGGCAATCGTGATACAAAATGCCGCCGCGCAGGTTGTGCTGGATCAACGTCGGCGCGCGTTCGTGAGTTTCGCGCGACGACAGCCATTTTGCCTGCCCGCGGCTGAGTTTTCCGGCCAGCAGGTCATACGCCATCAATCCCGAGAAGTAAAACGGCAGTTCCCACAGGGCATAAGCCGGAATGATGAATTTCAGATCGTGCACCAGATGCGGCGCGTTCCGCAACAGCAGTTCCCGTTCGTAGAGAGCCGTTCGCACCAGTCCCAGGCGACCCTGCGCCAGGTAGCGAACTCCGCCATGAATGAGTTTCGTGCTGCGGCTCGACGTGCCTTTGGCAAAATCGTGCTGTTCCACGAGCAGCGTGGCGTAACCCCGCGCCGCGGCATCGACCGCCGCCCCCAGGCCCGTCGCTCCCCCGCCGATCACCAGCACGTCCCACGGCACTGTCCGGTCACTGATCGCTTGAATTGCCTCGTTGCGATTCATAATCCGTGGAAAAAAGCAGCCAGCTTGTAGGTCAGGCTTTCCAGCCTGACGGCAATATCCTGTCGCCCAAGTTCTAATGTCCCCAAGCCCACAAAACCAGCGCCGTTCCGTAAATCCGTCGTGGGGATGATTGAGGACGATGTCGAATCTTGTCGCTTCGCGACCCAGCCGCGCAGAAGGGACGGCAGTGAGGGGAGTCCATCCGATCGTCGTTGGCACTGGCCGGCGACCGCGCCAGGCATGGCCAGGCACATCGCTGTCTGGGGGAAAGCCTGACGTCCGAGGCGACCGTTGCTGCGCCCTGCACGATGAACTACCCTGCCACCTTCGTATCCGAATCGCCCCGTTCGCCAAGATTCCATGTCCTTCGCCATTTGCTGCCGGCAACTCGTCAAGCGCTATGACGGAAAGCATCCCGTCGAGGCCGTCCGTGGCCTCGACCTCGAGGTCCGCACCGGCGAGTGCTTCGGATTGCTCGGTCCCAACGGCGCCGGCAAAACCACCACCATGGAAATCCTGGAAGGGCTCCTCGACGCCACCTCGGCAGAGCAAATGGAGCTGCTCGGCTTGCAATGGGGCCGCGACGACGACGCGATCCGCAATCGGATTGGCATCTCGCTCCAGGAAACCAGGCTCTCCGACAGGCTCACCGCGCTGGAAACCGTGACTTTGTTCCGCAGCTTCTATCGGTCGGGGCTCGCACCCGCAGAAGCCATCGGCCGCGTTTCTCTCGACGAGAAAGCGGGGGCACTCGTCGAGAAACTCTCGGGCGGGCAGCGTCAGCGGCTGGCTGTCGCCTGTGCGATCATCGGCGATCCGGAGCTGCTGTTCCTCGATGAGCCCACGACCGGGCTCGATCCCCACTCGCGTCGCGAATTGTGGGAGATCATTCGCGGTTTCAAGGCCGCGGGCCGCACCGTCCTGCTCACGACCCATTATATGGACGAGGCTGAGCGACTGTGCGACCGCGTGGCCGTCGTCGATCAGGGGCAGGTCATCGCCCTGGGGACTCCGGTCGAATTGATTGCCCGGCTGGGTGGTCAGCACATCGTCGATTTCTCGCTGAACGAAAACGGAAACTCTCTCACCGTCGACGAGTTGGAGCGGCTCCCCAGCGTGCAGACGGTTCGCCAGGAGAACGGCAACTTTTCACTGTCGGTCGCCGAGCCCCACATTGCCTTGCCCGGCCTGATGAATCACTTGCAGCGCACGGGACGCGAATTTGCCACCCTCACGACGCGCCACGCCACGCTGGAAGACGTGTTCGTGACTCTGACCGGCCGCCACCTGCGCGAAGGAGAGCAGGCGGCATGAGCCAGCGCAATTACCATCCCCTCTGGCAACTGGTGCTGGCCCGGATGAGGCTGTTTTACCGGCAGCCCGAAGCCGTCTTCTGGACATACGGATTTCCCCTCGTCATGGTCACCGCGCTGGGACTGGCGTTCCGCAGCGAACCCAAGACGACCGTCCTGGTCGACGTTATTGGCCCGCAGGCCGAGGCCTTCGAGTCGCGATTGGCTCGCGAGTCGCGATTCAAGATCACGCGGCCGGCCGACGTCGACTGGAAGAAACGCCTGCAAACCGGGAAAACCAACCTGGTCGTCGAGACCGGCGCGTCATCGTCGGAACCGCCGCGCTTCTGGGACGAGCCGCGCCGCGCCGAAAGCCTGCTGGCCCGCGAGGCGGTGGAAAATTCGCTGCTCCGCGACCGCCTGCCCGATCCGCCGGTTTTTGCCGAATCGCAGCTCCAGCAAGTGGGCAACCGGTACATCGATTTTCTGGTTCCCGGCATGATCGGCATGAACCTGATGGGGGGCGGCATGTGGGGTATCGGCTTTGTCGTCGTCGATATGCGCGTGCGCAAACTTCTCAAACGCCTGCTGGCGACCCCCATGAGACAGTCCGATTTTCTGCTCAGCGTGATGCTGGTGCGGCTCATTTTCGCGTTCTTCGACATGGCCTTTCTGATGACGTTCGGCTACTTGGCTTTCGGCGTGCGCTGCTCGGGAAGCCTGCTGGAGTTGTCGCTGGTCATGCTGATCGGCGGAGCGGGATTCGCCGGTATCGGCCTGCTCGTCGCATCGCGCGCGCAAACGATCGACTCCATCTCGGGGCTGATGAATCTGATCATGCTGCCGATGTGGGTGGCCTCGGGTGT
>DASYAR010000551.1:0-9611 GCA_036501235.1 Planctomycetaceae bacterium
TTGCCGCAATTGCTCAATAAGGGGGGCTTCCAGGGAGCATTGCACGCGGTGCTCGATGACGGCATTTATCCCGACTCCGAGCACAGCAAGTTTCGCTGGGAAGGAACCGGCGGAACGTCGATCGACGCCTGGTCGCGGATACCGCTGGCAGCCGACGCCACCGTCAGTTATTTGAAGTTTCCCGATCGCATGTCCGAATCGATGGACAATGACCACGTGGCAGCCGTTACGCTGGCCCGTTGGCCGGAAGCTAAATCGCCGTTCTTCGATGATCTGCGCCGCATTCACAATTATGCTCCCGTACTGGGGCGCTTTGTGACGTTCAGCGAATTCTTCGAACGGACCGACAATCCAACGCGTCACGCGTCTTACAAACCGGGCGAATACCTCACACCTTATCTATTCCAGTCGGTGGCCCGCGAAGAAGAAAACTCGATCAGCCGGTACACGACGCACGTCGCACGCCGCGCGCGGCTGGATGCCAGTATCTGGCTGGCGTCACTGAGAACGGTGCTGGCGGGAAGTACACCCGATCCGGCAAGCAGCGCCGCGCTCGAGCACGATGTGGAACTGCTGGGGGAACGCCCGGCGAACGAGGCGGCTCAACAGGTCGACGAACGACTCGACAAATTCCATACCGAATCCGCGACCAATCTGGCGAAGCTCATATTGAGCGGTGCCGCCGACCGTGCCGGCTATTTTATCTTCAATACACTCGCCTTTCGTCGCATCGTGACTGTTTCTCTCGACAAAGCAGCCCAGATGCCGGCTACGGCGGGCGAAAACTCTTGGCTCCAATGGAGCGATCCGCATCACGCATTGACGGTCGGCGTCCCCGGGGCCGGTTTCGTGTGGGTGGCCGCTGACGGTGCGCCGCCGGCCCCTGTCGCTCCCAATGCCGAGCTGGCCGTCAACAATTTGTTGCGCAATGATTTTTTCGAAGTCCATCTCAACGAGACGACTGGCGGAATCGCCCAGATTAAGGGTTACGGACGCAGTCCCAACCGACTTAGCCAGCAGCTCAATTTCCGGTTTACACGCGAACGGACATTCACCACCCAGGCGGGAGAACGGCCTGAAGAAACGAAGTCGCATTACGCCGAGATGCGAGGAGTTCGCAGCGAAGTCACCTGTGCGGGGCCGGCGCTGGGGGAGATTTTGTCGACGGGCGAGATCGTCGATCAGACGAACGGCGCAAAACTGGCCGGCTTCCGGCAGACCGTGCGCGTATGGCGCGGGCGGCCCGTTGTCGAAATCGACGTCGTGCTCGACGTCGCCCAGATGCCCGACGGCGAGCCGTGGCATAATTATTTCACATCGCGCTTCGCCTGGCACGACGAGACGGCGTCACTGACGCGGTCGGCGATGATGGGGGCGTGCGAAACGACCGAAGAGCGAATCGAGAGCCTGCACTACTTGGAAATCGCGACTCCCGAGCAGCGGACGACGATTGTGGCGCCGGGATTGCCGTTTCATCGCAAGACCGGCCCGCGCATGATCGACACGATTCTGATCGTGCAGCGCGAAACCGCGCGCAAGTTCCGATTCGTGATCGCCGTCGATCAGGATTACCCCATGCAGGCAGCGCTCGACGTGCTGACGCCGGCGGTTGTCGTGCCGACGCAAAAGGGGCCGCCAAAAAGCGGAACGGCCGGCTGGTTCTTTCACCTGGCGACCAGGCAGGTGCAGATCGTGCAAATGTTGCCATTATTGAACGAACCACCGCCGGCAGAAACCGCAACGGCCGGTCAAGATCCCGCGCCGCCCATCCCGGCTGCTCCTGCTCAGTGTGGATGCGCGTTGCGATTGGTCGAAACCGAGGGGCGTCCGATCAGAGCCCGGCTGCGTTGCTTTCGCACCCCGGTGCGGGCCCGCCAGCGCGACCTGAACGGCAAGACGATTTGCGAGCTCTCGCTGGACGGCGACGCCGTGCTCGTCGATTTGACGTCCTTCGAAGTCGCGGATATTGAGGTTCAGTTTTAGTCGATTGACTCGGAGTAGCAGGCACACTCCGTGTGCCGTCCGTCCTTTTTTCAATATGGCAAACAACGGCACACGGAGTGTGCCTGCGACTTTACGCAACACCCCATGATCGTAACCATCGACGGACCGGCCGGAGCCGGCAAGAGCACTACGGCCCGCGAACTGGCAGCGCGGCTCGCGTTCCAATTTCTGGACACGGGGGCGATGTATCGAGCGGTCACCTGGCTCTGTCTTAAACAGAGAATCGACTTGCAGAACGAACCGGCCGTCGCCGAAGCAGCTCGCAGGGGAAAGTTTCAGTTTGAGGCCGGTCAGGTGTTCGTCGACGGGCAGGACGTCACCCGCGAAATCCGCCGGTCTGCGGTCACCGACGACACCAAATACATTGCGGGCAACAATCAGGTGCGGGCCTTTCTCGTGGAATTACAGCGGCGCCTGGCGGCCGGCGCCAATGTCGTCACTGAGGGACGCGATCAGGGGACCGTTGCATTTCCCCATGCGGAATTTAAGTTCTTCTTGACGGCCAGCCCGCGCAAGCGGGCGCTCCGCCGGCAGCAAGACCTGGCCCTTAACGGCGAAGATGTGCCGCTGGACGAAATCCTGAGCCAGCAGGAAGGACGCGACCAGCGCGATGCCGCCCGAGAATACGGCGCCCTGAAGCCGGCCCCTGACGCGATCCCGATAGACACCTCGGAGCTCGACTTCGAGCAAGTCGTCACGCGCATGGAACAGATCGTGCGAGCAAAGCTGGCAAGTTGAACTACCGTCAGAGTCGAAGATGAGCGGCGATTTTCCCACGTTCCGTGATTGTCCGGCAACTATCCGAGATTTGGATAGCAATTGCGGGCCCATCTCCATGTGGATGGTTCTGCGCCATTTCAGGAAGCGAACGAGCGCTCGCCAGATCATCCGGCGTTGCCGGCATACTAAAAAAACCGGTACGTTCACGATCGCCATGGCCGTAGCGCTGCGCGAGTCTGGACTGCAAGTCGAATTCCACACCGACCGCGACGCCGACCCGCGTCCGATCGAAAGGCAGTTGTACACTCGAGCAAAGCAGCTCAATATCCAAGTCTGTGATCCTCTCACGATCGAGCAGCTTGCCGCCAGAATTCGCGGCCGTACTATCGCAATCGTTTACTACGATACTGACGAGCACAACGGTCATTTTTCACCGCTGATTGCATTCAGGAACAGCCGACTGATCCTGCCATATTCTGACTGCGGCAGCATGCAGATTGCAGAATTCGAAGCAAAATGGAGCGCACCGAAGATCTGCCGACAGTGCATTATCATTTCACGCTGATCGGGTGACTTGCATTTTTTCGTGTTTTCCGTGCGTTTCGTGAACCTCTCGTCTCGCCGCCGTCTTGACCCCTCGCATCAACGGTGGTCTACTTGTTCGCGGCGGCGACGTCGTTCGATCTCTTTCGACTAGGGGAGTGTGATATGGCCAGGCACGAAGATACGCGGAGAAAACGGTCGTCATCGGGCTTGTCGCGGCGGCAGTTCTTGGGATCATCGGTGGCCGCGGCGGGAGCGATGACTCTGGGCGCACCGGCGATCCTGCGGGGTGCGAACCTCAACGACAAATTGAACATCGCGATCATCGGCGCCGGAGGCCGCGGCGCGGCGAACACGCACGATGTGGCTTCAGAAAACATCGTCGCGCTGTGCGACGTCTCGGAGACCAACCTCGACGCAGCCGCAAAGAATTTTCCCAATGCGAAGAAATTCACCGATTTTCGCCGGCTGTTCGACCAAGCCAATGATTTCGACGCGGTGGTCGTCAGCACGTGCGAGCACACGCATGCGTTTGCGACGCTGGCGGCCCTCGAGCTCAATAAGCACGTCTACTGCGAAAAGCCTCTGACGCACAATGTGTGGGAAGCCCGCGTCATCCGCGAGGCGGCGGCGAAGACGAAAGTCGCCACGCAAATGGGGATTCAAATCCACGCCCTCGACAATTACCGGCGCGTCGTCGAGTTGATTCAATCGAAAGCCATCGGTGGCGTCCGGGAAGTGCACGTGTGGGTCTCGCGTGCCTGGGGCTGGCAGTCGGAAGAGGACGCCCGTCGGCACGGCGACATCGTGACGCTGCGCGAGCGTCCCGCCGAAGCCGATCCAGTCCCCGCCGGCCTGCATTGGGACCTGTGGCTCGGCCCCGCCCCCGACCGGCCGTTCAACAACGCCTACGTCCCTGGGCCGAAATGGTACCGCTGGTGGGCATTCGGCAACGGCACAATGTCCGACCTGGGGAGCCATTGGAACGACCTGCCCTTCTGGGCCCTCAAGTTGCAGTCGCCGTTGACGATCGCGGCGAAAGGGCCGTCCCCGCACCCCGAGTTGGCGCCGGCGTCGATGCAGGCGACTTATGAGTACGCCTCGCGCGGAGACATGCCCGCAGTAACCCTCACCTGGTATCAGGGCGTCAACAAGCCCGACTTGTGGAGCGAGGCGCGGATTCCGAAATGGGACAGCGGCGTCCTGTTCGTTGGTGACAAGGGGATGCTCCTCTCGGATTACACGAAGCACGTCCTGCTCCCGGAGAAAGAATTCGAGGGCTACGTGCGACCTGAACCGTGGATTCCCAAATCAATAGGTCATCATGCCGAATGGATCCAGGCCTGCAAGACGGGCGCCTCAACGACGTGCAATTTTGATTATTCCGGTTGGCTGACCGAAGCCAATCATCTGGGAAACGTCGCATACCGCATCGGCAAGAAGCTGGAATGGGACCCTGTCAATTTGCGCTGTCCCAATGCGCCGGAGGCGGATCAGTTTTTAAGGCGGGAATACCGGCCGGGATGGAGCTTGGCGTAGCGGGATGTGTCCAGGACGGGGGAGATCGATTGCGGCTGCAATTCCTGTCTGCATAAGGGCTTATCCGCCGATGCCATGCCAGAATGCAATCTTGAATGGGGTTGCCAGCGTTTGCAACCGCTGACGTAGTGATGACGTCAAATCGCATATTCCCCCTCAAGTGGGATTTATCCAGAAACCGCAGGGAAAAACCCTGCGGCTCGCTGGGGCATTTTCGGCTATGCCAATGCCTCCGACCAATCCAGCAGAACTCTGGACATTCTCGTAAGTACCATGTAAACCAATAGATTCCGATTTTGTCTTAGTTTCCAGATATTGAGGAAGCCGATGTCCAGTCCGATTCCCAGTGCAGTCACCGGCCCCGGCCAAGGGCCCATGATCGAAGCCAAGGGGCTGTGCAAATATTACGGGCCGTTTGCCGCCATCGAACACGTGTCGTTCGCCATTCCCCGCGGTCAGGTGGCGGCGTTTCTGGGGCCCAATGGAGCCGGCAAGTCGACGACGATGAAGATCCTCACGGGATTCATGTCGCCCACGGCGGGATCGGCCAGCATTGGCGGGTTCGACGTCTACGAAGATCGCATTGCGGCGGCCAATTTGATCGGGTATCTCCCCGAAAACGGTCCGCTGTATCTGGAAATGACCCCCGCCTCGCTACTGCGTTATTTGGGTGCGGCGCGCGGGCTGGCCGGAGGAGCGCTCTCGACGCGGCTCGACTATGTCGCAGATAAGTGCTCCCTCAGCGGAGTCTGGGGCAAGGCGATCGGCAAGTTGTCGCGCGGGTTCAGGCAGCGCGTGGGCATGGCGCAGGCGTTGCTCCACGATCCGCAGGTGCTGATCCTCGACGAACCGACTTCGGGATTGGATCCGAACCAGGTGCACGACGTCCGTGAGCTGATTCGCGGACTCGGTCAAACCAAAACAATTCTGCTGTCGACGCACATTCTGCAGGAAGTCAAGGCGGTCGCCAGTCGCGTGATCCTGATCAATGACGGGCGGATCGTTCTCGACGGGAACGTGGAGGCGATGGAAGGGCAGGAACACGACATGGACGCGAGCTTCCGCCGGCTCACGCGACGGGCGAAAACCGCCGTGTAGTGGGAGCTCCGGCGTTCGCCGGCGCTGCGGAAATGCCGCCTTGAATGGGGCTTTCCGCGCAGGCCGGCAGCGGACGAATATCCCGATGTAATTTGAGAAAGTCATTTCCGAGGACAATTCGACAATGTTGCGAATGCATGTGATTGACGCCGTTTTCAAGCGGAACTTTCTTAGCTATTTCTCGGGTGTGATCGGCTATTTGTTTATTGTCGTGTTCGTCGGATTCGAGTCATTCGTGGCGTTCAGTCCCCAGTTTTTCGCCAACAACCTGGCGAATCTCGATCAGCTCAACCGCATGTTTCCGGAACTGCTGTTGTTCATCGTCCCGGCGATTACTATGGCGATCTGGGCGGATGAGCGCAAGCAGGGGACGGATGAACTTTTATTTACGCTCCCCGCCTCCGATCTGGAGATTTTGCTCGGCAAATATGCTGCTGCGGTGGGCATCTACACGGTGGCGCTCCTGTTTTCGCTGTCGCACGTCTTCGTGCTGATGTCGCTGGGTTCGCCCGATAAGGGATTGATATTCGCAACGTACTTCGGATATTGGCTGGCCGGTAGCGCCCTGTTGAGCGCGGGCATGTTGGCCTCGAGTCTGACGTCCAGTTCCGCCGTGGCGTTCGTGCTGGGCGCCCTGTTCTGTGCCGCCCCCGTGTACATCGGCAAAGTGCCAATCCGGTTGCTGCAGGGATTATCGGTCGGCGAGCAGTTTCGCGACTTCAGTCTGGGAATGGTTCCGCTGGCGGGACTGCTGTATTTCGTGTCGTTGACCGTGCTGATGCTGTACCTGAATCTGGTCATGATCAGCCGCCGGCACTGGTCGGGTGGCCCGCAGCAGACCCCGATGTGGGCCCACTACCTCATTCGCGCGGTGGCGTTGAGCGCAGTTTTGATCAGCCTCAATGCGATTGCCGTCGGCGCCAATCGCCGGATTGATCTCACCCAGGAACGCGTCTACAGCCTGACGTCAACGACGCAAAAAGTGCTGGGGGGCCTTAAAGCCGACCGGCCCGTATTGATCCAGGCGTTCATCAGCCCGGAAGTCCCCCGCGACCTGGTTCCCACGCGGACGACGCTCGTGGGCCTCTTGCGGCAATACAGTCAATACGGCGGCGACGGCGTACGGGTGCGAATCGTCAATACCGAGAAATACACCGACGCCGCCGAAGAAGCCAAGCGTTACGGTATTGATGCGGTGGAAGTGCAGAGCGAACCAAACGGCCGAATCGTGCGCGATGACGTTTATCTGGGGGTCGTCGTGACGAGCGTCGATCAGCAGGTGCTCATTCCCTTCTTCGACCGGGGAACGCCCGTCGAATACGAGCTCACCGGCGCGGTGCGCACCGTTTCGCAGGCCAACCGCAAGACGATCGGCATTCTTCGCACCGATGCGCAGGTGGCCGGCGGCTTCGACATGCAGGCCATGCGCCAATTGCCCGAATGGCGCATCTCTCAAGAATTGAAGAAACAATATGAAGTCAAGGCGGTCGGCTCGGAAGAGCTGGCAACCTCGACGGTCGACGTATTGATCGCCGTCATGCCTTCTTCGCTCACCGACCCGGAAATGCAGAACCTGGTCGATTACGTCTCCAAGGGCAAACCGACACTGATCGTGGACGACCCCTATCCGGCATTTATGCCGGGCGTCGCACCGCACAACCCCAAACCCAGGCCCGGCGGAGGGATGATGGGCATGGGGGGCGGGCCGCAGCAGCAGAAATCGGACGAAGGCAAGGCGACCAAGCTGCTCCGCGCGCTGGAGATCGGCTGGGACTCTGAAGAAACGGTGTGGGATCGCTTCGACGCGCACCCCGCCTTCCGGGAGATGCTGATGGGTTTCGGGCTCTATGACATCGTTTACGTCGATCCGGCCAGCCACGCCAAATACGCGTTCAGTCCCGACAGCCCGATCACCCGCAATCTGCAGAAAGTCATGCTGTTCTATCCCGGGTCGTTGCGGCCGCGCGAGAACAGTAAGTTCAAATTCGAGCCCCTGATGCGGTCTGGGCCCCATTCGCTGACCTACCAATGGAACGATTACATCACTTCGGCGGGCGGATTCATGGCGATGATGGGAGGAGGAGGCAGCATGCCCGTGATGCCGCCGGCGAAGTCGGAGCGCGACGAAGAAGTCTCGCCGGTCATTGCGGCGCGGATCACCGGGGCGACCGAAGATAAATCGCGCACGATCAACGCCGTGTTTGTGGCCGACATGGACATGCTCACGAATGCATTCTTCTTTATTCGCGATAAGGAATGGCAAGACGTGAAGGTCGACAATATCGCGTTCGTCTTGAATGCGGTGGACGAGCTCGCCGGCGACGATGCGCTGCTGGCGCTCAGGTCGCGTCAGGCCCGGCATCGTTCATTATCGCTCGTCGAGAGCAAGACGACGGCCTTCAAGGAGTCGCAAAGCAACGAATCGGCCCTTGCGGAAGCCGACGCCAAGAAAGCTCTGGAAGAAGCGCAGAAGAAACTGGACGATGAAATCGCCGCGATCCGCAACGATGCGTCACTCGATCCCGAGACCAAGCGGGTCAAGGCGCAGATCGCCCAGCAGAACGGGCAGCGCAGACTCGAAGTGGAGAAGGCCAATATCGAAAACAAGAAAAAACGCAAGATCAAAGAAGCCAAAGATACGAGCGAGCGTGAGATTCGCAAGATCGAAGGCATCGCGTGGATCCTGGCGATCACGTTGCCGCCGATCCCCGCGTTTCTTCTGGGAATCGTGATCTTTTCGTTGCGGACGCAACGCGAAAGACAGGG
The DNA here is from genome assembly GCA_036501235.1 of Planctomycetaceae bacterium. Taxonomy (GTDB): domain Bacteria; phylum Planctomycetota; class Planctomycetia; order Planctomycetales; family Planctomycetaceae; genus JACQFH01. Next base: position 8,671 of record DASYAR010000551.1, read on the forward strand.
GATCATCCCCGATCGGCTCGTTGCCCGAAAAACCGGTTAGCATCAATCCGGCGAGCCCGGGGTGCCAGCCCCCGGTTATCACACGGGAATTGCCCGCTCGCCGCCGCACTCAAATCGAACACCGTTTAGCTCAAGTTTCGAGGTGATCTGATCCATGAAGAACGAATCGACAAGAACAATATCCTATCTGGTTGCCGCCGCGGTGGCGATCGGCCTGGCGATCGTATTGAGCCCGCCTGGAGAGATCACGCCGCAGCAGTTGCTCGATCTCAAAGTGGGTACGGAGTTTTTCAAAGACTTCACGAACCCCAATGAAGCCACTTCGATCCTCGTCGTCAGCTACGACGAGGCCAGCGCTACCGCGCGCGAATTTGCCGTCAATCTCCAGAACGGCAAGTGGACGATTCCGACGCGCCACAATTATCCGGCCGACGGGCAGGACCGTCTGGCCAAAACGGCCAATTCGCTCGTCGGAATCAAACGCGAAGAATTGGCCAGCGCGTCGAAGCAGTTTCAGGAACAACTCGGCGTGATCAGCCCGCTCGACAAAGACCGGACGGAGCTGAAAGGCCGCGGCCAGCAACTGACATTGAAAAAAGGAGAAGACACGCTTGTCGACCTGATCATCGGCAAGCCGGTCAAGGACCGTCCCGGGTTTTACTACGTCCGGCGACCCGATGAAGCCGCGACGTTCGTCGCCAAGCTCGACATCAATCTGTCGACGAAATTTGCCGACTGGATCGAGACCGACCTCTTGAAGCTCAATCGCGACGACCTCAAGGAGATCGTCATCGACAACTATTCGATCGACAAGACACAAGGGGCGCTCGTCAAAGGAGACATCAGCACGCTCGAGCGCGACAAGGCCGCCGATCCCTGGAAACTCGAGGGAATCGACGAATCGAAAGAGGAAGTCGACGTCACGAAAGTCAATGGCATGA
>DASYAR010000552.1:0-6833 GCA_036501235.1 Planctomycetaceae bacterium
CATGGGGCGAGGAGTGCAACTGCCGGATCTCTTTGATGCGCTGCCTCCGACCGCCGCACGCAGGCAATTCGGAGTTCAACTCGACGCCATCAGCCGCCTCTGTCTGAAGTTGCTCCGGGGGATGCAGCCCAAGGGGAAAAATGGGCCAACGCGAGCAGGAGGCCACCGTCGAGCTGGATGACTTCGATATGTGCCGCCTGTCTAGCCGCGGGGTTTGCCCCACGCGTATCGAATCGTTGCAAGCCACGTGAATGGCCGTCTTGTGTAACGCGGCCCGCAAGCGGGCCGGCTAAACAATGCGGTGGCTGAAACTTGATGACCAATTCGACGTTTCTCAACATCGCTGCGACGCTGCATGAAACGGCGACACAGCGCCCAAATCAGGCGGCCGTCATTGAGCCAGGCGGACGAAGCGTCTCGTTTCGTGAGCTCGATGATTTGTCCGATCGGCTGGCGCACGGCATGATCGGCATGGGGATCGAGCCGGGCCGTCGCCTGGTGCTCATGGTTCGTCCGGGGATTGAATTCATCGCGCTCACCTTCGCGCTGTTCAAAGCCGGGGCGGTGGTCGTGTTGATCGATCCGGGAATGGGGCCACGCCGCGTCTTCCGCTGCCTCGATCACGTCGAACCGGACGGGTTCGTGGCCTTGTCGATCGTCCACGCGCTGCGCGTGCTTTCAGGACGCAGATTTTCCAGCGCTCGATGGAACGTCACCGTCGGGCGGAAATGGTTCTGGGCCGGGGCGACGTATGCGGGGTTGTTGGGAAATGAGGCGGCGCTCAGTGGCAGGCGAGAGCACCCGGGGACTGACGTCCCCCGCTCGCCGGTGATTGTGCAGACGAAAAGGATAGACCCGGCGGCAATCATTTTCACGAGCGGCAGCACGGGGCCGGCCAAGGGGGTCGTCTACGAGCACGGCATGTTCGCCGCGCAAGTTGCTGCGCTTCGCGATTTTTACCAGATCGAACCCGGCGGCATCGACCTCCCCGGATTGCCGCTCTTCGCGCTGTTCAACGGGGCGATGGGCGTGACGACCGTCATCCCCGATATGAATCCGGCTCGCCCGGCACAAGTCGACCCGCGAAAGTTCGCCGGCGCGATCGGCCGCGAGCGAGTGACTCAAGGCTTTGGTTCGCCGGCCATCTGGAACAGGGTCGGCCGGTACTGCGAGTCGCACAACATCACCTTTCCTGCGCTGAGGCGCGTGTTCTCCGCGGGCGCTCCGGTGCCGGTGGACGTTCTGGCCCGGATGAAAGCCACCCTCGTGGCCGAGGGCGCCGAGATGTATACCCCCTACGGGGCGACTGAAGCGCTGCCCGTGACGTCGATCACAGCGACCGAAGTCATCTCACGCACCGCCGATCAAACCCGCCGCGGCGCCGGCACATGCGTGGGCCGCCCCTTTCCTTCGATCCGCATGAAGATTATCGCGATCGTCGACGGGCCAATCGGTTCGCTAGCCGAAACACGCGAGCTCCCGGCAAACGAAATCGGTGAAATCATCGTCCAGGGAGAAGTCGTCACGCGAGAGTATTTTCGCCGCCCCGAAGCGACCGCCGCGGCCAAAATTGCCGATGGCCAGACTTTCTGGCATCGCATGGGGGACGTCGGGTATCTCGACGACGCCGGATCGCTCTGGTTTTGCGGCCGCAAGTCGCAGACCGTCGAAACCCCAGGCGGCCGGATGTTCACCGATCGTGTCGAGCCGATCTTCAATACGCATCCCCGCGTCGCGCGGTGCGCCTTAGTCGGCCTGGGGGCGCGTCCGGCACAGGTCCCTGCGATCGTCGTCGAGCTGGAAAGCGGAACGCCGTCGGCCGCGCTGACGGCCCACCTGACGACAGAGCTGCGGCAGATCGCCCTGGCCCACGAGAACACGCGCTGCATCGAACGCTTTCTGTATTTTCGCGGCTCGTTGCCGGTCGACGTGCGGCACAACACCAAGATCAATCGCGAGCAGCTCGCAGAATGGGCGGCCGCGCAATGACGCACGCACTCGTGACCGGCGGCGGCGGTTTTCTCGGCCTGTACGTCGTCGAGCAGCTCGTGGCGCGTGGGGATAAAGTGCGCGTGCTGTGTCGCGGGACGTATCCACGGCTAAACGAGCTGGATGTCGAATGCGTTACCGGAGACGTGCGCGACGCGGCGGCAGTCGCACAGGCGTGCGCCGGGGTCGACACGGTATTTCACGTCGCCGCCGTTTCCGGCATCTGGGGCCCCTGGGAGCATTACCACGGCATCAATACGCTCGGAACCGACAACGTGATCGCCGGCTGTCGGAAGCAGGGAGTGCCCCGGCTCGTCTACACCAGTTCCCCCAGCGTCATCTACGACGGCTGCGACCACGCCGGTGCGAACGAATCGCTCCCCTATCCGCAGAGTTATCTCTGTCATTATCCGCACAGCAAGGCGCTGGCCGAGCGGGCCGTTTTGGCGGCCAACGGCACAGCTGGCCTGGTGACGACCGCGTTGCGGCCGCACTTGATCTGGGGACCGCGAGACAATCACCTGATTCCGCAGCTCATCGCCCGCGCCAAAACCGGCAGACTGCGCCGCGTCGGCTCAGGAGAGAATCTGATTTCGATGTCGTATGTCGAAAACGCCGCCCACGCGCACCTGCTGGCAGCCGACCGACTGGCCTTGGGTCCCTCTTCTGATGCACCTCCAGCCGGTCAGGCGTATTTCATCAACGAGTTGGAACCGGTCAACTTGTGGGGCTGGATCGACAAATTGCTCGGTCTGGCGGGACTGCCGCCGGTTCGCAAAAAAATCTCCTCGCGAGCGGCTTACGCCCTCGGCGGGCTTCTCGAAAAGATTTACACCGCCGCGCGCCTTGCCGGCGAGCCCCCCATGACCCGCTTTCTCGCCCAGCAGCTCGGCGGCACACATTACTACGACACGAGCAAAGCGACACGCGACTTCGGCTACGCCCCCCTCGTGGACGTTGCCGAGGCACTTAGGCGGCTTGAGCCCGACCTGAAACGGCTGGCTTCCGGATCGTAGCCGGCGAATTTCGGCAAGTACGCCGCGAACCCTCCGCCGTCGTAGCGTGGACTTCAGTCCACGCGTGTCCCGACCGGTGGGCGAGCCTGTGGCGGCAACGAGGTGAGCCGATGGAAGGGGACGAACGGTTTCCGTCAGCGTGCCGATCGCGCGCACCGCTTCGATGCGTCGGTCGAAGTGACGGTGTATAACTGAATCGCCTCGTGGATCCGCGAATACGGCTCGTCGGTTCAACCCCGGATGGGGTTGTGCAGCGCAGCCCAGGGTTGGCCGACCCGTGTCGGCCAACCCTGGGAAGTGCAACCGGTTGATTTCGAACCCAGAATGGGTTCGGCAGAACGTCAATCTCAGACGTAGCGCTCGTCAACATCCAGACCGTATTTCGTCAGAAGTCGCCGGAATTCTTCTTGAAAATAGATTTGGCTGCGCGATTGCGATGTCGTCGATTTCCGAGGCTCGTAAAGACACGCGGAACAATCTGCACAATCCTTTCAGGATTGCGGCGGTCCACCGTACATGACCCAGGGTTGTGCTGCTCAACGCTTTCAGCGTTGAAATCCTGCATCTGACATCCCCCGCGAAATGCCTGGCCGTCGCTACGGCTGTTTTTCTCGAAGCTTGGAAATTGCTATTGGCGATTCCCAGTTCCGGGAGAAATTACGGACTCGCGCGAAAGAGTTTGACATTGGCGATTTGGAGCTGACGATGACTGGTGTGCGATGACGACGCCTGACGCCCCTTCGCGCCGGTCCTCGTCACCCATTTCCAGGGAGTTGAATCATGCTCAATCGACGAAGCGCGCTGGCGGTTTTGGGGACGGCAGGAATTGGAACGGCCGCTTTCCAGCGGGCCTTGGCAACCGCGGCGGAAGGCGGACCTATCTCGTCACAGATGGTTGCTGATGCAGAATGGGTGGCAGGCATCCAGCTCACTGATCCGCAGCGTGAAGCAGTCACCAATGCTTTCCAGAAGTTCGCGCGAGCGGACTTGGACAAGGTGCGACGGATCGGGCTCGACAATGCGCAGCTGCCGGGGCTCCGGTTCGTGCCGTTCGCCAGTCCCGCGGCCCATCCGGATCCACGTGGTTACGAGGTCAAACCATCGCCGGCGCCCCTGGACCCTGTTTCTCGCCCTGCCTCCGACGAGGACCTGGCGTTCAGTTCCATTCGCCAGCTCGGGAAGTTGCTGCGCAGTCGACAGATTTCGTCGGTCGAACTGACGAAGTTCTATCTGGAACGGCTCCGGCGCTACGATCCGCTGCTCAAATGCGTCGTGACCTTCATGGACGATCTCGCCCTGAAGCAGGCGGAGCGCGCCGATCGGGAACTGCGGGCGAAAAACGACCGCGGTCCGCTGCACGGAATTCCCTGGGGGATCAAGGACATCCTTTCCTATCCCGGCTACCCCACCACGTGGGGCCTTTCGCAATATCGCAACCGCGTGATCGACGTCAAGGCGGCTGTTGCCGAACGGCTGGAGAATGCCGGCGCCGTGCTCGTCGCGAAATTGGCCACGAATACGTTGGCCGGCGGATCGGTTTTGTGGTATCGGGGCATCACCCGCAATCCCTGGAATCCGCGAAAAGATGCAGCAGGTTCGTCGTCCGGGTCGGCAGTAGCCGCCGCCGCCGGGCTCGTCGGCTTTTCCATCGGCACGGAAACCACGGCCAGCCTCATCGGCCCTTCCATCGTCTGCGGTGCCGTGGGACTGAGACCAACGTACGGACGCGTCAGCCGACATGGTTGCTTGCAGCTCTGCTGGTCGCTCGACAAGGTCGGGACGATCTGTCGTACCGCTGACGGCTGCGGTCTGGTCTTTGCCGCGATTCACGGCGCCGACCCGCGCGACGCGGCATCCGTCGACCGGCCGTACGTCTGGCCTTCATCGCGTGAAATTTCCACGATGCGAGTGGGATACGTGCCAGACGATGCCGATGAGGAACAAAAATTCAATCTTCGAGTCCTGCGCGAACTGGGGGTGAAGCTCGTCGCCGTCGACGGGCCCCATTTGAAGAGAGACTACGGACTCCCAACGAACGAGCTGGTTGTGGGGTTGGTTGCCAGCGAATCGGCCGCCGCGTTTGAAGACCTCACGCGTCGTGGAGAGCCCAAGGGAGTGAAAGGCTGGCCCCCGTACCTCATGCTGGGCCATTTTCTGACGGCAGTCGACTATCTGCGGCACAATCGGTTACGGGCCATCCTCATGCAGCGATTTGACAAGATGATGCAGGCCGTCGATATCTTTCTGTGCAACGACTGGATTCCGAACGGCGAGCCTGCGGATGACCGATGGGATTGGTACGGCAATATGACCGGGCATCCGATGATCGCGTTTCCGAAGCGGTTCGCCGCGCAGGACGGTTTCCTGATGCCCAAACCGCAAATGCTGATCGGACGCATCTACGACGAGAGCACGCTGCTTGCGCTGGCCCACGCCTGCCAGCAGGCACTGGGCCTCACGGAACGGCCGCCACTGGATCAATCCCTCGCGCACAAGGACGAGATTCTCGCGGGAGAAGAATTCCCCGACGATGACAAATACTACACCGAGTAATCGGGGCACAAACCGGTGGTCTACTCGCCTGGGCACGCGGCCACGGGACGATGCGCGTCCGAGGTCAATTAGTCGCGGTCAAGCGGTACACCTTCGCCAGAATCCGCTTCTTCAGGTCTTCGTCCTTCACGTCCTTTGCCAGAGCGTATAAGCTGTACGGGTACTTGATTGTATGGCTGCTGACGATCTCGCCGATCCGGCGCTTCGCCTGAGCGGCCCAGTACTCGTGGGTGAGCGGGGTGGGCGCCTGTGGCGGGACAGGCGCGATTTCGCCCCCGCCTGCACCATCATCTGCGCGTGCCCCCCGGACCCACGCCCAATAGGCCGGGACCCCCTTGCGAGCCAGGTCCGTGTGCCCCATGCGGTGCAACTCGACCAGGGCGTGCCCGATCGTCACCACGTGCCCGTCGAACCCGTCGCCCGCCGCCTTCAAGAACTCCTCGAAAATGAAATGGATGAATTTTTGTTCGTCGTCGAGGCCCACGAGCGGCGGTTCGGGATCCTCCTGGGCCCCGCCCTTCGTCTTCCCGAAACTCCGCACCATCTTGCGCAATCCGTCGATCCGTTCGGGCGTCACGGCTTCGGGCACTGCGCGGAGGGCCTTGAGGCAGGTCACCGCGAAGATGATGTTGTGACCTTTCCCACGCAGCGTGGCGATGCCGGCGTCGAGGTCTTCCAGCAGACCCTCGGTGAGCTTCGGATCGGCGGTCTCCTGCGGCCGGGGGGCGGCGTAGATCGGGTTTTTCAGGAGTCGAGCGCCCAGGTAGACCAGAATCTCTTTCTGCGTACTGGCGTCGAGTTTCTGTTCGCGGCAAAAGAACGCCGAGGAGATCACGGCGGCCGCGTTGTGGCCGAGGCCGAATGTGTTCCCCGTCTCGGCGACCCGGCTCATGCCATCGAGGCCCCTGACGATTTCCCGCGGCCCGATCGGTGTGTCCTCGGCCGGATTCTCATCGTCCGCGACGGCCCGCCCGTCGAACAGCGCCTCGGCGCAAAACGGCGCTCCGGCGATGATAAGCCCCGCCTTCATGAGTTGTCGCCTGGTGATCGCGTCTGAATGTTTCATGGAGCCAGCCTCATGGAAGCGTATGTGCGGCGGTTCGATGAATCGCCTTTGCAGCGGGCGAACCAAGCCTCATAAGAAATAACGCTGGCGCGTTACACGCGGACGCAGTCCTTTTCCAAGAATGGCAAATCGGCCGCCTGAAGGTGATTGGTTGATTCATCGATAAACAAGTTGAGCGGACGAATGTCGATGCGTAAGATCAAGCTTGA
>DASYAR010000553.1:0-22229 GCA_036501235.1 Planctomycetaceae bacterium
AGAATCTCGGTAAACTGCACGCCCGGCAACTTCGTGTCGATCGGCTTGAAGACGCTCTTCACATTATCGGGGACGTTGTCTTTCGGGTCCCACAGATCGAGGTGGCTCGGCCCCCCTTGCAGATAGACCAGAATCACGCTCTTGGCCTTGCCGAAGCCGGGCCCGCCGGCGCTGGTTCCTTTGGCCTGACTCTCGCCAGCCAGCATGTCGGCCAGCGTCAACCCGATGAAGCCCGACCCTCCCACCCTCAGCAGCTCGCGGCGCGAAATCGAACCGTCACAGTTATCGATGCCGCGCTGACCGGGGATGACGAGCATGGCTGGAAACCTCCAATGGGTGGGCGAAACGGCTAAATGACGACAGGCGGGAACAAGATCGCACCAACACGGCCCGCAAGAAGACTCTTCGTCCGGCGGCATCAATCAAATGAATCAACGCATCAAAATCCTACTATACCAGCGATTCTCGCACTCTGTCAACATGATGGACATTGTGCATTATTCCCGCCGCAGCATAACGTACTTCCCCTCGCGGCGAGCGTCGATGCAGGAGGGGAGCGTCATCGCTCCTCCTTCTTGGGCGATTCCGGCGAGCTCATCCCACTGGGCGAATCCCATTTGCTGACGAGGCCAGTCTTGTCTGCGCCACAAGACCGAAAACATCTCCCGCGCCATATGCCGGGGGACATCGGCCAACGGTTGCCACTTCAGCCGGCATTCACTTGCGGAAGATGACTCCATGACGCGCTCGAGCAACTTTTCAGCCAGCGTTTCGACCGTCCCTTGCGCGTCGGACGCCTGCTGGCCGAGGCGGCGCAGCGCCTCGGCAATCTGCGGGTTGAAATCGCGGGCCAAAAGCGGCAGCAATTGCCGACGAATGCGATTTCGCGTGTATGATTCATCCCGATTCGATTCGTCTTCCCGAAAATCCTGGCCAATCTGCCGGAGATAGTCGAGCACCTGCCTTCGATCCACTTCCAGTAGCGGACGAACCAGTCTGATTCCTGGCGCCAGCTCGCGTTCGCGGGGAATCCCGCGCAGTCCTGCCAGTCCCGTCCCCCGCAAAATGTGATGCAAAATGGTCTCGACCTGATCGTCGGCCGTGTGCGCTATCGCGATCATTCTGCAGCCCGACGACCGGGCGGTTTCTTCGAGAAAGCCATATCGCGCGTCGCGGGCTCCTTCTTCGATTCCACGCCCCGAGTCCTTGACGGCAGCCGCCACATCGATCCGGCCCGACGTACAAGGCACCTGCAGTGTCCCGCAAACCCTCGCCAGCCAGGCGGCGTCGTCCGCAGAGGCTGCGCCGCGCAGTTGGTGATCGAGGTGCCCCACGTGGAGGTCCAGTCCATGCTGTTCCTGCAATTCCAGCAGTCCACGCAGCAGGGCCATGCTGTCGGCCCCGCCCGAAACGGCCGCTAGAATCCGCCGGGGTCGAGTCAGCCCTGCAACTTGGCGGGCCAGATTTTCGAGAAGCAGATGCATTTGATTTCGTGATGGTTGACCGGCGCTCGCGCTTTGATAGTATAGAGTGGCGTAAACCCTTAAAACAATAATGAGGGACTCCGGCTGAATCTGCTGCCCGGGGAGCGAATTCGGGCGTGCCCGGAACGATCTTGCAGTTCCGGCCGTTCAAGTTTTGTGTCGTCACGATTCAGGTTACGTGGGAAAGCCGAGATGCAGAACAACCTCGTCATGTGGTGTGTGGCATTCGTTCTGCAACTCATCCGGCGCTGCGCGATGCAGGTCGGAGGCTGGTTCGTGTTTCCGCGGTCGCATTCGGGCTGGTGGGGCCTGTCTGCGTTCTCGCTGAGCGCTGATCTCGATTCTGCACGGTTGGATGTCGTCTCGCGGTCACTGTGGTGGGGCTGTGGGGTGCCCAAACCCCAACGTGTCCTCGCGGTAGCCTATTCTCCGATTGCGGCGCCTGTTCGTTCGCGTTGGCGCGGTGGTCCCCCCGAGATGCTTCCCCGTTGGGACCATTAACCTCGTCGTTGCGGCATAATTCCGCTTCTCGGCGCTGTGTGTGATGCAGGTGGTGGCGCTTCGTCACCCTTATCGCACTCTATCTCAGCCTGTCCCTCTCGTGCGCTCACGAAGAAGGAATGCTGTTCATGGGAATGGAATTGGCGTTGACGGCGCTGGTGGCGCTGGCAGTGGGGGCGGCGGCCGGCTGGTTTCTGGATCGTGTGCTGCGCGGGGCGGCTTACCAGAAGCGAGACGAAATTCTGGCCCAGGCGCAGCGCGACGCCGACAACGTCCGCAAGACGCAAGAGCTGGCCGGCAAGGAAGAATTGCTGGCCCGTCGCGAAGAGCTCGAAAAGGGAGTCAACCAGGTGCGCGACGAGCTCCGCGAGCAGGAGCGCCGTCTCGATCGCCGAGAATCGTCCCTCGACGAACAGCAGCAGGACATCGCCAAAAAAGAACGGATGCTCGAGCTCACCCAGCGGAAGTTGGCCGAGCGAACCGAAGCAGTCGAGGCCCGCGACACCGAATTGCAGCAAGTTCTTAAACAACAGCAGGACCAGCTCTACAAGATCAGCGGCCTGTCGCCGCAGGCCGCACAGGATACGCTCCTGTCGCGGTTGGGGCAGGAGCTCAGAAACGAGACCGGGGCGGTGATCCTCAAGCACGAGCAAGAGCTCAAGGCCAACTGCGACAAGATGGCTCGCGAGATCATCGGCATGTCGGTGCAGCGCTATGCCGCCAGCCATACCTCCGAAACGACCGTTTCGTCGGTCGATATTCCCAGCGACGAAATGAAAGGCCGGATTATCGGCCGCGAGGGGCGTAATATCCGTGCCTTCGAAAAAGCGACCGGCGTGGACGTGATCGTCGATGACACTCCCGGCGTCGTCATCGTCTCGGCCTTCGACGCCGTCCGCCGCGAGACGGCCAAGCTGGCCCTCGTGAAACTTATTCAAGACGGTCGCATCCATCCCTCACGCATCGAAGAGATCGTCGGCGAAACGCAGAAAGAGATGGAAACGCACATCCGCCGTCTCGGTCAGGAAGGGGCCCAGGAACCGGGCGTGCATGGCCTGCACGAAAAATTGATCGACCTCATGGGGCGCCTCAGTTTCCGCACCAGTTACAGCCAGAATGTGCTGCGGCACTCGATCGAAGTCGCATTTCTGACCGGAATGCTCGCCGAGCAACTCGGACTCGACGGCAATCTGGCCCGCCGTTGCGGTTTTCTGCATGATATCGGTAAAGCGGCGGATCATGAAATGGAAGGGGGGCACCCTGCCGTCGGGGCCGAACTGCTCAAGCGTTACGGCGAAGGTCCCGAGGTGGTTCATGCCGCGCTGGGGCACCACGACGACATCCGCGTCGACTATATCTACACGGTGCTGGTGGCGGCGGCCGACGCCATCTCGGCGGCCCGTCCCGGTGCACGCCGCGAAACGCTCGAGAAATACGCCAAACGGCTCGAAGAGCTCGAAGCGCTGGCTTGCGGTTTCCCCGGAGTTGAACAAGCATTCGCCGTCCAGGCCGGGCGCGAAATTCGCATCGTCGTCAACGCCCGGCAGGTGAACGACCGCGAAGCCGCCCGCATGGCCCGCGACGTGGCCAAAGCCATCGAACAGGCCCTGACCTACCCCGGCGAAATCAAAGTCAATGTTCTCCGCGAAACACGTCACATCGAGATCGCTAAATGATCGTTCGTTGCACCGCCCGGTGGTAGTGTTGCTGTCGGAAGTTGGTGGCCGCAGGACCGCCATGACACGGCATTTCGCAATTGATCGACATCTTTTCAATTCCTCGTTCCCGCTTGCGAAATTTTCGCGAGTTTTGCGGGAAATTCGCTGTTCACCTAAATCGGGGCTCTTGTTAACATCCTGCTCCCTTGCCGGCGGCCAGGCCGGGCGGGACCGGCGCGTGCGCGTTTTCGCGGGGGGGGATACGATGTCCCCGGCGGGCAACAAGGAGGTTGTGGTTGATCCAGTCTGCACAGAATAAATTACGCGTCTTGTTCGTCGACGACGAGGCGCCGATCCGTGACGTCATGCGCATCGAACTGCCCCGCATGGGACACGAGACCTGCATCTGCGAAGACGGCCAGACGGCCCTTGCGGCAATCGAAAAAAACACCTTTGACGTGGCCATCGTCGACCTGCGCATGCCGGGGATCTCCGGATGGGACGTCGTCAGCCAGCTGCGGTCGGTTTCGCCCGAGACCGAAGTGATCATCAGCACGGGGCACGGCAATATCGAAGACGCCATCCAGGCGCTCCGCCGCGGAGTGTACGATTTCCTCACGAAGCCCACGAAGCTCGCCCTCATTGCCAGCGTCCTGCAACGCGTGGCGGATAAGCGGGCGCTCAAGCACAAAGCCATCGCGCTGGAATCACGCTTGAAAGCCGTCGAGGGCAGCCCCGACATCGTGGGAGACACGCCGTCGATGCAACGGGTCAAGAGGCTCATCGAGCGGATCGCGCCGACCGATTCCAATGTGCTGATTCTGGGAGAGACGGGGACGGGCAAAGAACTGGTAGCCCGGCGGATCCATGAGTTGAGTCGTCGCGCCCAAATGCCCTTCGTCGCCGTCAACTGCGGCGCGCTGCCCGAGAACCTTGTCGAGAGCGAGCTGTTCGGGCATCGCAAAGGGGCTTTTACCGGTGCCGACACGCCACGGAAAGGCCTGATCGAAGTCGCCAACGGCGGCACGCTGTTCCTCGATGAGCTGGGCGAGCTCGACAAGGGGATGCAGGTCAAGCTGCTGCGGGTCCTGGAATCGGGTGAAGTTCGGCGCGTCGGCGAGAACGAAGCCTTTCATGTCGATATTCGCGTGATCTGCGCTACGAACCGCAACCTGCAAGAGCTGGTCGCCCAGGGTGGGTTCCGGGAAGACCTGTTCTTCCGCGTCAACACGTTTGAGGTGGCATTGCCCCCCTTGCGGGAACGCCGCGAAGACATCCCCGATCTGGCGCGAACACTGATTGCCCGCCACTTGAGAAGGTCGCAAGTTCCCGAAGGCTTTCTCACCGAGGGCGTGATTGCCGTTCTCAAACAGCACGACTGGAGCGGCAACGTGCGTGAGCTGGCCAACGCGCTCGAGCATGCCGTCATTCTTTCCGACGGCAAATCGCTGGCCGTCGAAGACCTGCCGACCAGCATCACGCAAAAGCCGCGCAAGCTCCGCGTGCACGGCGAATCGGCTGAAACCGATCGTTCCAAGACTCTGCGCGAAATCGAGATGGAAGTCATCCTCGAAACGCTGGAACGAAACTCCGGCGACAAGCCGCGCACGGCGATCGAACTGGGAATCGCCCTGAAGACGCTGTACAACAAGCTCAATCAGCACCAGACCCACGCCGAAGCGGGCTGAGCCGCCGCGCTCATTCACGCCTCTGCCTCGCGCCCGAGCTCACCGGCCCCCTTGTGTCAGTGATCTCACCTGCCATCTCGCGCCTTTCGCGGTTAAAATCTCCTCTGCCGTGCCGACGGCTTTCGGGGCAGTTTCGGCCGATTTGACAACGAGGAGGAATGGTATGTTCGACCAATGTCGGTTCACGACGTCGTGCCTCGTCGCCGCGGTGCTGGCTGGCGCCGGACTGTGGTGCGCCGGCCACCCGGCGGCCACTGCCGTCGGTGACGATCCCGTGCCCGTCCAGATGACTCTCGACGAGCTCGCGTCGGGCAAATTGCATGTCGTTGATCTGGGGTGGCCCCTCAACGACACCAGTCCCTACTGGCCTGCCGAGAATTATGAACCGTTCCGACTGACGACGATCGCCACGCTCGAGAAAAACGGCGTCCTTTCCAAGGCGTTCTATTGCCCCGAGCATTTGGGAACGCACCTCGATGCGCCGAACCATTTCGAGAAAATCCAGCCGGCCGTGGATCAAATCAATCCGGCCAATCTGTTTGCGCGCGGCGTGCGAATCGACATTTCGGCGCAGGCCGATGCCGACGCCGATTACCGTCTGACAACTGCCGACATCAACGAATGGGAGAAAAAGCACGGCCGCATTCCCAAGAATGCCGTCGTGCTCCTCAACACGGGATGGGCCCGTCACTGGAATAACTACCCGCGCTACAAGAACCAGGATCCGATGGGAAAACTGCACTTCCCCGGTTATTCAGTCGAAGCGGCCAAGTTTCTGGTCGCCGATCGCCAGGTGAAGGGTCTGGGAATCGACACCCTGAGCATCGATCATGGGCCATCGAAAGACTTTGTGGTGCACCATATCGTCAACGGCGCCGGCCGGTACGGCCTGGAAAACCTGGCCCATCTCGACCAACTGCCAGCCAAGGGCTTTTACGTCTTCGCCGCCCCGATCAAAATCGAAACCGGTTCCGGCGGCCCTGCTCGCGTGTTTGCGATTCTCCCGCGTTAGATCGCTCTTTGCGCAATCGTCCTATGGAACTCCGTGAATTTGCCGATCGCGTCCTGTTGTCGCCCACGATTGACGACAAACTGGCAGCTCCCGGCGACGTGCTGACCGATACTGACAGGGGACCGGCCGAGCGGTCTTCGCTCCCCGCGCGATCGCCCAAGTTGCTCTTCTGCGGACGCCGCCAATCGCCGCCGATGCCACATCCCGACACGCTGGCCGATCGCCACCGGCGGGCCGCCGCGCATCACATCATGGCCAATCATGAATTACAGGCGCTGGAGGTGATGGCGTTTGTCCTGCGAGCGTTTCCCGACGCGCCCCCCGACTTTCGCCTGGGGATGGTGCGGATCATGGCTGACGAGCAACGACACACCCGGTTGCATCTGAATCGCATGAACGAGCTGGGCATGACGTTTGGCGATCTGCCTGTGAACGGCTATTTTTGGAACAAGGCGCAAGAATTCGAATCGCTGCTCGATTACCTCGCCGGGCTGCCGTTGACGTTCGAGGGACGCAATCTCGACCACACGCTGGAGTTCGAGGAGTGGTTTTTGGCGGCGGGAGACGAAAAGAGCGCTGGCGTCATGCGCGTCATTCATCGCGACGAGATCCAACACGTCGCGTTCGGCATGCACTGGTTCAGGCGGTTGAAATCGCCCGATCAATCCGAGTGGGATGCATATGCCGCAGCGCTCAAATGGCCGCTGCGCCCGGAAAAATCTCGCGGCAAGCAGTTTCACCGCGAGCCGCGCCTCGCCGCCGGCATGTCGCCGGAATTCGTGGATCGATTGGAACAGTCTGACGAAGCTTGATCGAGAGGCGCAGCCTCTCTCAGGGTAGCAGGCACACTCCGTGTGCCGTCGTCTGTCTGAAAACCTTCCGGTTCGCAAATGGAATTGAAGAAAAGCACAAAACGGCACACGGAGTGTGCCTGCTACTCTGAGCGGTACTTCGTGCCGCTCGCCCGAGTGCCAGGGCGGATTAAATGCCGATTGTCGACTGCGGAAATCGACGTTAAACGAATCGCTTCATCGACAGGAAATCGACTGGCAGTTTTGTCTTACCGATCTGAGCGAGATCCGCGAGCGCTTCACCCAGCACGGTCGTAAATTTGAACCCGTGCCCCGAAAAGCCGGCGCCATAGACGACGTTGGCCCATTCGGGATGCCGATCGATGATGAAGTGGCTGTCGGGCGACTTGGTGTACATGCAGACGGAATGGCGAACCGGACTCGGATCGAGCGCCGGTAAAAACTCGCGCACGAACTCGTTCACTCGCGTCAGATCGGCTGGATGCAGTTCGCGATCCACCGTCAACGGATCGGACACCATATCGCCTCCGGTATGCTCGGCCAGTTTGATCGTTTGTCCGTCGATCCGCGGAAATCCATAGAACTGTCCGGCGGACGTTTCGAAGAAAAATGTCGAGTTGCCGCGGCCGACGTCAAAATCGGCGCCGGCAGAAAACCAGAACACCGGCTTTCGGACGACCCGCAGCCTCGTATTCCAATGAACATTTCCCTGCGCCGCGGGAGAGCCGGAAGAACCGCCCAGCAATGGGCCGGCCCACGGACCGGCCGTGATCACCAGGCTGGCGGCAGAGTATTCACCCCGATCGGTGCGCACGGTCACATGTCGGCCGTCGGATTCCCACGCGACGACCGTTTCGCCCGTTTGCACGACGGCGCCGTGTTTCACGGCCGCGGCAATATGCACGGCAACGCAGTTTTCCACATCGAGATAACCGGCCTCGGGCTCGAACACGACGGCGAAATCTTCGCGAAACCTGTAGCCGGGAAAGCGTCGCCCGGCTTCCCGCGCAGCGAGCGTTTCGAGAGGCAGATGATGAAGCCTGGCGGCCAGCAACGTCCCGGAAACCGATTCACAGGCCGGGTCGCCGGCGATGAACAAGCCCACGGCGTGCAAAAGTTGGCAGCCAGATTCGTGTTCCAGCTCGTGCCACAATTCATAAGCCCGGTTCAACAGGGGGACGTAGTCGGGATGTTCGAAATATGCCTTGCGAATGATTCGCGTCTGCCCGTGAGAGCTGCCCCGGTCGTGCGCGATTCCAAACTGCTCGATTCCGAGGACGCGCGAACCTCGCCGCGCAAGGTGATACACCGCCCCGCTGCCGAAACCGCCGACCCCCAGAACAATTGTGTCGTAAGTGTGTTTCATAACATTAAAAAAGGTCTGGAACCGTTAAATGAATCGCCACGACTCGGTCGGTTGCCAATGACTGTCGCACAGGCATTGTTTCCAAATCAGTTGCCACGGCAAAGGGCAAACGGTCGTCTCCCCCCGTGGTGTAGGACGAAGCCCGCAATTTGGCCCAGATATACCTGGAGTCCGTCTGCGCCACCCTCCCCCCCTTCGTTAGGGGGGCGGTGTCGCGGCTTGGAGACTGGCACGCAAACCGGAAACCGCGACGGCATTGTTACCGACCAAGGGGGGTGCAGGGGGGTGATGGAATGGCATCTATTCCCCAATCGCAGCACACAGCACACCCGGGGATTGACGACCCTCGTTGTTGGCGTCGATAGCGGTCCCCTTCATGTGGCGGGGGCCACGACCACTCCCACGCTGGGGTCTGGACTCGCCATCAGCCGCTCCATTACTGCGCGCACGCCGACAATGTCACGCACCTCGTTCCGGCCAATCACGTCGAGTTGTTACGACGGGGCGATCGAACTATCGAAGAGAAATACTTCAATGCAAACTATCGGCACCAGAACTACCAGGACCTGGAAACAGCCCTGCGAGTCGCCGTCCGCGCCCAGTTGCAGCTCAGAGTAGCAGGCACACTCCGTGTGCCGTCGTCCGTCGAAAACTCATCCCCCGCCGAACTCGACCAGTCCCTCGTCTTCACCCACGGCTATTGGGTTCGCTCCGACATGGCCGAGCAGGATCTGGTGGTCGTACAGGACGTCGCGCTGCTCAACGCCGTCTACAAGGATTGCGTCTCCACCGGCGGCAGCATCATCGTGCCGCGCGACGAACTCTCCCGCGTCGCCGCCGAGACCGCTCTCGTTCCTACGCTCCGCGTGGGAACGAACGCCCTCGACGCTCTGCGTCGCGATCCTAAAAACCCTGCGCGCGTTCAGCTCGGCGAATACTGGCCCGACTTCCGCCCGGTCAAAACCCTCACGCTCGAAGAGCTGATGCGCGACCATGCCCTACAAGCGATGCGCCGACCAATCATCGAGGATGAATACCGGCCTGTCGGTCGGTCGCCGCGCCTCAAAGCGCTGGCCGTCTTCGCCCGGCCCTTCGGTCTGGGCCGCTCGGTCAAATTGCATCAAATTGCCTCAGTCGTTTCGCTGCGTTCGGCGTCTCTTGCGCTGCTGTCACACGACCCTCAATTGCCGCGTTTTTCGCGACAATATCCGATAAACTCCTGGGTGGCACGAAACGTCACGCTGAGACCGATAAAAAAAGCGAAAACGCGCAGCCCGCCGCTGACACCCGACCTTATTCTCGTTCCCACGCTCCGCGTGGGAACGCCCGGTCCGACGCTCTGCGTCGCGCTGCTCGTTGCGAACATGCTGCTCCGCCTGCTCGACACGACGCAGAGCGTCGACACGCGGGTTCCCACGCAGAGCGTGGGAACCAGACGATCATCTGATATGGCAGTTTGAACCGTAGTCGTCGACACGATCAGGCTGGACAGCCGCGGTCCAACTCCATCCAGAATTACCAGAATAATTTGTCCAATTGGTGGCATTCTGTCGTTGGCGGATTATCCTGAGCTCTCCCTCGATGACGCGGTATCCAAGCCTATCCAACCCTCGATTGAGGCGGGCCAGTCATGTCCGACGCTTCGCCATTGCTGCGACAGTGGAAGTTGCTTGCCGGATTGGCTGCGCATGACGCAGGGCGAGATGTTCACGAAATCTCCCGCGAATACGGCGTCGGTGAAAAGACGATTCGGCGCGATCTCGCTCTGCTGCGTCGCGTCGGATTCCCGATCGAAGAGACTCCGTCGGACCACGGGCGCAAACTCTGGCGACTGGCCGCGTCGAACGGCCCGCCCCTGGCCTTCAATTGGCAGGAGGCCATGTCGCTGTATCTCGCGTGCCGGTTCCTGGAACCGCTGGCGGGGACCTATTTCTGGGACTCGGCGAACCTGGCACTTGCAAAAATCCGGGCTTGCCTGACCAAGCCGGCGCTGAAGTATCTTGACCGCATGGCGGGCGCGATTCATCTGACCGACGCGGGCGCCGGCCGCTATTCCGACAAAGCTGCGTACCTCGACCGGCTCACCCTGGCCATCGAGGAATGCCGTGTCGCCTTGCTGACGTATCGTTCCGAACGCTCGACCGAACCGGTGACTCGGGAAATTCATCCCTATGCGTGGGTGTTTCACCGCCAGTCTCCGTATCTCGTCGCGTTCGCCAGCGAACACCGCGAAGTCCGCCTCTACAAGGCCGACCGCATTCACGACGTAGAAGTCTCGCTCCTGAGGTTTCCGCGCCCGATTGATTTCGACCCATCGATCTATCTGGCCGGGGCGTTCGGAATCTTTCGCGGGGGCCACGGCAAAAACATGAGCCAGAAAGTCCGCGTGAAGTTCCTGCCTCCGGTCGTGCAGTACGTGAGCGAGAAGCGATGGCATCCCAGCCAGAAGCTCGCGCCACAGAACGACGGCACTCTGCTGGCCGAATTTCACCTGTCTGCGACCGATGAAATCAAACGCTGGCTGCTGTCGTTCGGCCGGAACGCCGAAGTGCTCGAACCCAAATCGCTTCGCCGCGAAATGGCCGCCGAGCTGCGCGATCTGCTGAAGGTGTACGAATCGATCCCCGAGAAAGACGAGCCACGCTCGCCGAAACGAAAGCCGCGATAAAAAAGCAACGGATGCAGCGTCGCCACTACTGCTCCCCCTCCACCCGAGGAGAGGGCCGGGGGTGAGCGGGAGTTACGGGAAGCCCCCGAGTCATATGAACAGATGGACCAACAGGCGCCGCCGCATTCACGTCAAGGCGCCAAAATTCCCAACTGCCGGCAGATTGCGCGAGCTAGCGGATCAGGAATCTCCCGGTGCCGCGGCACGGGTGCGCGGTGCCCGTTTGCCGGGTTCTCGTAAATCGAATGGCTGTGCCCTTCCCGCGCCAGCACGCACCCCTGCTGTTCGAGGTGACGGATCAGATCGCGCCGCTTCATGGCATGGGCGTCGCCACTTGGAGCGAAATGTTCTGTCCGGTCTGCAGGACGAGATAAATCGGCTCTTGCAGGTCAGCTTGCGGGTCGGTGCGCGTGGCGTTGGGAATCGGCAATGCTTCGCCACGCAGCAGATTCGTCTCGGCCATGTCGCGCAGTGCTCCGGCGAGATTCTCTCTCGCCTCGTCGAGCGTCTGGCCGAACGACACTGTCCCCGGAAAGTCCAGAACTTCCCCGAGGCACACTCCGTCTTCCCAACGGTACGCCGACTTATAGACGAGCATCGCTTCCCCATCTTGAGGCGAGTGACATCGCTTAATTTTAGACCGCTTGCCAGTCCAATGGGAAGCCCAACGTCGGCCGATGTGTCTGATGATAAGTTCGCGTGGACGGCGCAAAACAAACAAAATCTTCCATCTCTCTTTCCACCCTCGGGAGAGCCGCGGGCGGAATGACAGAATCTCTGCATTCATTGCCTGACGTATACATCCGTATCTTGGACAGATTCCGCCGGGCAGACACGAAGAATTCCGAAAACCGCCTCGGCCAGGCTGGTTTCCAGAATTCAAATCCGTAAGGTGGCGTGAATCAGCTTACACGGCGCGCATGAACACCGGAGGCCAGCGTGTTTCAGACAGCGAATTTCAGCGACGATTCCGCACAATCCAGCGCCCTCCCAGGTGTAGCGTGGGATTCAACCCACGCGCGAGTCCGTCGAATCCCTCGACGAGAACAAGCCCACGTCATTGCGATCGTGGGGTGGGTTGGATTTCAACTCCCAGCAGCTTCGCCAGCGCTTCGCGAACAACCGCTCCGCGTCCCGCCAGCGAGTGCTTCGCGGCGTAGTCGTCGATTGCCGAAATCACATTCGATTCGGCAGCATCGAACACTGTTCCAACAGCGATTCGATCGCGGTGTCGAGCTGCAGCCTCCTTCGCCCACTTCGTTAGCTCGGGCAGTTCCTGTTCGACCTGCTCGCGAATCTCCTTGTGCCGCTCGGTTTCTTCCGGAGTCGCCGGGCGCACAATGCGATTTCGAATCTCGTGGGGCATTGATTCTTTCAAGGGTCGATTTCGTAGGCGGTTACCGGGTAGACAGTCAACTCGTCGACTTGCTCGTAAACAATCAGTATCAGTCGGCCGTCCGGAGTGTAACCGGTTGCGGTCGGTCGCTCGCTGCTCCGGCTGGTCGATGTTTCAATCGGGTTGCAAATCACGAACTCAACGTCGTCCGGCGTGAGACCGTGGTCGGTGATGTGATCTACGTTCCCACCAGGCTCCTGATTCCAGATGACATCATACCACAGCATGGAAAATCCCCAAGACGAACTCTAGCGCAGTGCTTTTTTCACGAAGGGCATCGCCTTGCGGCGTCAACGAAGCGATCTCGATTCTTTACTTGTGGAAACACGGAAGACAATCAAGTGCTCAACGCCTCGCGGCATCCGCTCGATCGAAGTTTTCGTGCTTTAACGTGCTGCAAATCGCTTGGCTAGAATCAACTGTGTTATATTGATAGTCTTACGTGTACCACTCGCCAAGATCTTAAATCGTCGAGATCACAGCGTCAATCCGTGACAGTGGAGTTTCACGCATGACCTTCGATCTTTCCTTCCCACTGATCGGCACGAATCCGATCGCCGCCGATCACGGCTATCATCTGTACGGTGGCCTCTCAAAACTTCTGCCGATCCTGCACGAGCACAACGGCATCGGCGTGCATCCGATCCGCGGCACGCAGATCGGCAATCGGCTCTTGCAGCTCACGGAAAAAAGCGAGCTCGTGCTGCGGATTCCCGACACCCGGATCGGCGAATTTCTCCCGCTGGCCGGCAAGCAATTGCGGATCGCCTCGCAGCACGTGCGGGTGGGCGTGCCGCGCGTCTTCCCGCTGACCCCCGCCACTGCGCTCCGCAGCCGGCTTGTCACAATCAAGAACGGCACTGATCCCGAACGGTTTTTGAAGGAGCTGCGCCGCAAGCTCGAATTGTTCGGCGTCTCGCCGGAAGCCCAGCCGTCGCTCGGAAAACGCCGCACGGTCTGCATCAAGGAAAAAGAAGTCGTCGGCTACGAAGTGATCGTCGAGGCGCTGACCGCCGAGGAATCGCTGGCGATTCAGGAGAATCGTACCCAGGGTTCTCCCGAAATGGGCTGGTCACGACGCCACATGGGGTGTGCGATGTTCAGGCCGATCGAATAACGGAATTCCGTAATGTCTCTATTTGCCAAATCCGGAAGTGACGGGCAAAGACTAACGCTCGTCGAACACACCGAAGACGTTCTGGCTGCGTTCCAGGCGATGTTCGGGGTGGCCGATTCACCCACTCGATTGGGCACTTGTTGGCAAAGGTTTTTTAGATTCGCAGACTTTCCAGCTTTCTTTAATTGCGGCGTTGCGGCCGCTTTGCTGCATGATTGGGGCAAAGCGAACGACGGGTTTCAGGAGGCTGTTTCGGGGCGCGGACGGCAACTGATCTGGCACGAGCACCTGAGTGCGCTCCTGATGAACACGGTGCCAGCGAAAGATTGGTTTGCGTCAAGAGCGGATCTGGACTGGGATGTCATATTGTCGGCAGTCTTAACGCATCATCTGCGGGCAAAACGCGGAATGATTGCGGAACTGCTCGGGGACGGGATGCATGTATTTGTCGAGACTGCCGATTCGGATTTCGATCGTTATCTTGATTTGGTTCGGACGCGACTTCACCTCGCAGAAGCGCTGCCGCGTGTTCCCACGGCGTGGCATTTCGATTCGCGGCCAATTGCAGTACATCAGGCGCGCCAGGGCCTCGAAGATCGACTGCACGATTTTCATAGATCCCTCCGAAAGACCGAGCTGCGCCGGCGGCTCCTGTGGGGCGTCAGGGCGGCCTTAATTGCTGCGGATGCGGTCGGCTCCGCGATGCCACGAGTTGGAGAATCAATTAAGGATTGGATTCAAAAGACTTTCGATACTTCTGGCCCCTACCAGAAGAACGATATTTGGAAGAGCGTGATCGAACCGCGGATTGCCCAACTCCAAGCCAGTGAACGATGGGACGACACGAATGGGTTGGGAGGCTGGAATCAATTCCAGATTGAGTGCGACAATTTGCCTGCCCGAGCGCTCCTGCTTGCACCTTGTGGGGCTGGCAAGACGCTTGCGGCGTGGAGGTGGATTGCACAGCACTGTGGCAGTGGAGTCCGGCGAGTGGTTTTCCTGTATCCGACGCGCGCTACCGCAACTGAAGGCTTCCGCGATTACGTGTCTTGGGCACCGGAAGATGACGCCGTACTACTGCACGGATCGGCAGAGTATGACCTTCAGGGGATGTTCGAGAACCCGGTAGAGACTAACGATCCCCGTGGCCAAAAAGATTTCGGTGTCGATCCTCGTCTATTTGCCCTGGCGTTTTGGTCCCGTCGTATTTTCGCGGCAACAGTCGATCAGTTTTTCGGCTTTCTGCAGTACGGCTACGGCCCGATGTGTCTTTTACCGATGCTCGCCGATTCAGTTGTTGTCGTCGACGAGGTGCATAGTTTTGACGCAGGAATGTTTTCTGCCCTGAAGCAGTTTCTAGAGAACTTCAATGTACCCGTTTTGTGTATGACGGCCACTCTTCCAACGGCTCGAATCAATGAACTCCGAGAAGAGGTCGGAATGCAAGTGTATGACGATAAACCCGGAGAATTAGCAACGATTGCCGGCGCTTCTCGCTATCACGTGGAACGGGTAGAGGAATTGAATGTTGCATCTCGAGTCAAGGAAGCCGTTTCTCGGGGGCAGCGCGTTCTCTGGGTCGTCAATAAAGTGAAGCGTGCCCAACAGCTGGCGCGATCGTTGGCAATCGATGACGATCTTTCAAACGATTCGTGGCACGTGGCACCGGAAAAACGGCTGTATTGCTACCACAGCCGATTCAAATTGGAAGACCGAAGGCGCCATCACCAAAGCGTGGTTCGCGCGTTCCAAGGGAACGGGAAACCCGCACTGGCGATCACAACGCAGGTCTGCGAGATGAGCCTGGATATGGATGCCGATCTTTTGGTGACCGAGGTCGCTCCGATCACGGCCCTCATCCAACGAATGGGACGTTGCAATCGCCGATCTTCACCGAGAGCCCACGCGGGCATCGTGCTAGTCTACAAACCTGAAGACGAGAAGCCGTACGACACGGCGTCACTGCAGGGAACGGACGCATTTCTGTCTGCGCTTGTGGCGAAGAGTTCGGTCAGCCAGGTCGATCTTGAGACAGCCCTCGCGGAATACGGGCCAAGCAAACCCGATATTCCTAAGGACTGCAATTTCTTGACGAGCGGTCCCTTTGCAGCTGCGGGCGAAGCCGAGTTCCGTGACATCGAAGATTTCACAATTCCCGGCGTTCTCGACTGCGACTTGGAGCAGGTTCGTTCGCTGTGCAAACGGAAGGCTCCATTCGACGGATTTGTCGTGCCCGTTCCGCGACGGCTTGGTACGCAAGGTGTCCCGGGTCTCCCAGACTATTTGGCGACGGCTCCGAGTGATCATTATCACTCGATCCTCGGCTTTTGTGATGATCGGATCGCTTTCGACGGAGGTTGGCTCGTATGAAAACGGCGGCAAAAAACGGAACGGTGACCAGGGATGATGGTGTGATCCGAATCACCTACAAGCTGTTCGATTTGCCAACCGCCCAACACAAAGCAGGTTTGGCGGGCTTGGTTTTGCAGATTCGATCGATGGATGAGCGGAAAATCTCGAAGGATCGGCGACCAGTCATAGTTGCCGTGACGCCCACGTCTGCAAGTTTTGAGTTTACCGACGCATCCGTCCAAGCCCTATTTGATGATCTGTACGCGGCTGAAAATGTTGAGGTGGCAGTGAAGGCCAAATGGGCTGGGCAAACTCCGATTCGTGAGGAATACGTCGAGGAAACCGACACGGAAAGAAAGGTCCACAAATCAAAGCGATTTGTTTACAAGGTAGTGCAGCCGACCGGGCGTTTCTTGCGGCGCCATTTCCCAGACGGTGATGGGCTTTGGCTCAAGCTCTGGCGAAACATGTTGTGGGAAATTCCGCGGGGGCGGCCCACAACCCGAATTCCTTTCAATACGTGCGCGGCTGGCAAGGCATGCAATGAAGGCGCTGAGGGTTGGAAAGACCTTCGTGCGGCGGAGAAGTCGCGCCTGCAAAATGGCTTCAAGACTGCTGCGGTTTCGAGTGCATTGCTACTTGGTGCCCAGGCAGCAAGTGCCGAATCGATCCCATTCGAGGGGCGAGTTGAGCAGACGTTTCTTTTGCATTTCTGGCCTCTCACGGTCCTTGTCTTTGTTCCACAGCTCATAAAGAACGATGGCGAAACTGAATTCGCGGGATTTACGCTCGCGATCCCTGAAGTCTCAGATTTGGAGCAGTTCTGCGATGACTTTCCGGAGATGCTGCAACAGCTTGATGCTGAAAAGCGTGGTTATCGACCTGCCGGCGCAGTAATAGACATCCCCGACCAGTCGGCACTGGAATTCATGGAGAATTTGGCGAAATTGACGAAGGGCACCGTCGAGAAATCGCAATTGCGGCATTCCATAAGTTCGGTTGAGTTCATGCACCTGGTCAAGAGCGGGAACAACGTGAAGTCGATGTCGGCCGGGCGCGTTGCGCCGAGACCGGAACTGCTCAGCCAGTATGCCATGATCTGCGGACGCAAGACCTCGCCCTATCGAAATCCACTCTTTCGCGCGGGCTTGCTGCTCGCACTGTTACAGCAGCGAAAGTGGTACGAATTGTTTTCGGAAATGCTTTTGAATCGTCCTTGGCAGTTTTTTATGAGGGACGAGAAAACTCCGCAGCATATGCCGTGGTTTTTCACCGACGCGGCGACGAAGTTTCAACAGGTCGAAACAAATTATTGGCAAGAAAGGAAGGAAGCAGCGATGTCAAAGTCGACGAACGAAAAGCCGACACCGGCACTCGAAATGTTGATTTATCGGCTTGTTCGAAACTATGTGAACCACAAAACGACGGAGAAAACGGGAATCAAATGGGACGACTTCAAAGACAAGACTGTGACTGACGAGAAGACCGGAAAATCGCGGATTGATGTTCCCCAGGCATACCGAGAAGCCCGAGCCAAAATTGCGGGAGACGTCTTTCTCGCACTACGATCTCGACGTGAACAGGATTTTGTCGACTATTTCACGGCCAGCGTTTGCTCGGTTGGCCAGTACCTGCCCGAAGACGATTTCGGAGTCGTTGCGAACGCGATGCTGAAGAGTTCGGAAGAAGTCAAAGTTATAACGCTGCTTGCCCTGTCTGCCAATTCATAGTCACCCCCGATCGATCGGAGATTCATCAATGAACTTGTTCGCAACGATTTTGACATATACAGCCCCTTCCGCGAATTATCGCGGTGAAAGCGAATTGAATCGCTCTGTGATTCAGAAGGTTACCGACGGAAGATTCGACTACCCGATCATTTCTCCAGAGGCAATGCGAAACGCGCTGCGCGAGATCCTCGCCGGGTATGGGTTGCCGTGCAATCGATCTCGCCTGCACGATGAAGAGCAACTTGCGGTTGTGTTTAAGGATTATCCAAATCCGGAGAAATTCGTCGACGATTATTTCTTTGGCTATCTTGTTGCCGCCGGGAATAAAGAACGAGAAAAAATCAAGAAGGAGGTCGGACGAAAGGACTTCACCTTTAAACGGGATTCCGTGCTGCGCATGAACCTGGCGAAGGGACTGGAGCCTTACCGGCACAACGCCGTGTTCACCCAGTCACCGTTGGCAGCCGAAGGCAGCAAATACAAGAACGCGACGAAATCGGCCCTGTTGCATCGTGAAACCGCTGTCACGGCGTATCAGTACCCGTTCGCGTTGAATCTTAACGATTGCAAGCCCAAGGCGGACTGGACCAGGAAGCTGCTCAAGGGTATCGGGGAACTGAGCGACGTTGCCGGCAATCACGCTCGTAGTTATTTCGAAATGGCTCCTGCGAGCATCGTGGCCCGGCTCACGGAGTCACTTGTCGCCGGTTACGGAACATACGGTTTCAAGGCCGATGGGTCCTTTCCCGAGGTGATTGAGGGAATCCTGCACGACCCGCCTGACTATCCGGGGAAGGAATTCTATTTCGGCGGGAAGCTCGTCAAGGAAATGTCTGCCGATAGGTTGACCGCTTTGACGGAGCGCGGGGTAACCGTTGAGCGAGACCCGCGCAAATTGTTGCAGATTCTCGGCGAAAAGGCCCTGGGAGGTTGAAATGCTCAGACTCTCCCTTGAGGCTCCCTTTGCGGCCTGCCGAACCTTTACTGCCGGCTGGTATCGTCCGACTGCGACGTTCCTGACTCCGTCAGCGGTTTACGGATTGCTTCTCAATGTTGCTGGAGTTGAAAGCAGATTGCCGGAGGAAGATTCAAGGCATGACGGGAAAGTACCTGCATCGCTGACTGTTTCGGGTTTACCAACCGCACGAATAGCCCTTGGAGTGCCGACCCGCGACGGAATTCTCGCTTTGCCCACCGTTCAGACGCTGTTTCAACAATTGCACAATTACCCGGTCGGAGCACAATCCGGAGTCCCTGCTAAATTGGCAATGGGAAACAAGAACAATATTGCGCCGGTCCGGCGCGAGGTTCTCTGCGGTGTGCATGCCAAAGTATTCGTTGATGGAAATGCTGATCTCGAGGGCCGAGTGCTCCGTGGGCTGCAAGGGGGATTCAACGAAGACCGCTACGGACTGCCATTCATCGGCGATAACCAGTTCTTGATTGATCGATTGAGGGAATCGCCTGAGGGTGAAGAAGCATTTTGGTACACGCGAGTCGGCTGCGATTCGGCGGTTGGTCCGCGACCCAACACGACGCGTCTCACAATTTGGATCGACCGGGCCGATATGTCGCGAACGATTTCGGATCTTTACGCGCCCACGGAGGTGGCGACCCTTGAACCTCCGGAGGACGCATGGACCACGATCACGCCGCCGTAACTTCTGGTTTCGACTCAAATGGGAGCGATGGGGGAGGGCTGCAAATCGAGAAGCCGAAGTCCGAGATCGCCCTTTCCCCCGACGAGCCGCCCCTCAGGGTCATGGCGCTGCATGCCATGCTGTACTGCGAACGGCTGTTCTATCTGGAAGAAGTCGAAGAGATCCGGGTCGCCGATGCGGCGGTCTATGCCGGCCGCCGGCTCCATGATGACGTGACGCCGCTCGATGACGAATCTCCCGAGCGCCGGCGGGTCGACGTGGCCAGCGAAAAATGGGGCCTCCTGGGGATTGTCGACGCCGTCCGTCGCCGCGACGGGGCCTGGGTGGCTTACGAGCACAAGCGCGGGCGCTGTCGCCGGGGGGACGACAACTCCGTTTTGGCGTGGCCCAGCGATCGGATTCAGGCGATCGCCTACGCCCTGCTGCTCGAGGAAACGCTGAACGAACCGGTCGTTCAGGCGCGGGTGCGATATCATGCCGATAACGTCACGGCGTTCGTGGCAATCGACGACGCGGCTCGGGAAGAGCTGCTCCGGACGATCGTCCGGGCCCGCGAGCTGCGCCGCACGACCGAGCGCCCGCCCGTCCACTCCAACGAGAACGTCTGCAAGCGGTGCTCGCTGGCAGTCGTCTGCCTCCCCGAAGAAGAACGCCTGGCGCGCCCCCAATCCGGCGCCAGGGAAACCGACCAGCGAGCCGCGGACGTAAGTCCACGGGCGCCTTCTGCGTCGCTCGACGTTGCCGTTCGAGACGCGCTTCCGCCCTCCGACCCCAAAACCCCGACGCTGTTCCCTTCCAATCGCGAACGGCAGACACTGCACGTCATGTCACACAAGGCGATCGTCTCGCGCAGCGGCGACAGGCTCGTCGTGAACAGCGAAGACGAGACGCAAAAAGTCCCGATTCAGGAGATCGACGCCGTCGTCGTGCATGGCTACGGCCAGGTCACCACGCAGGCGATTCATCTTTGCGCGTATCACGGAGTGGCCGTGCAGTGGATGACGGCTGGCGGGCGATTCGGCGCCGGGACGACCGCGTCTGCGGGGCGCGTTCAGCAGCGGATCCGTCAGTACCAGGCGCTCGTGAGGCCCGAACTGCGACTGGAGCTGACGCGACGGTTGGTCCATGCCAAAGTCGAGACCCAGTTGCGCTATCTGCTGCGCGCCACGCGCGGGAACGACGCGGCGAGGCTCGTCTGCCGGGACGACATCGAACGCATGCGCGAGGCGCTGCGTAAGGTTCCCGAGGCGGGATCGCCCGATTCGCTGCGCGGGCTGGAGGGGATCGCGGCCAAATCGTACTTCGCCAGTTTCCACCAGATGCTCGGTTCCAATGTCCCGGAGGACATGCGGCCGCAGGGGCGGACGAAGCATCCGCCGCGCGACCGGTTCAATTGCCTGTTGAGCTTCGGCTACGCGTTGGTGCAATCGCTGGTGCACCGCAGCCTGGTGGCCGTGGGGCTGGAGCCGGCGTTCGGCTTCTTTCATCAGCCTCGCACGGCGGCCCCGCCGCTCGTTCTGGACGTGATGGAGCTGTTCCGCACCTCGTTGTGGGAGATGCCGGTCGTGGGGAGCGTCAACCGCGGGCAATGGGATGCCGCGGAGGATTTCGAGATTCGTCCGGGTCAGGTGTGGCTGTCGGAATCAGGGCGCAAGAAAGCGCTGGAGTTATTCGAGCAGCGGCTGCAGGAATCGTACAAGCATCCGTACACCGGACAGTCGCTGTGTTATTCCAGGATGGTGGAACTGGAAGTGCGGCTGCTGGAGAAAGAGTGGACGGGTTGTCCGGGCCTGTTCGCCAGGCTCCGCCTGCGTTAAGCAAGTGCAATCCTTCTCCCCGTCGGCGGGGGGATTTCCGTGGGGGTGCGACGATGTCGATGAAGCACTGGCATCTGATCAGTTATGACGTGCGCGATCCGAAGCGACTGCGAAAAGTCGCGAAGAAGCTTGAAGGTTATGGCACGCGCGTGCAATATAGCGTGTTCCGCTGCCGGCTCGACCGGATTTCGCTCGAGAAACTGCATTGGGAGCTGAACGAGATCATGGACGAAGTCGACGATCTGCTCGTGATTCCGCTGTGCGGCGATTGTGCCGGGAAGATACCGGTGCATTCGACGGGCGACCAGTCGAGCTGGACAGGGCCGTTGCCGACGTTTCGGATCGTCTGATTTTTTTTGCGCCGATTCGGCATTCATGGACCAGAGCGTGGTGGCGGGGTTGATTCCTGATTCGCGCGAAACCGAATTCGGCACCGACAGTTGCGGAAGATTTTGAGGCGATACGATCCATGAATGTTTTCAGCAATCGGAGGGACACATTGCACTGCATGGAGATGCGTCGAATCCGCACGGGTGGACAAAGCGAGGCTTCGTCCGCAGCGCAAAGCTTTCAACGCGAGGAGTGGATGGGTCGTGAAAGCGCGAGTCGTAAGTCGTTTCGTGCCCTTCGGATGGGTGGGGTGCAGTGAGTTTTTCGTGGACGCCGCAAGGCGTTGAGCACATTCACACTCCGGTAATTTTGGGATGCGTTATCCGAGTGAGTTTTTCGTGGACGCCGCAAGGCGTTGAGCACGGCGCAGGATCATCTGGGAGACGACTTTCTGGGCGATGTGAGTTTTTCGTGGACGCCGCAAGGCGTTGAGCACCCGGACCCCATTCCTGGCCAAACTTTGGTGGACCGTGTGAGTTTTTCGTGGACGCCGCAAGGCGTTGAGCACCAGAGTGCTGCGGCCCCGGCCGCGCGAAAGGCGGTGGTGAGTTTTTCGTGGACGCCGCAAGGCGTTGAG
>DASYAR010000554.1:0-2694 GCA_036501235.1 Planctomycetaceae bacterium
AGACGACCTACCCGCTCCCCGCCGATGCCGAGAACAGGTTCAATTATTTCGGTGGAGGGAGCTGGGAATCGACGCGGAATCTGCGCCTGTCGGTGCGGGACGGCTTTGCCCCCTGGGTGATCGTCGCGGCAGCAGCGCCGCGGCGACTGATTTACGCGCACGAGTTCGCCTGGGACCGTGAACATGATCCCGTCTGGCGGCGATTGGAAACGATCTTCCGTTTGTACGGCGAACCGGGCCATCTCGCGGCAACGCACGGTGCCGGGAGCGTCCGTGGAACGGGGGCGGGGAACACCCATTGCAATAACATCGGTCCCGAACACCTCGTCGCCATCCATACGGCGTTCGAACGCTGGTTTCAGGTTCCGGTCCCCAACCGCGAAGGCCCGCCGCGGCACACTGCCGAAGAATTGACGTGCTTGACGCCGGCCGCCTCGAACGACCGGCCACTGCGGCCGCTGCATCAGATCGCGGGGGAAATCGCGGCTGGACGAACGGCGGTCGCGCGCGAACGGCTCGCAAAAATGACGCCCACCGAACGGCGGCAAGACCTGCGTCGCAACTGGGCAGCTCTCCTGGGAGCCGTGGAGCC
The DNA here is from genome assembly GCA_036501235.1 of Planctomycetaceae bacterium. GTDB lineage: Bacteria > Planctomycetota > Planctomycetia > Planctomycetales > Planctomycetaceae > JACQFH01. Next base: position 593 of record DASYAR010000554.1, read on the forward strand.
GAAGCTGAGTCCTACAGTGGTGACGTCGATTCCGAGGGATATCCGGGAGCTGACACTCCCGGGTCGCCAATCGCCTCGACTCGACGTGCCGGCGCCAAAGAGAACTGCTGTGGAAGTGTCGTTCGAACGGCTGGGTCTGGAAGTCGAGCCGGGAATTGTCATTCCTCTGGTTCTCTTAACGCCGAACAGAGAGACAATGCGACCGGTCGTGATCGCCGTCTCTCAAGCCGGCAAACAGGCATTTCTCGATGACCGTCTGGAGCCGATCGTCGAGTTGCTGGCGGCCGGCATTGCCGTGTGCCTGCCGGACGTGCGCGGAACCGGAGAATCGAAGCCGGACGACGGTCGAGGGCGCGGCAGTTCGGCGACGAGTCTGTCTTCCGCGGAATTGATGCTGGGACAAACCGCGGTCGGCGCGCGAGTCCGCGACCTGCGGTCGGTCGTGCGATATCTGCGAGCTCGCGCTGACCTCGAGCCCCGCGGGGTGGCCCTGTGGGGAGGCTCGTTCGCGACGACGAATCCGCACGACAAGAACTTGGCGGCGCCGCTGGATGCCGGCAACGCGCCGCTGCTTTCCGAGCCGCTTGGCGAACTGCTGGTGTTGCTCACGGCACTCTTCGAAGACGACATCCGTGCCGTTTCAGCCAGCGGAGGCCTGATCGCCTTTCAGTCGTTGCTGGAAAGCCCGTTCGTCTATGCGCCGCACGACTGTATCATCCCCGGTGTCTTGACCGCCGGTGATCTGTGCGATGTTGCCGCGGCCCTGGCCCCGGTCCCGCTGCAACTGACAGCATTCGTGGACGGGCAAAACCGGCCGGTAAAGGCGGACGCAGTGGCCGCGGCCCTGGCGCCGATCCGAACGGCGTACGGCGCTGTGGCTACCGATCGACTATCGCTTCCAGGATCGGAAGCAGTATCAGTTTCGAAATGGTTTCAATGGGCATTGCGGGACGTATTGATGCCGTGAGGTCAAAGTTGTCATTCGTGGATCATGCGTTGATCGTAGAGGGAACTGCGGTAGACTGAGTGCATGTCCACTCCGGCAGCCACGAGCAGCGATTCTACGGCAGGCAAGGTACCCCGTCCCAGGCGACGGATTCCGGTTTCGCTGCGAATGTTCGCGGCGATCCTGGCCTTGATTGGCCTCGGCAGCGCGGGCTGGATTGGTCTGTGGGCATACCGCCGCACGGCAGAGAAACGTGCTCTCGCGAAGCGCAGTGTCTATTTCGAAACCGCATATCGCGGCCCTGCGTGGTTTCCCGCGCTCCTTGGGAACCGACATGCGGATTAGATTGATCCTTTCAATGACGTCGTAATCGTCTCCTTCAGTTCTCAGAAGATCTCTGACGCCGACCTGCGCTTGATTGGCGGGTTGACCGAATCAGGAACGCTCGAATTGTTCGGGACGTGGCTTACGGATTCCGATCTGGTCCGTTTGCGCCGGCTGACGAAATTACAATCGCTGGATCTCCGTGCGACGCGCATCACCGAGCATGCACTCCTACACCTGCGTGATATGGTCAGGCTCCGGGAACTCGAGCTGCCCAGAATCAAGCTGACCGATGTAGGACTGGCCGATCTGGCCGCATTGCCTCTGGTGGACTTTGAGCTTCTCGATTCCTTCAAATTGAACATCACTGACCACGGCGTGGCTCTGTTGACGAACAAGACCGGACTGCGGCGACTGGACCTGAAAGGCACGCGGATTACTGACGCCGGATTGATCCACCTGATCCAGTTGCCCCGTTTGAAGTCGCTAGATCTAACGGACACGCAAATCACCGAGGCGGGATTGGTTCAATTAGAACAGATGATGCAGCTTCGAGAGCTTCTCCTTCCGCCAATGCGAATGACTGATACCGGGCTTTCTCGATTGCTCGCCATTCCCGCCTTCAATTCCGATATGCTGGAGAGTTTTGAATTCGTCTTGACCGATGTGGGCCTCGGAATGCTTGCGGATTCCGTCGATCTCGAAAACCTGAAGCTGCGGGAAATGACGCTCACGGAAATGAGTGTTTCACACTTGGCCAGAATGACAAAGCTGACCACGCTCGACATTGCCGATGGCCGCATTACCGACGTTGCACTCGAGCATCTCCGAG
>DASYAR010000555.1:0-2477 GCA_036501235.1 Planctomycetaceae bacterium
CCGAAGGTTGGCGGCCGATGTCGTGGGAGTTGGACACTGAGAGAGGGAATTCCGCGCACTTTGCACGTTCAACGTCGGTCAATTCTCAGTGCGCGACTTTGTCAGTGGCTTTCTCTTGCATCGATGCTCGACACGAGTCTCTTCTTCAATTGGGACCCGCGTTGCCGCCCGTCGTTCGTCATGGCAGGGCCGAGAGAGCCGCTTCGACGTCGATAATCCCGTTGCCCAGACGTTCGTTCCAATTCGGCCCTTCCGTCTTGCGAGCCGTCTGATTGAGCACCGTCCTCAGCCTGTCGGGAGTAATGGCGGTCTGGGTCCACCTGCTCCGGATTGCTGCGACGATGCCGGCGGTCAACCCGCAGGCGGCGGATGTGCCGGTGCTTGCGATGTAGGGCGAGCCGGTATCGCCGACGTAGGGTTCGCTCAAATTTCCAACGAATGCATCACCTACTTCACGGAAGTAACTGGGAGCGCACAGGTCAGGCTTCGACAGGCTTAGTAGCGGTTGTCCAGGCCCCTGCGACGAGCTGCCGATCCACCGCGTATCTGTCCTCACGGCCCCCGTCGTTATCACCCTCGGGTGGGAATTGGCGCCGTAGATGCTGTGGCCGGGTCCGATATCGCTGTCGCCACACCGCCGGTCGGGACAGAACTGCCCGCAATTACCCGCGGCAAAGACGAAGTCGAGTCCGTCGTTCACCATGTCGCCGACGGTGATGTTGAGCGGATGGTTCGGGTTCTCCGTGTAGTCCCCGAGCGGTTGTTCAGTGGTGCGGTCGAAGATCGACCAGGCATTTACAATAATCCATGATCCATTCCACGGAGCGATATTCAATACTCTCAGAAAGCCAATAAGGAGCTCAAGTTGAATGAAGGCGCTTAATGCGTGGCCGAGGAAGCTTGTGACATTGCTGATTTTCAAGGGGATGAGGGGAACGTCATAAAACGTCGCATCGGGCGCCGCGTCCATGATGTTTCGGACAATCATCATGCCATGGCCCCGCCTCGTGCTACCCGCTTGCACGCCTAGACCGCCGTTGACGAGACCCCCGCCGAAGTGGCGAACCTGCCTGCGGTCGAAACCATCGTCGATCACGACCACATTAACGCCGCTTCCTGTTAGGCTCTGCTGTTGCAGGACGGCGGACCGCGTCAACGCAGCGGCGTTATCTCGGTTGCCGAACAGGAGTTGATCGATATTTGCCGGACAAAAATATTCCGACTCTGAAAGAGAAATGTCGGCACCCACACCGTAAATATGTTTTGTGTCGGCCGAGTTGCTCATCGCGTCCTCGGCGGCCTTACGAAAATGCGCTGCTATGTCGCGATTCATAAATCCAATCGAGAAAACCAGCCGGTCCAGCGAGGGCAGGTCTTTCGGCATCTTATGCGTGAGTTGAATGTCCCAATGTAGTGACGGAATTTCCAGACTTTCGAACGGTTCTGCGAAGTTGCCCAGCAACTCTCGCAACTTCTTTTCAGCCAGAACAAGGAATTGCTTGCCTTCTATCGCGTCGTTCGTCTTGTGCCGCCTTGGGAGGAAGTGGAAGTCGTCCGCGCTAACCACAATGAGCTGTCGAATCGTCATCTCAGCGTCTCCTGTTCACCGATCGGAACAGCCGGTAGCTCGGCTGCTGCTGGCGCTTCGACGTGGCGGAAAATCAGGGCCATTCCTGCCTTGCGATCGGGTTGAGGTATTGAACGGAGGGGCAGTTCAGCAGTAACGGCAGGGAATGATCGGCGATGTATTTTCCTGCCTTGCTGTCAGAGGGATAATGCAGGCCGAGTACTTCCCTGTTGCGCGCCACTCTTTCAGCAAGTCGTCGGAGGGGCGTACTATCGGAATCGCCGGCCGTCGTTTCCGTAGAGGCCTCTTGTGGCATGACTTCAGCTAGCACGCCTGCCAGCAAATACGACTCCGTCGCATGTCCGCTCGGGTATGACGCGTGGCCCGGCACGTCGATCGGCGGCATCAGCGAAGGCGAAAGTTGGGACGGACGTGGCCGGGGCTTGAGCGGTGCGGGGCCTGGATTGAACTTGTAGTACATCGCCTGAAACTGGGCGACACGGAGGGCAACCTGAGCCAGTCGCCAGGTCGCAGGATGTGAAGCCTTGTTGAACATGAACAGGCCGGACCAGTACACCGCGAGGTTGCTGATCTGCGCCAACGCTTCGGCCATGACGCCGGGCCGATAGTCCATCAACTCCTGCAGTTCAGTCAGCTCGTCTTTCAGTGACTGACCAGCGGGAATAGGAGCATTCGCCAGAACCGGAATGGTGTTCCAGCCAGGCTGTTGAACGAACTCAGTGAGGCCAACGAATGAAAAATGATACGCACTCCACGCCCAGTACGGGAAACTGGCTGCCGTCAAGTCATTGACGAAAGGCACAGCAAGGTCAGCTGGTGGCCATTTGTTGCCCCTGTACCAGTCTTCGTTTGGTCGCTTGGCAAGAGCCGGCGAAACGCCGATGGGGCG
>DASYAR010000556.1:0-5114 GCA_036501235.1 Planctomycetaceae bacterium
GGTGCAAGACGCAGACAGTCTCATCAACCTGAATACGGCGGGAAATGCGTCATGGTTGGGGTCGCTGTCGCGGCCGCTGTATGGTTACGCTCCGCAGCCGAATTCCCAGAACACGCTGAGCCCCCCTCCGGCCACGTGGACTGCCAATGCTTCGATTTCGCACTCCAACCTGGGCTCGTCGCGGTCCGAGATCAATCCCTTCTGGGCGCTGATCGCCGACCCGCGCAACAGCAACTTCTACCTCGCCGCCGCCAACGAAGATCCGTCGCTCACGAATCTCTCGAGTTCGCCTCAATATATCACCGGCGGGCCCAACAGCGTGTTCCAGACGAACCGCGGCGTGTTCGGCCTGTCGAACCAGAATTCGAGCCTCTCGACCGGCTATGACATCGACCGGGTCGAAGCCGCCAACATGGACATGCTGTTCATGTTCTGGGGCCGGCCGAATTTCAACGTGACGCTCAACGGTTCCGGCCGCGAACAATTCGCCATCAACAACATCACTCCCGGTTTGTGGGGTGACGTCAGCTATCTGTTGAACGGATTGTCGACGGGCGTCTATGGAAATTCTCCGCCTCCCAATGGCAGTTTGTCTTTGTTCCCCCAGCCCGGAGTTCCCCAATTCGATGACAACGGCAACTTGATGTTCGGACTCGGGGATGCGGCTTATACATTCAATGGCAACGTGATCGGCGGCGATCCGGCGCTGTATCAATTGCCGTTGCCGCTGCTGTCGCCGCTGGCATCGACCCCCCTGTTGTATCCACAGTATGCGATTGCGGCACCCTTCAGCTCGCCGCTCACGGTATTGCCTTACAGCCAGCCCTTCGATTTCACCGGCGCCGGCCAATGGACGACGGGGGGCACCTACGGCCAGATCGCCGCCCTTGTTCAGCCCAACACGAACTTTCCGGCCACCTACCTGCGCTACAATGGCTTCCAGGGTTCTTATTACGCGACGGCTCCATCCTCGCCGTCGGTTGCGGCATATATCCCCTATCAGACGGCCTTTCCCTCTTCCGCGACATTCCCATTTTCAGAATTCGGGCTGCTGTCGATCAATCCCAATACGGCAGGGGTGATCGACGAGGCGGATGAGCGGGTTTCCGACGCCGGCTATGCGACCATCAACGATCAGATCTTTCCCCCCGACGAAACTGCCGCGCTGCAGGTCGTGCAGGGAGACTACCAGGCGGCGATCGGCCAGTCGCGGCTCAGGCAGCTCATGCTGTTCAATCTCGACCAGAACCTGCGGGCGCAGTTTATCCGCCGGCGCTTCACGACCACCAGCTCCGATCGCCGCCAGCATGGTTTTTTTGCTGCCATTTCTCCTATTTCTCCCCTCGTGACCAGCGCCACATTGCCGAACAATGTCCAATTCAACAATTCGATCACCTATGTGTCGGGCATTCAACAGCCCGGCAATCGCTATTGGGAATATGCCAGCGGCAACTGGGACGGCACGAGCCCCGTGAATTCTTCGAATGTGCCGATCGGGCCGTTCCTGCAATTTCCGCCGATGGTGCTCTCGACCTCGTTGACGAACACGGCCGGCATGGATGATCTCGTCCCGGCGCAGGTCGACACCCCCAACGGCAGCAATCCATTGAATAAGGCCTCGGCCGAGCCGTTCCGCATGGAGCTGGCCGCGCTGATCGGCGCCAAGCTCAACGACCCGGTGACGTTCGTCAACGGCAGCACCGGCAACAAGTACACGCCTGCCCCCTACCAGTATCGGTCGAGCCTGTCTCCTGCCACGCCGTGGCAGCAGCAATTGCGGCTGAATATCAATAGATTTCTGACGACGGCGAATCCGGCAGTCGCGTTCGGCAGCTCGCTCCAGCAGAATCAGCAGAATCCGCTTAGTTATCGCGACCTGACTCCGCATCCCACGACCGCCCAGTGGAACAATCTGGCGACTCCCACCGTGGCAATCGGCGTTTCGCCGACCGGTTCGTTCGTCACCGATTCGGTGAGCTTCGCGACGCGGCCCGACCTGCAGGAATACTGGGCCCGCCGCGACCGGCAGCAGATGGCCCGCGACATTTACGTCATGCTGTACATGTTCGGCAGCGGTTATGAAACTGAAGACCTGAACCTCAATGGCAGCCTGGATACGGGGGAAGACCTGCCGAATAACGGCATCACGATGGCGAATCGCACCACCACCCCGTGGCCTCCGCTGGGGGACAAGCAACTTGACACTTTCGTCGACTGCTCGGCGGTGCCCAATCAGCCCGCCACGACCGGCAACCCCATCCGTCCCCTGTACCAGGACTGGCAGCTCTACGAGATGGCGCAGTTCGCCGTCAACATCGTCGATTCGCTCGACCGCGACAACGTGATCACGATGTTCGAATTCGACATGGATTTGCAGGACGGCTGGAACCTCGACGACAATCCGTACGGCAACCCGTCGGAACAGGTGGCCGCGTTTCCCAATGCCACCGCCGCCGGGCGCACGACGACCGACCGCGGCGTCGTCTTTGGAGTCGAAGGGCAGCAACTGGCGTTCAACGAGGCGCTCGTCGTCGTCGCCCCCTACGTGCAAAAAGACACCAGCATGGGGGCCGGCAAAGATAATACGGGCACCGATCACCCGGCCACGGCGTGGAACGATGCGCTGCGCGACCGCACGTTCACCTACCTCGAATTGTCGAATGTCGGCCCATATGATCTGCCCCTTTCGAATTCGAATTGGCAGATCATGGTGCTGAATCCGGCGAATCAGGGCAACGCGCCTCTGAATCCACCTACGTCGAACGCCTGGACGCTGCTGACGCTGACGCAGCCCAACTCGGTGGCCAGTGCCGGCCAGCCGTACACGATCGGCTCTTACAACTACGACGCCACCGACGCCGGAACGAGCGGCTTTGCGAGCCCGGTCAGCCGGTTCGTGGTCGACCCGATCTGGAGCACCACGGTCTCGACGAACCCCGACCCGGCCTTCAAGGTTCCGGCGCAGTCGCAGATCGTGCCGGGCTATAATTACACCAACGCCGCGACCCCGGGCTTTCCCGCTCTCAATCTCGACCTGGTCGCCAGCTTCAGCACGGCGAACTCATACAGTCTCACGGACGGCAATTACAACCCGATTAACGCCCAGGGGGGCTTCCTGGATATGACGCTGACGTCGCCTAACTCGACGGCGGGGACTGCTCCCACGACCGGCGTGGTATCCGGCGGGGCGTTTCAAAATGGAATTTTCTATCAGTCGACATTCATTCTCCGCCGCCGGCTGAACCTCGACCGTCCGGCTCCCACCATTGGTCCGACGCTCTCGGGAAGCCTGAACGATACAGACAACCCATGGATCGAAGTCGACCGGATCACTTACTGGAATCAAAGCCCTCAGACGCCGCAGGTCAATACGTCGGGAGTGTTCTTTAATGTTCTTGCGCCAAATGATACGCAATTGGGCGGCGCCGCCAACGTGGCAGCCGACATTCAAGCCAAACTGATCCGCTTGCAGAGTCGTGAGCGGCGGCAGCCTCTGGATGGATACGAGGGGGCGACTCCCGGCAGCGCGTCGAATACTACGAATCCCCCCGTCCTGGCGCCATTCCCGCCGACCGTGCCAGTCGCGACGGGAACGCAGCCGACGGCATCCGTGACCTTCACGTTCTCCGGCTCGAGTCGCGTACAGTTCGACCAGAATGGTTATAACCTGGGCGGCGTCGGCGTGGCCAATGCCCAGTACAACACCATCGGTCAGACGAACTATTACACGTATAACACGCTGTCGACCAGGTTCACCCTCTGGCAGCCTCATTTCGACCGCGATTTCGCGTCCGTGGCGGACCTACTCAGCATTCCGCTGTATGGGCCTTCGAGCGTCACTCAGTATCTTGCCTCGCCGGATAAATCATCGCTCAATACCTTGACGAGCGAGACGCCGCTGCCGGCGACGACGGGCAATTTGTACATGCCCCTGGTGGCGCAGGCCAAGATTTTGCGCCCACAATACCCGGCGAACATCGGCGCCGCCCAAACGTCGTTGCCGGCGAATTACAACCCGAAATTCGACAATCGCTGGTATCGCGTCCTGGAGCTGCTCGAAGTTCCGCCGCGCGAGAACCAGCAGGTCGAAACGACGTTGCTCACGCAGTACCCCTGGCTCTTCCCGCAAGCCCTGCAAAGGACGCAGGGGAAGATGAATCCCAATACCTGGCGCTTCGGCGAGAACCTGTTCGCCCTGCTCGACGATTCCACGACGTTCGGCGTCGCGAAATACACGTCCTCCGGATACAACTTTCTGGACGGTTATTACCAGGACACCATCTCCGCCAGCGATAACCTTGAATCGGCGTCTCCCCGCAACTGGTGGTTCCAGACGCTCTATGCGCGGGACGGATACGATCCGACGGCCAGTTCGATTTTCAATTCGATCAACAATCTGACCGGAACCAATCAGGTCAAGCTGTATCTCCCCGGCACACCGTCGTCGCGGCCGTTCCGGTCGCTCAGCCATTTCGATGCGGCGCCGGTCAACGACCAGGTTTACAATCGCAGCAGCACCGACGACACCTTGCTGCGGACGCTGCCCTATGATTTGACGGGCAATACGGCGAGTACGCTCGACAAGCGCGGCCTGTTCGAGGCCCGCACCCAGTCCGACCTGGCGTCGCAGAGCCAATCGCCGAGCAACACGATCGATTACTACACCCGGCAGCGGCTGTTGTCGAAAATCTCGGGGAACACCACGCCGCGCAGCAACGTGTTTCTGGTGTGGCTGACGGTCGGCTTCTTCGAAGCGTATGAAGCGGTGCCGGCGCAGATGACCGGTACGACCCCGACGCAATCGGCCGTGCTGCAGATCGGGGCGGAAATGACCGACCAGACGCGGCACCGCGGGTTCTTTATCGTCGATCGCTCCGTGCTGGAAGACGCCTGGATTCCGCTGCAACTCGACGTCAACAACAAACCAGTCCCGGGTACGGGTATTTACGATTACAGCAAATTCGTGAAGTATCGCAAGACGTTGCAGTAGGAATGGGATGAGGAGTGAGGAGTGAGGAATCGCAGGAGGCGTGACCGCAGCGAGCCGCAGGGACCACCCTATCGGGCGGTGCCCTCCCTGCGGTTTCAGGGTCAAGAATAAATGGAACGCAGCG
>DASYAR010000557.1:0-5951 GCA_036501235.1 Planctomycetaceae bacterium
CTGCGACGGCCAGAGGCTGTTCGTCAATTTTCTGCACGACGGAGCCATTTACGCCACGGCCCTGAAACGCGACGGCACGCAGATCTGGCAAAAGAAAATCAGCGACTTCGTGTCGCACCAGGGGTTCGGGGCCTCGCCCGCGATCTACAAATCGCTCGTGATTTTTTCAGCCGACAACAAAGGGGGCGGCGCCATCGTGGCCCTCAATCGGGCGACAGGCGAGACAGTGTGGCGGCACGAACGTCCAAAGCTGCCGAACTACACATCGCCGGTGATACTGAATGCGGATGGACAGGAACAGCTCATTTTCACCGGATGCGACCTGGTGTCGAGTTTCGATCCGCTCACCGGAAAGAAACTGTGGGAGGCCGCTGGCGCCACCACCGAATGCGTCACGTCGACCGTCACCGACGGAAATATCATCGTGACGAGCGGCGGTTATCCGAAGAATCACATGTCGGCGATGCTGGCCGATGGTTCGGGCAAAATCGTCTGGGAAAACAGCGTGCGGGTCTATGTGCCGTCGCTGCTGGCGCGTGACGGATACCTGTACGCCGTGACTGACGCCGGCGTCGCCATGTGCTGGAAAAGCGATACGGGGAAAGAGGTCTGGAAATCGCGGCTCGGCGGGACGTTCACGGCTTCGCCAGTGATGGTGGGGGACAAGATCTTCGCCGCCAATGAAGAGGGGAAGACTTTTATCTTCAAAATCAATCCGGCGGCGTTTGAATTGCTCGCCGAGAACCAGCTTGGCGACGAGGTGTATGCGACTCCCACGATTTGCGGCAGCCGGATTTATTTGCGCGTCGCCGCAACGCAAGACGGACGGCGTCAGGAGACTTTGTATTGCCTGGGGAGCCGTGAGTAAGCTGTCTGCAGCAAACTCCCGGCAGGCCGTAGCATAAGAGCTCGATTCCATTCGACCACAATCGAATCGGCTGCTTCAACGATGCCGGTTCCATGCCAGAGCCAGCGGCATAACGGCCAGCGGAGCGAGGGCCAGTGCCGCCAGCCCGGCCAACTGGATCTGAACGGGAATCGTTGTCGCGTGGCGCCAGGTCGGATTCAGGGAGACAAACCCCACGGCAATGACCCACGCGGCGGCGGAGATCGCCACCGTTTGCGATTGGATCATCGCGCGCCGCCGCGCCTTGATGAACGCCCAGGCCGTTGCCAGCACGTAAACCAGAGCGCTCGCCATGAGTACTGCCTGATGAAATCGCACTCGGTCAGCTTCTGACAACCCCCACTTTCCGAACAGCGTCCCCAGAATTATCAGCCCGAAGGTGCCGAAGAAGAACGATCCCAGAAAACGCTGATGGCCGCACAGAATCAGGCAGGTCATCAGCGCCGTGGTCAGCCAGGTGCCGACGAGTGTGGCCGGAAAGTGCCACCAATGCATCTCGGCGGGAAGCAGCGGATGAGGGAGCGCATTGACGGTCCAGAGCGCCAGCGACACGACCAGCGCCGCCGCGGACCACACCAGCCAGCCGCCGAGGACATTCAAAACAGCCGTTTTCAGAATCATGCGCGACAGATCCGAGATCGTGATCGGGCGCGTCGCCAGGAACTGGCTCATCTCGAATTTTCCATCGGCAGGCCCGGTCGTTCCGATGACCAGGCCCATGACGAAGCCGACGATCGGCAGAAAATAGCCGGCCGTCAGGCAGCCTTCGTGCAACAGGCGCGGATCACGGTTGAACAGCACCCAGCCGCAAAATCCCACGAACAGCACGAATGCGAACATCCACGGCAGCGCCCCTTTCTGCCGCCATTCACACCAGAACTGTGCGGCCAGCGGCGTGCGAAACGGCTGGCCGAAGGCCGGCGCGGGATCCAGCAATCGTTCGAACCAGGCCTTCAGAGCTTCGCTGCGCAGCGCCTCGCCGCACCGGTCGCGGCCGACTCCCACGACGGCGAGGCCGTACGAGACGATCGCGACGCTCAGCATCGCCAATATTTCCGCCGGGGTCACTTCGCGCCAGAGATGGGGCGGCCGCGTGAGCACCAGCCCGTACCGCGACATGATCCAGGTCCCCAGGAGGCCCCCCACGGCGGTCATCCCCAGCAGCAACCAGGCCGATTTTTCGGTGAGCCACAGCACTCCCTGCACGGCTGCCAGCGCGCATGTCACGAACAGCGCCGGTCCCCAGACAGGCCAGTCGAGCTTATAGACGGCATTGAGAGCCATCGTGCTCAAAGCCGATTCGGCAAATAAAGTGGCCATAGCCGGCAGCATCTGCCAGGCGACCAGCGTCGCCGTCGACACGGGAAACGCGTACAGGCGCGATGGATTTCCTTGCGCCGTCATGATCGCGGCTGCCAGACAAAGGGCATTGATCAGCATGATCACGACATGAATGATGACCATGCTTTCGTCGCCCGAATCGACGCCCTCGAACCGCAGCGCGGTCAGCAGCAGCCCCGGCATGGCATGCGCGCCAAGAATGGCGGCCAGCAGCCCCCAGCGGCCGTTCGAGAACAGCTCCCACGTCATCGCCAGCGGTACAGATCGCATGATGGAATTCCTGATTTCGAATGCCGTCAACCGACGCCTGGTTTATCCCTGAATCCGCGATACGAAGATCTCATCGAGCGACAAGGCGTCGTTCCCCACGACCGTGGCGCCAATCGCCTCGGCCGCGCGCTGCAACTGTTGGCTTTCTCCCGAGCAGACGTAGGTCCATTCGGCGCCCTGGCCGGCCGCCGACAGCGCACCCACCAGCGACGGAGCGCGCTCCAGGACCTGGCCGAAGCGCAGCGTCACCCGGCGGTGCGTGTCTTTGACTTCGTCCATCGGCGCGGTGAGCAGCACCCGGCCCTGATGAATGATCGCGATCCGATCGGCGACCCGCTCCACCTCGTCGAGCAGATGCGAAGAAAACAAGACAGTCCGCCCTTCGTCGGCGATCGTGCGGATGATCGCCCCCAGGATGTCGCGACGCACGACGGGATCCAGCCCCGACGACGGCTCGTCCAGCACGAGCAGCTCGGGACGATGCGCCAGCGCCACCAGCAGCCCGGCTCGCGCCCGTTGGCCGCGAGACAATGTTTTGACTTTGGCCAATGGATTGAGATCGAATGCCTCACGCAGCTCCTCTGCGTATTTTTCGTCCCAGGTCGGAAAGAAGGCCTGTGTGTAGCGCATCAGCTCGCCCACCCGCATCCAGTTCGGGAGATCGCGATCTTCCGAGAGATAACCGATTCGTCCCAATGTGCCGACCGGATTTTGCACCGGATCGAGACCATACACGCTCACCGATCCGGACTGGGCCTTGAGCATTCCCAGGATGTGTTTGATGAGCGTCGTCTTGCCGGCGCCGTTGCCGCCGATCAACCCGAACACGCCGCCGCGCGGCACCGTGAGGCTGACGTCGTCGAGGGCCGTCTTGGCGCCGAACCGCCGGGTGACGCGGCGAATTTCGACGATCGGGGGAGTGGAAGAGGGAAAGGGTTCTGGCATGGTTCATTCCTCGTTGCCGGAGGGCTCGATGGAGGCGTGACGTTGTTCGATGAGCTTCAACAGATCGGCCTGCGAGATATTCATTTGGCGGGCTTCGGCCAACAGCGCGTCGATTCGTTCCGAAAGAATCTTCACCCGTTCACGGCGAGCCAGGGGCGAACCCTGGTCGGAGACGTATGTGCCGGCGGTGCGGCGTTTCTCGACGAGTCCCGCCGTTTCGAGCTCGCGGTAGGCGCGGGCCACGGTGTTGGGATTGATGATGAGCCGCTCGGCCAGCACGCGAATGGGAGGGAGCTCGTCCCCCGCCTTGAGCCGTCCCGAGGCGACCAGGTATTTGACCTGGTTGACGATCTGCACGTAGATCGGGACGCCGTCGCCGGCCGAGATGTGAATTTGCACGAGAGTCGCCCGCTGCAGAGAGAAATCGACGACGTGTGTCACTTGTATTAACTCAATAATACAAGTCGCGTGCGACGTGTCAAGCCAAAATTGCGGAAATTGTCGTCGCGCGTCATTGGCGCAATGGCCACACGCCGTTTAGCCGGCGGGCTCGCCCGCCAAGTTTCGATCGCGCCCCGGTCAATTCGTGAACGATTTCAAAAGACGCCGAACGTGCCGCGAGAAATCAGCGGCGGTCTTCAAGGGTCAGGCCGTCGACAGGTTTTCCCAGCATCAAATCGACAACAGGCTGAGGGAGCGAGATCCGCCAGTCGTTCGGTTTGCCCGCCACCACTTCAAATTGGGCCGGCTCAATTTTTGGATCGGGGTGAAACGTCTGGAGCTCATAACCCTGGTCACGATTCGCAAAGCGCGCGGTTGCCATGTTCTCATCATTGCGGCCTGGCGTCCTTGGATTGCTGGCAATTCGAATGCCCACGACCAAAGTCGGGTGCAGCATATCGGCGGGCATTCCCTGCTCATCGTTTTCCGACTGCCGCGCGGCGCAATACATTTTCGTGAGGCAGGTCCCGACAGGCCATCGCAATCGCGAGACGGGCGCGACGGCGGGCATCCAAACGCACGGCGGTGTCGCCACGGTCCTGGCCCGCTGCGTTCGCCGCTGCGACGTCTCAACCCGATAGATTCCAAATTTGTCGGCCGTCGGTTCGGATTGGGTCGAATTGAAAAACCGACTCGGATCCTCCAGACGATACGGGAACAATCGATGATTGAAATGGATCAACTTCCCGAGGCTGTCGATGGCGACGTAGTCGATGTAATCCTTCGGCAGCCACCAATGGCCGTCAATGTTTTTTGAGTTTCTGGCGAAATCGCAGATGAGCCACAGGCCTTTGTTCGCCAGTTCTTCCGGCCAGTCGACCGTGATCGACACGTCGGCTTCTTCCACCTCACGAGGGCAGACGATCTCCGCCGTCCGGTCTTCTCCCGGAAGAATCGTCATGGAATAGTTCCGCAGCCCCTCACCCCACGGCGCGACAATGTTGATGGAATGTTCACCCGGCCGGACAAGGCCAAAGTCCGCAATGCCATCTGCGCCGGAGGTACGCTCCAAACTCATTTTCTTGCCCGTGTCGAGGAGGTTCCCTTCTGCGGTCACCGCGAAACCGGAGACCGGCTCGCCGCCCGTTTTTTCATAGACCAGTCGGACCCGGAGCGGATTCCACTCCAGCGATTTCGCAGCGTTCGCGCCCGTCCCTCCGAGGGCCGTCATCTTCGCCAGCAGCGCCTCGTTGGCCTTCCGGTTTTCCGACACCAGCATCTGGTTGGCAGACCGGCTTTCAGCCAGCAAGGCCTCTGAGGCGGCGCGGCTCTGCTCGAGCAGGGCCTGCGTCGCCGTTCGCGACTGGACGACCAGAAACGACGCCAGGCCCAGTGAGCCCAGGCTCAGCAGCACCACGGCGCACAGGGCGATCCACATCAGGCGTCGCGACATGATTTTCTCCCACATTGCGTCGTACCACAGCTTGCGCGCCAGCCGCGCCGGATCGCCGAACTGCACGAGGACGTTGTCCCGCGCCTGGTCGTGGTTTCCCGTCCGCAGCAATTCCCGCTCAAACGCCGATTGCAGATGGTCGCGCAGCTCGGCGATGATTTTGCGTCGAATCTCGGGGGGCTCGTCGTCGCGCAGCGCAGGCAACCGGCCCGCCAGTTCTTCAAGCCATTCCATGGGCGCCCCCCAGCACACCCTGAACTCCGCCGACGAACTTCTCCCATTCCTTCTTTTTTGCGGCCAGCGCGGCGCGGCCGGCCGGAGTCAGCTTGTAATATTTGCGCTCGCGCCCGTCGGCCTCCTTCCAGAAGGCTTCGAGAAACTTCTGGCGTTCCAGGCGATGCAGCGCGGGATACAGGCTGCCTTCCGTGATTTCGAAGTACCCGCGCGACCGATCGAGGACGGTCTGGGCGATCTGGTAGCCATACGTCGGTCCGTGCGAGATGACTTCCAGAAGCAGCGTATCGACCGTCCCCGACAACAACCGCGAATCCATGACTCGTCTCCCACATGCCTTGGTGCATTATGTAAATATAC
>DASYAR010000558.1:0-3578 GCA_036501235.1 Planctomycetaceae bacterium
AGATAGGGTCGAAACCTCGTTGGGCGGAAGCCGGCGGCCTGGAGCCCGTCCGCGACGACTGGAAATTCCGCCAGTGGCAGCGTCTGGCAGAAGGCGAACCGCTCGGCAATCATGCCGTGCGCGCCGGTCACGGCGGCAGCGGTCGATCTGGCGGCGGCCCCCAATCGAACGCGCGCCGACGCGCGGCTCGCGTGGCATCTGTCGGACATCGCCTACAACGAAAAGATCAATCGAACCAATCCGGAAAACCTGATGAACTGGTTTTACGCCGGTCAGCGCCGATTCCTCATTGGACATGACCAGCAGGCGATCAGCGATTTTTCTCACGCCATCGATCACAACGACGGAAAACCGACGAATTCCTGGGCATTGAGAACGAGTCACGAATCTCGCGCCTATGCCGCGGCCCGCCTCGGACAAAAAGAGAACGCGGCCAGGTGGCTCGCGGAGGCGATCGCCTTGCAGCCCGAGGACGGGTTTGGCAACAAGTTCCGCGAATTGATGCTGGAGCTGTTCGCAGGCGATTTGCGCGATCAGCCGGAAATATTCGAGAAGTTCGGCATGGAGTGGGCCATGGCCGGCTGGGCTCGACGCGGGATAGCCCAGTTTTATGCGTTCGCAGCCGGAATCGCCCGCGAAACCGATCCACCGCGGTCTGCCCGATATACGGATCTCGCCGTCGAGCATTTAGGTGAGGCGATCAGGCTGGGTGAACCCAATCCCATCTGGTCGTACTTGACCGATGTCTACTTCGCGCCGATTGTCGACGACCCACGTATGGTCAAACTGCAGATCGACGCCGAGCTCGACAACGTCGCGGCGATCCGGTTCGCCCGTCGAGGAGAAGCGGGACTGGCGCGCGGCGAACTGGTCAAGCTGCTCCAAACGGGGGAAGATCCGTACAGTAACCTGAGGAATGAATTTCTGGTGGACGTGATTCTCGGTGAGGAGATGCGGGCCCAGCGTCGTCTGGAGGAGGCGATCGCCGATCTGCCGGAAAGCGACGCCCGGCTCTACTGGGGAGCGGCGGCCGGCTATTCGATCGCGTCGCACCTCTTGACCGAAAGGGATTCCAGCCGGGCAAAGCAATTTGCAGATCGCGCATTCGAGCTGCTGCAGCGGCGAATCCGGGTTGCCTGGGGACCCAGCACCACCGACTTTCGAGGCGAACTGCTGCGGCACTGGGTGTTTGTACCGCTCCGCAATGATCCGCGCCTGGTCGAAATTCTGGCGGGGCTCGACAAGGGCGTCAGCGTGACATACCTGACTGACGGCTTCATCGAATCGCGGCTGCTGCCGGATCTGGATCCTGTGGAGCATCTGAAACGCTGTCGCGAACTGGTCAGCCTCGGTTTCCGGCCGGTCTCGATTGATGCCTGCCTCCCGGCGGGAACGTCGATTCCCGGAGCGGCATCGGTCTGGCATCGCCCGCGGGTCAGCGAGCAGCAACGCGATGAGTTCGCCCGCCGGCAGTCGTCGGCGGCCGTGGCGCTGCTTCGTCTCGGCAAACCCGATGTCGTTTGGCTGCTGCTCCAAGGAAATTCCATTGCGAAAGCGGGCTTCGCGCCGGGCCTGCGCACCTGGCTGACCCAACTGCTGGGGCCCATGGGAACTGATCCTCTGGTCCTCGCCCGAAGGCTTTCCAGCGAGCCAGTGACGTCAGCGCGACGATCCCTGCTATTGGCACTGGGCAAGTCGACCATCGACAAGCTCCTCCCGGCCGATCGTGATGCCGTCATCGAGCAGGTTCTCGCCCTGTATGCCAGCGATCCCGACCCGGGGATTCACTCGGCTGCGGAATGGACGCTGAAGAGGTGGAACCAGAAAGAGAAAATCGCCGCCGCTGATGCGACGCTCGCCGCGGCAACGGCGATCCCACCGCGGCGCTGGTCGGTGACCGCCAATGGCCAGGTGCTGGTCGCCGTGCCTGCCCCGGTCGAGTTTCTGATGGGAACGCCGCACACCGAGCCCGAGCGCGCCGCCATCGAAACTCGCCATCGTCGCCGCATTCTTCGCAGCTTCGAAATCGCGACGAAAGAAGTCACCGTCCGGCAATGGGAAATGTTCCTCAAAGCCAACCCGCAGATCAAACATCAGCCTGACCGCAACACGAGTCCCGAGTCCGAATGTCCGGCGGGAACGGCCAACTGGTATCAAATCGCGGCCTATTGCCGCTGGTTGAGCGCAAAAGAAGGGATTCCGGAGGACGAAATCGGCTATCCGCCTCTCGACCAGATCCGCGGGGGCATGCAGTTCAAGCCTCATTTTCTCTCGCGGACCGGATACCGGCTGCCTACCGAAGCTGAATGGGAATATGCCTGCCGGGCGAATACGGAGACTCGCTGGCATCACGGCGAATCTGTGGAATTGTTGCCGCAGTTTGCCTGGTTCAAGGACAATGCCCAAGGACGCTCATGGCCGGTCGGTACGCTTTGTCCCAACGACCTGGGACTATTCGACACGCTGGGAAATATCGAGGAATTATGCCACCAGCACCTGGTCTCTCCGAAATCAGCCGACGACGACGTCCGGGATGATTCCTACGCAACCCAACGACTGTCTCAACATGTGAGTCTCCGCGGTGGTTCTTATTCGAATGAACGGCGCGATACGCGCAGCGGCCGACGGTGGGACTACGGCGCCCACGGTTATGGCAATGGCGCCGGACACATCGGCTTCCGCCTCGCCAGAACTTTGATTCCGCCAGAGCTGGAGCAGGCGCGCCAGCTCCGCCGCCAGGCGAATGAGTCGCAGCGGAATGGACAAGTGGCCGCGGCCGCCCGCGAACGCAGCCAGGCCCAGCTCGCTTACGAACAATTGTTGACCAGGCATCCCGACAACCCCGACTATCCCTGGGAGCTGGCCGATTTTCTGCTGGAACCTGCTGCCGCCGGATGGCAGATTCTTCGACCCATTGAGGTCGTGTCGCGAAACGGGGCGACGCTCGCCGTGCAATCGGACGGCTCCGTCCTGGCCAGCGGCCAAAACCCCGATGATGACGTCTATACGTTGCGGTTTGCCGCCGGCCCCGAAGCACTGGCCGCCCTGAGACTGGAGGTGCTGCCAGATCCCTCGCTGCCGGGAAATGGACCGGGCCGGTACACCCACAACGGAAATTTTCATCTCACCGAATTTCGCGTTTCGATCGGTTCGCAGGCGCAACCCGATCTGCGGAAACCTCTCCCCATTCGCCGCGTGAGTGCCGACTACTCCCAGACCGACGGCGCCGTCTCGGGCGCCATTGACGGCGATCGCAAGACCCGGTGGGGCATCGCGCACGCCGAAGGATTGGCGCACTGGGCTATCTTCCGATTCCCCGATCCAGTCAGTCCTGACGCGACGTCACAACTGATCGTCGAGCTCGATTTTCAAGACCCCGAATGGAAGCAGACGAGCCTGGGGAGGTTTCGAATTTCCGCGTCTGCAGCGCCTGACGCCGAACGCCTGCCGCCGTGGCAGGTACGGCTGGCTCGATCAAGTCTCAATGGCTGGTCTCGACTCGCAGCAGCACACGTCCTGCTGGGACATACGGAGGAGGCTCAAGCGGCCTTCGCGAAATCCGGAAAGCAGCCACAGGG
>DASYAR010000559.1:0-3054 GCA_036501235.1 Planctomycetaceae bacterium
CGTCGTACAGGTGGCCGAGGCCCTGCATTTCGTCCATAAGAACGGGATGGTGCACCGTAACGTGAAGCCGGCCCATGTCCTGTTTGACGAGCAAGACGTGCCGTGCCTGACCGACTTCGGCGTGCCGACTATTGCCGCCGATCAACTCGAGAAAAGTTCGCCAGCCGGGGGAGCGGCGTACCAGAGCCCCGAACAATTATGCGGCGAGCAGCACCGCATCGACGCGCGAGCCGATGTTTACAGTCTGGGCGCGATTCTTTACGAGCTTTTGGCCGGCCAGTGGCCGCCGTCGCAACAATCGGTTGCCGAGGTTGTCCGACAGGCCATGCAGTACGATCCGCCGTTCCTGACCGAAGTCGATCCGGCCATCCCGACGGATCTGGCCCGCATTTGCCAGAAGGCGCTGTCGCGACGGCTTGCCGATCGGTATACGACCGTCGTCGATTTCGCCGATGACCTGCGGCAATGTTTGCCACGTCTGCCACAGGTCCCTCACACGAACGGCGGGAGCGAGCGTACGGACATTCGGCCCGGAACCGTCTCGCGGACGGCCGCCGGAACGACCGTCGAAACCAGCGTGCGGGTCGCAGCGGACGACGCCGACGGAGTCATCGTTCCCAAGGGACTGCGATCGTTCGACCAGGAGGACGCCGATTTCTTTCTGGAATTGTTGCCTGGCCCCCGCGGGCGCGACGGTCTTCCCGAAATCTTGCGTTTCTGGAAATCACAAATCGAAGAAACTGACCCCGATGAGACGTTCAGCGTGGGCCTCATTTACGGCCCCTCGGGTTGCGGCAAGTCGTCGCTCGTGAAGGCCGGGCTGCTCCCGCGGCTCGACGAACGGATCGTCGCCATCTACCTCGAAGCGACACCCGGAGGAACCGAATCCCGGCTGCTCGCGCAATTGCGGCGGCGTTGCCCCTTGTTGCCGGCGCACCTCGGTCTGACGGAGTCACTGGCCGAATTACGACGCGGAAAATGCCTGCCGCCCGGCAAAAAAGCCGTCCTTTTTCTCGACCAGTTCGAGCAGTGGCTGCATGCCAGCCGCGATGACGAGCGGCCTGAATTGTCGGCCGCATTGCGGCAATGCGACGGCCGGCGGCTGCAATGCGTGGTGATGGTCCGAGATGACTTCTGGATGGCCGTCACACGTTTTATGCACGACCTCGAAGTCCAACTGGTGGAAGGGCGCAACAGCGCCGCCGTCGACCTGTTCGGCCTGCCGCATGCCCGGAAAGTTCTGGTCGCATTCGGACGGGCCTTGGAATGCCTGCCGGGGATCGAGAGTGATCAGACTCCGGCCGAGAAGTTGTTTCTCGATCAGGCCGTCCAGGGACTGGCTCACGAAGGAAAAGTCGTCTCAGTCCAACTCGCCTTGTTTGCCGAGATGGTCAAGAACAAACCTTGGACGCCGACCACGCTCGATGAGGTCGGCGGGGCCGAGGGGATTGGCTTGACGTTTCTGGAAGAGACCTTTGGCGGGACGCACGCACCTCCCGAGCACCGCCGCCACCAGCGTGCGGCCCGCGCCGTCTTGCGGCTGCTGTTGCCCGAGACGGGAACCGACATCAAGGGGCAGATGCACTCGCGTGAACAACTTTTGGCCGGCTCGGGCTATGCCGATCGCCCGCAGGAATTCGACGAGTTGCTGCAGATCCTCGACCAGGAATTGCGGCTGGTGACTCCGGCCGACCCGGCTGGCGTGCCCGACGAGCGAGCGCATGCCGTCGCTGAAAAAACATCTTCACTGCCCCCCCCCTGCCCCCCCTTACAAAGGGGGGGAGAAATTGGTTCTTTCTATCAGCTCACGCACGATTTCCTCGTTCCCTCCGTGCGTCGCTGGCTGGTGCGCAAACAGCAGGAAACGCGAACCGGCCGGGCTGAACTGCTGTTGGAAGATAAGGGGGCCACCTGGAACGCGCGGCCCGAACGACGATATCTTCCCACCTGGTGGCAATGGATTCGCATCCGCACACTCACTCGCCCGCGCGACTGGAGCGCGTCGCAGCGAGCCATGATGCGTGCGGCACGCGTGCATCATGGTCTTCGCGCCACCGTGGTATTGGCGCTGGCGACTTTGCTGATCTGGGCTGGATTCGAAACCGTTCAGGCGGCGCGAGCGCAATCTTTGCGCGATCGACTTCTCTATGTCAGTCTGCCCGAGGTTCCTGGCGTGATTCGCGAGATCTCCGCGAATCGCAGATGGGTGAATCGTTTTTTACGCCAAGCGGCTGCCACGGCGCCCTCGAATTCGCCCGAAGGGATTCGCACGCGGTTGGCCCTCGTGCCCGACGACCCTTCGTTGGTCGACGGCTTGTACCAGGAGTGCTTCACAGTCGACGACCAGACACTGCAGCTGATCGCCGGGGAGCTCGATCCCCATCGCGACAAATTGACGGGACGCTTATGGAGCACGCTGGAGGACCAGTCCGCCGGCAGTGAACGTCAATTGCGGGCCAGTCTGCTACTGGCCCGGTACGCCGCCCCGAAAAAGGCGGAACCTCTCGGGCCCTGGACAAACCATGTGACGGCTGTCGCCGCACGCCTGCACGAAGCCATTCTGGCTGACCCCGGGCGATTCCAGGCGCTGGTCGCGGGACTGGCTCCTGTCAGCGACATACTGATTGACGTGTTGAGCGAGTATTCTCGCGATGTCGCCCGAACCGAATCGGATCGGGCCGTGGCGGCCAATATTGTGATCGAGTACGCCGCCGGCCGGCCCGACGTCCTGACGGCCGTCCTGCTCGACATTCGGAATCCCGCCCGGCAGGCGGCCGTGATCGACAAGCTGAAACCGATGGCCGGCCAGGCCGTCGCCTTGCTGACGCCCGAATTGTCGAAGCGGCCGGAAGATCTGGCAACGACCTGGAAGGATGCGCCGGCGAAAAGCAGCGTGAATGCCAGCGCCGATGTCGCTGCCGCCGTGACCGGCGCGCACGGCATGATTGCCGAGCGGTTCGCCTTCTGCCAGACGCTGCCACTGGCGGAATTTCCAGTCGTCGCGGACGGGCTCCAGGCCGCCGGCTTCCGCCCAACGAGGTTTCGACCCTATCT
>DASYAR010000560.1:0-6383 GCA_036501235.1 Planctomycetaceae bacterium
TACATCGCCGGCAATCAGATCGTGGACGTTGCACCGCTGGCCAAGCTCGAAAAGCTGTCGTCGCTCGATCTGGCCCGCAACCAGATCACCGACATCAAGCCGCTGACGAATGTGGGCGTGTTGTCGCTGCTGAAACTCTCAGGCAATCAGATCAGCGACATCACGCCGCTGGCCAGACCGCTGCAAGTTCGCATGTTGCTGCTCGAAAATAACAAGATCACCGACCTGGCCTCCTTCGTCGCTGCCGCCTGGACCGACGCCGCCGGCGAAAAACGCTTTGCGCCGTTCCTGCGTCTGTACCTGACGGGCAACCCACTGTCCGATGCCGCCAAGTCGGCCCAGATCGATGCTCTGAAAGGCGCCGGCGTCAAAGTCGAATTCGGCCCGGCGAAGTAAGCTGCCGCGGGAGTAGTCCGTCCGTCTCCTTTTTTCTCTGCGTGCTCTGCGGTTCTATCCCGTCCGGCTCGGCCCTCGTTGGTCTATTCCGAATTCCGCACTCCGAACTTCATTTCACTTCCACGCCAGCGGCGATTGCCAGGCTTGCTTCAACTCGCGCCAACTCGAGTCGATCACCAGTTCTCCGGCGACGCCGCGGATCGTGACGTTCGGGCCGGCGACCACTTTGCCCAGTTCGACAACAGGCAGCCCGACGAACTGAGCCGTGAATTGCGACCATTGCGCCGGCGCCACTTCCACGAGGAACCGCGTATTGCTTTCGGAAAAAAGGAGCACGGCGTCGCTCGCGATTCCCGACTGCGCGGCAAGTGTCTGCAGATCGAGATCAAGCCCCAACTCGCCAGCGAATGACATCTCGGCAGCGGCGGCGGCCAAGCCTCCTTCGCTCAAGTCGTGACAGCTTCGCACGCCCTTCGCTTGAATCGCCCGATGCAGCGCCCGGAAGAGCCGCGGCGCCATCTCCGGATCGACGCGCGGCACCGCGCCGCCAGCCAGGCCCTTCACAAGCGCCAAATGGCTCCCACCCAACTCGTCGCGCGTCGCTCCGACGAGCGCCACGATGTTGCCGGCCTCTTTGGCGTCCATCGTTACCGCTTTACGAATATCAGCGATCTGGCCGAGCGCACTGATCAGGAGCGACGGCGGTATCGCCACCGCCTGTTTCCGTCCCGCGTCGTCGAAGTACGAAAACTCGTTGTTGAGGCTGTCTTTGCCGCTGATGAACGGCGTGCCATAGGCGATGGCGATGTCGCGGCACGCGAGGGCCGCACGCACCAGGCTCCCCAGCGTCTCGGGACGGTCGGTATTGCCCCAGCAGAAGTTGTCGAGAATGGCAATCCGCGCCGGATCGGCCCCGACGGCCACGCAGTTGCGCACCGCTTCGTCGATCGCCGAAGCGGCCATCCAGTAGGGGTCGAAATCGCCATACCGCGGATTCATGCCGTTGGAGACGACCAATCCGCGATACGAAGCCAGATCGGGACGCACGATGGCCGCGTCGGAAGGTCCGTCGTTCGCAGCGCCGACAAGGGGTTTGACGACGCTGCCCGCCTGCACCTCATGGTCGTACTGCCGGATCACCCACTCTTTGCTGCACACGTTGAGCGACCCCAGAATCTTCTGGAGATCATCGTCGTATCGTGGCTGTGGATTGATCGCCAAGGGCCGGTCCGCCGGCGGTGCGTAGGTCGCATCGCGGATCACGGGGGGACGACCGTCATGCAGGAAGTGCATCGCCACGCGGCCGACTTCGTTCCCATGAAACTTGAGCACGAGCTGCTGCGTGTCGGTGAACTTGCCGATGATCGTCGCCTCGACTCCTTCCGACCGGCACAGGCGCTCGAAGGCCTCCCAGTTGCCCGGCGGGACCGACAGCACCATTCGCTCTTGTGCTTCCGAAATCCAGATTTCAGTATATGACAATCCCGAATATTTGAGCGGCGCCTTGTCGAGCCAGACTTCGGCCCCCGCTTCGGCCCCCATTTCGCCTACCGCGCTTGAAAACCCCCCTGCCCCACAGTCGGTGATTGCCGTGTACAGTCCTTGATCGCGGGCCGACAGGATCACGTCCAGCACCATTTTTTCGGTGATGGCATTGCCGATCTGCACGGCCCCGCCCGACAGCGATTCGCTCTCGTGCGTCAGTTCGGCGGATGAAAACGTCGCGCCATGGATACCGTCGCGCCCCGTCCGGCCGCCGACTGTCACGATGTAGTCGTCTTTGTGCGCTCCTTTTGTTTCCATGCCGACGGGGAGCATCGCCACGTTGCCGCAGTAGACGAGCGGATTGCCCAGATAGCGGTCGTCGAAAAAGATTGCCCCGTTGACGGTGGGGATGCCCATCCGATTGCCATAATCTCGCACGCCCGACACGACGCCGCGCGCCACGACGCGCGGGTGCAGCACGCCGGCAGGAAGCTGCTTGTAATCGATTTCCGGTGGCGCGAAGCAGAAGACGTCGGTATTGCAGATCGGCCGCGCGCCCAGGCCGGTTCCCATCGGGTCGCGAATAACCCCTCCGAGTCCCGTGTTCGCGCCGCCGTACGGTTCAAGCGCCGAGGGGTGATTGTGTGTTTCCACCTTCATGCACACGTGCTGGCGGTCGCCGAAGCGCACGACCCCGGCGTTGTCCTGGAAAACGCTGACGCACCAGTCTTCGCTCCCCAGCCGCTGGCGGATCTCCACCGTCGCCGCGAAGACCGTCTCCTTGAGCAGGTTTTCGAAATTGAGGGCCTGCTCGTGATCTCGATACCGCACTCGCCCGCGGAGCGTTTTGTGCGAGCAGTGTTCGCTCCACGTCTGGGCCACCGTCTCGAGCTCGGCATCGGTGGGATCGCGCCCCAGCTCGACAAAGTGCCCGCGAATCGTCTGCATCTCCGGCAGGCTCAGATAAAGCTGCCCCTCTTTGCTGAGCCGCGTCAGTTGCTCGTCATTCATCTCCCGAATCGGCACGGTGACAAGCCGATAGGCGTATTCCGAGCCCACGGCCAGATTCGCCAGATGCAATGTGCCCCAGACGACCTGCTGAATGGCGTCGTTGGCCAGCACCTTACCGGCGACCCGCGTCAAGTCCGCCTGATCGGCGTTATCGTTGAACCAATACTTCTGGCAGGTGCGCACGGCCGTGACGGCATATCCGAGATCGACCAGCGCACGACGAATGCTGTCGGCCACGTTGTCGGTGACGCCCGGTTTGTAGAGAACATTGAGGGAGTGCGGAGTGCGGAGTGCGGAATTCGGAGCTTGGCCGACAGGTGCGGCGTGATCGACGAGCTTGTGCGTTTCGACGACCGTGTCGACGAGAAAGCCGGCTGCGATCTTTTCAATTTGCGCAGGCGAGACGTTGCCTTCGATCAGGAACGACCGCGCCGATCGGACTTCGCGAATTGACGCCGCGCCGAGCGCCTGGCACTGGCTGCGAACGCGCTCGGCCTCCCGATCAGGCAAATGCGCCGCCGGATGAATCTCGATTTCCCAAAGCATTTAGCACAACTCCCACAATCACGTTTAAACTGGAGCCGGGCACCGCCGCGAAGAGCGGTGGTCCGACGGCGTTGCCATGAGCCACCGAGCGCCGTCGCCGTTGGCTGCGGGTTAACCAGCGCGGCCAAGGCCGCAACCAAAAGGCAAAAAAGAATTTGACCGCGGATGACGCGGATACGCGCGGATAAGTACGGACGAGGTCAATTGCCCTATCCACGTTCATCCGCGTCATCCGCGGTTCTCTTCTCTTTTTTGTCCAGATCTATAATTTGCGTGGCCGAACAACAAATCGACGGATAGTAATACGATAGTCCCCATTTTTCACATTTCCCGACTCACGCCGGACCAATCTGATCCCGCCCCATCTTCGCAACTTTCAGCAGATTCTTCAGCCCCTCAGCGTCGTTTTGTTCGAGCGCCTGGCGGAATTGATCCAGGTGCCGGTCATATTTTGCCAGGCTCGACAACATCTGTTCGCGATTGCCGAGAAAAATCGCCGTCCACAGGTCCGGATCTCCCGCCGCGATCCGCGTCGTGTCCCGAAAACCGGTGGCCGCCAGAATCTGATTCTCGGGCGCCAGCGTCGCGGCCAGCGCGGCGGCCGTCAGATGGGGCAAATGACTCGTCTCCGCCAGCGCCCGGTCGTGGGCCTCGGGCGTCATCTCGATCGTCTTGGCCCCCAGTCCGTGCCAGAACTCGCTGATTCGCGCAACCGTTTCCCTGGGAGTCGCTGGGAGGGGCGTCACTACGCACATCCGGTTTTCGAACAGTTTTCCGTCGGCATGCTCGAAACCCTGCTGCTCAGAACCAGCCAGCGGATGCGAGCCAACGAACGCAACTCCCTGCGGCAGGCCTGCCGCCAGGTCGCGGCAAATGCCCCCTTTGACGCTCCCCGCGTCGGTGATCACCGTTCCCGGTCGGCACGCCAGGGCCGCCTCGCGTACGCCGGAAACGATCCGATCGACCGGTGTGCAGAAAATCAGCAGATCGCTCTGTCGCGCCGCGGCGGCCAGATCGATCGTCGCCTCGTCGATAATCCCGCGGCGGCGCGCCTCGGCGAGACGGCTGGCACTCCGGCCGACGCCGATCACGGTGTGTGCCTCAGCGTGCTGTTTGATCGCCAGCGCGATCGATCCGCCGATCAACCCGACGCCGACGATCGCAACGGTTGAAAACGGTTGTGAAACTTCCGCCGTCGGCTGTGTCATGGCGCGAGCATTGTAGGCCAACGCAGGTCAGGCTTTCCAGCCTGACAGCCATGCGTCTGCATCCGAATTGCAGTCCCAATGTCTGCTTACTTCGCATAATCCGCCGGCTTCTTGCCCGGCACGAATCCCTTGAATTTGAACGGGCTCGGCTTGTACTCGCCGACGATGTCCACCTGCGACTTCTTGGGAATTTTTTCGTCCAGCCCCACGCCCCAGTAGCAGGCGTTGACCAGCAGCCGCCGCAGGCCTTCGTTTTCCAGGTCTTGCGAGGAGCCCATCGTCGTCGTGAAGATCCGCGCCGGTTTGCCGCTCGTTCCCGTGTATGATTTCGTCCACGCCACGGGCAACATCGGGTCATTTTGCTTGCGCTTGCCACCCACGACCGGTTCATCGTCGGGCTTCATCCCGGTCAGCACTTGACCCAGCACGAGGGGCTGCGAATTCCAAGGCAACGGCAGCCGTACGCCATAGACGTCCGTCGGAACCCAGATGTCGCCATCCTTGATCCCCCGTAAGATCGGGTGATGCTGCATTCCGGGAGCGATGATCCCGCGCGTGCTCTGGCTGCCGTGATCTCCGTGGTGGGAAATCCAAGTTTCCCCGAACACCTTCCGGCCGAAGCCCCCTTCCCAATCTTTCTCTTTGCTCGTCCAGGTGTAGTGCGAATACTGCGATTTGCCGGTGAGATTGAAGGCATGCGTCGACGTCCGCATGGCGACGATCGGTTTTCCCGAGTTCACATATTCGACGATGTGCGAAAGCTGCTCGTCGGGCAAGTTGCGGAAGCGAAGAAACATGACCATCAGGTCGGCCGATTTCAAAGCTTCCAGCCCGGGGATATTCTCCTGATAATCAGGCTTGATTTCGCCGGTCTTCGAGTCGATGGGAAACAGCACCGTACACTTGAAGCCGTGATACTTCGCCAGGATTTTCGCCAGTTGCGGCAATGCTTCTTCCGACCGGTATTCGTCATCGCCGCTGACCAGCACGATATTCTGCCCCTGGCCTGCCCCTTCGCCTCCCTGGAACACGATCCACGGATCGTCGGCCGCGTGCGCCGCGTTCGCCATCAAGCACAATCCGAGAGCCAGCGCACAACACCACGATTTGCAGAACGAGCGAGCAAATTTCACGGTCAAAACCTTTCACAGTGCGGAAATCACAGTGCGGAAATCACAGTGCGGAAATCTGAGTGTACAAGACAGCCACGGATACCCCCGGCAGGATTCGAACCTGCGACCTGAGCTTTAGGAAAGCTCCGCTCTATCCAACTGAGCTACGGGGGCCGATCGCCGTACGGCGACAATCGCGAGAATAGCAAATCGCCCGCGCTTCGACAAAGTGCGCCGCCAATCGGGCAGTGGTGACTTTTGCGTCCCGATCGCGTTTTCAGACGGAATGTCGGAATTGACGTAAGCCTGAGAGGTATGCGGAATGTCTGGGATGGGCGACGGAAGGGTGGAAATTGTCAGAGCCACAATTCTAGATACCAATAGATCGCGTCACTGATGAAAGACGGTCCATAATAGCAGCCCCATTTGATCGGAACGTAAAATCCAGAATCAAGTGGATTTTGCTCGTAAATCGTGCAGTATTTAGAAAACCAATGCGCGGGGCCTATGCTGGCGACGTAAAGCCCCGGGACGGAAATAGCCCCCGCCAGCGTCCACTTCGCTCACCGCTCCCACCGGTTCACGATCCGCACCGTCAGCCAGACGCAGAAAGCGGCGAAGGCGG
>DASYAR010000561.1:0-4020 GCA_036501235.1 Planctomycetaceae bacterium
CGACAGGGCCATGCCGCCGATGCCCGTCTGGCAGGTCTTGAGAAAATGCCGGCGCGTTTGCGCCTGTGCCCATTGTGTGCGAAAGTCCATGGCTGTTCCTCCATTCATCACTCGCCGAGATTCCGAGTCAATTCTGCGAGCACATGCTTGGCCGCCGACAAGCGCGGCGTGGGTCCCATTCTTATGTATTATGGCACAAGCGCACCCCACGCGAAAGTCGTAGCGATGCCCGTGCACTCGGAACTCGGATCAGAGCTCCTCAGCCCAGCGAGCCGCGCCGAGATCGCGTCAATTCTCGCGTGATCAAAAGCAAGCTCAACTACCGGCCAAAAAAACGCGCAAAACACCGCGATTATCCGCAACCAACGAAAAACTTCCACAAATCGATCGTCCTGGTCGAATGAACGGTATTGGGATAAACCTCGCCGGCTCGCAGGCGCGAGCGAGACGAAAACGTGGCGACGAGAATTCGCCACTCGCTTTCGTCGCTGCCGGGGGCTGCGATATGATGATCTCCTCAACGCACAGCACCCTTTTTCAGATCGTGATGCACTATGAGCTTGCAACCTGTCTTGATCGACGGCGTCTGGAAGGCTTCTGCGGGTACGAAGACTTTTCAGGCCGTCAACCCGGCGACGTTGGTCCCTCTTCCTGATTCTTTTCCCGTCAGTCCCTGGAGTGAAATCGAGGCGGCGATTCATGCAGCGGCCCACGCGGCCCGGGAAGTCGCCACCTGGCACGGAGAGCGCTTTGCCCGGTTCCTCGAACGCTATGCCGATCGCATTGATGCCCGCGCTGCGGAATTCGTATCGCTGGCGAATCAAGAAACAGCGCTCCCGGTCGAGCCGCGTCTGGCCAAGGCCGAACTGCCGCGTACGACGAACCAGTTGCGTCAAGCCGCGGCAGCCGCGCGCGACGGATCCTGGCTGCGTCCGACGATCGATGTGAAGGCCAATATTCGCTCGATCCTGGGGCCGATCGGTCCTGTCGTCGTGTTTGGGCCGAACAATTTTCCCTTTGCCTTCAACGGCATCTCGGGGGGGGATTTTGCGGCTGCCGTGGCGGCCGGAAACCCGGTTATTGCCAAAGGTCACTCGTCGCATCCCGGCACGACGCGCCTGTTTGCCGTTGAGGCGCTCGCTGCCGCCCAGGAAACGGAAATGCCCAGCGGCTTCGTGCAGCTCATTTATCGTACCGAGCATGCCGACGGCGAGAAGCTGGTGTCGCACCCGCTGATCGCCGCAACCGGCTATACGGGCGCTCGCGCGACGGGCCTGGTCCTCAAGGCAGCCGCCGATCGTGCGGGAAAGCCCATCTATCTGGAACTGTCGAGCATCAATCCGGTTTATCTTCTGCCCGGAGCGCTCGCCGAGAGGGGGGCAGCGCTGGCCGACGAATTCACATCGAGTTGCCTGATGGGGGCCGGGCAGTTCTGCACGAATCCGGGATTGGTGTTTCTCGTCGCGGGAAAAGACGCCGAGACGTTCTTGCGCACCGTGCAGGAGAAATTCGCGGCGGCGCCGGTCGGCACCTTGCTGTCGGAAGGAGTGCAGAAACACCTGGAACGCGGCGTGGCGGCGATTCGCGCGGCCGGCGCCAAACTGGAAACCGGTGGAGAAGCCGGGGGCGGAAAAGGAGCATCCTACCGCAATACCCTGCTCACCGTTTCAGGCGATGATTTTCTCGCCCACACCGCCGGCTTGCAAACCGAGGCGTTCGGCAACAGCTCGCTGTTCGTAATCGCCCGCGATACAGTCCAGTTACCGCTACTCACGGCTGCGCTGGAAGGCAATCTCACCGGCACGATCTATTCGGCCACCGACGGCCGCGATGACGCGGTGTACGATCAAATCGCTCCGATCCTGCGTCGGCGCGTCGGCCGGTTATTGAACGATCGCATGCCCACGGGCGTCGCGGTGAGTTCGGCGATGAATCATGGCGGACCGTTCCCGTCGACGGGGCATCCAGGATTCACCGCCGTCGGTATGCCGGCCGCCGTGCAGCGTTTCGCCATGCTCTGCTGTTACGACAACGTCCGCCAGCATCGGCTGCCTGCGGCACTGCAGGACAAGAACCCTACCGGCAAATTGTGGCGGTTGATCGACGGCGCGTGGACGCAGGGCAACGTAGGGTAGGTTTTCCAACCTGCCCGTGCAGTTCATCGAAAAAAATTGGATTGATGAACCACGCCTGTCATTCCTGCGGATGCGATCGCACGACCTGACAGATTCCGGGCAGGTGAGAAAACCTGCCCTGTGGCGGGGGCATGGTTGCGACAGTGTTACGCGAGAGAGTATGGTGGCTGGCTCCCAGAATCCCTGGCATGATTTTCATCATCTTTGCGCGGAGATAACCTCATGATGCACGACGTGAATTCTACCGGCAATGCAACTTCCCCCATTGAGGCGCCCGCCGCGCTCGGCAGGCGGTCGTTTCTCGCGGCGGCAGCCACTGCAGCGGCGGCCGCGATGGGCTCTGATCTTCTGGCCCGCGATTACGGCCCTCACGCCGCGCCGGTGCGCTATCCCGACCCCGACATCATCGTTCTCGACAAGCGGTTCGCCAAATACAAGATCGGCAATACGCCCATTCAGCGGCTCTTTACCGGCTGTCTGTGGGCTGAAGGGCCGGCCTGGAACGGGGGCGGCAACTATCTCGTGTGGAGCGACATCCCCAACGACCGTCAGCTCCGCTGGCTCGACGAAGACGGTCATGTCAGTGTCATCCGCAAGCCGGCCGGCAACAGCAACGGGAACACGTTCGACTATGAAGGGCGGCAAATTTCGTGCGAGCACGGCAATCGCCGGGTCGTCCGCTACGAGAACACCGGCAAAGTCACCGTGCTCGCCAGCGAATTTCAGGGAAAGCCCCTCAACGCGCCCAATGACGTCATCGTGCATCCCGACGGAGGGATCTGGTTCACCGACCCGGGCTATGGCAGCCTGATGGACTATGAAGGGCATAAGGGGAAATTGGAATTGAAGGAAGCGGTCTATCGGATCGATTCCAAGACCAAAAAGATCGAAAAGGTGACCGACGAGATCTTCAAGCCGAACGGCCTGTGCTTTTCTCCCGATTACAAGAAGTTGTACGTCGCCGATACGGGGGCGTCCCATTACGAAGAAGCACCCAAGAATATCAAGGTGTGGGACGTCGTCGACGGCGTGAAGCTGGGAAAAGGGAAAGAGTTCGTGTCGATGAAGATGATGATGCCGGAACCAGGCGCCGTGGTTGGGGAGTTAATGAAATTGTCTGCGAAGAATGCCAAGGCCGACCCAAATGCGAAAGCCCAGCCGATCGAAGCCGCCGGCATGGCTGACGGCATCCGGGCCGACACCGACGGCAATATCTGGGCCAGCGCCGGCTGGGTGGGCGAGGGATACGACGGCGTGCACATTTTCGCACCAGACGGCACGCGGATCGGGCAGATTTTGCTGCCGGAAATCTGCAGCAACGTCTGTTTCGGCGGTCCGAAGCGGAATCGGCTGTTCATGACGGGGAGCCAATCGCTGTATGCCGCCTATTTCGAGGCTCAAGGGGCGCATATCACCTGAGCGTAAACGTCCCATTTGGCAATTTGCGTTCCACCCAAGCCGGCCGCTGTGCGGCCGGGACCGACCGCACAGCGGTCGGCTTGGGGTAGGAGAAGTGCTCGCGCTGGGGAGAGTTGCCCAGGCGGGGGGAAGCGCAGAGTTCGACCAGACGTTAGAACCGGCCGGATGTGGTTGTCGCGGGCAGCTCGACGCGCTACGGCTCTTGCATCCCCTCTGAGCCTCGCCTACAGTGGAATTTCGGTTTTTCGCGGGTGAATTGCCGAGGCGGAACGAAGTAATTTCCTTCCCGTCCGCGGCTTTCGACCAACACGAACGACCGGTCCCGCGTATTCGTGTGGGGGCCTTGGCGCAGCCGGCTTCCGCCAATCGGTGTTTTGCTTGATTTTTCGGGGATATCTTCATGGCTCAAGACGTCGTCATTCAAACCCGCAATCTGACGAAGATTTATCGCGACTTCTGGGGGCGA
>DASYAR010000562.1:0-6194 GCA_036501235.1 Planctomycetaceae bacterium
CGTGTTTATTGCCGATGAAGCCACGTTCGATTTTCAGGGACGATTTTTCGACGGGATCGTGCGCGGCACGATCACCGGGGGGCCGAGTCCGATCATCATTCCGGCGCGGATGGAGCCGACCGACCTGACGACAATGCGCAAAAAATACGACGACGCGATTCCGGACCCGCATTTCGACGAATTCGTTCAGGCTGTCTCACAGGAAAATCCTGCCGGGGCCTTGACGCGGTTTATTCGTCGGCATCCCCTGTCGTCATTGACGCTTCCGGCATATCAGGCGCTCGTCCTGCAGGCCGCCGGTGAGGCGGAGTCGCGAGAGAAGTTCGAAAAACTGGCGGACGAATATCGCGCCGTGGCGAGCAAATGGGGACCGCGGATGGAGTTGCAGGCTCTGGTCGACCTGGGAGCGGCATTATCGGTGAAGGATCGTCTTCCCGACCTGTCGCTGCAATATCTGACCGAGGCCCATCAACGATTCGCCGATGATACTCCGGTTGACGTCAGGAAAACGGTCGAGATCGAGCGGGGACGGCGACTGATTGCCGCCGGTCGCGAGGCCGAAGGAATCGCCGTGCTCGCCGACTTTCGTGCAGGCCATCCATTCGACCCCATGCTGCTGTACTCCTTGGGCAAACAAGCGGAAAAAGACAAGCGGATTGATGATGCGCTCGAGCTCTATGGCGAGCTGCAGGTGTTGCCGCTTCTGGAACAGTCGCTGGCCGACACCATGAAAAGCATTGGCCAGAAGCTGGCGGTCGATCAATTCCCGCGGAGGCTGGCCGCCCGGCTGTGGCTCGAGAAACACGGCGACGCCAGCGGGTTGCCCGAATGGCTCGAGAACCTGTATTCCGAGCGGATTCGCTCGCTTGCGGGAGAAAAACGCCCTCCGCGCACGGCCGACGAAGGCAACAGGGTCGTGCTCTGCGAGCTGTTCACAGGAACATCCAGCCTGACGAGCATCGCGGCCGACGTGGCGATCAGTGCGCTCCAGGTCGCCTACGACAGTTCGGAATTCGTCGTGTTGCGCTATCATTTGCACGACCCCGCGGCCGATCCGCTGGCCAGTCTCGAGAGCGGAGAACGCTTCAAAATGTACCTGGGACACGGTACGCCGCTGGTCGTCTTGA
Source organism: Planctomycetaceae bacterium (assembly GCA_036501235.1). Classification (GTDB taxonomy): domain Bacteria; phylum Planctomycetota; class Planctomycetia; order Planctomycetales; family Planctomycetaceae; genus JACQFH01. The sequence continues at coordinate 1,128 of DASYAR010000562.1, forward strand.
GCGGCCGCTCGCAATTGGAAATGGCGGGCCCCTTGTCGCGGTCTCCCGCCGTCTACCACCGGTTGCTCGAGCAGGCCGATCTGCTGCTCAAGGAACGGACCGATCTAAAGATTGAATTATCGGCGCAGGCCAATCAGGGGAAGGTTTCGGTTTCCGCCAAGGCGGCCGGGCTTCCCACGTTTCCTCCGAACATTCGGATGGGGGTGGTGGTCGTTGAAGACAAGATCCCCATGCCGGCCAAAAACGGCATCCGAGTGCACGAGATGGTCGTTCGCGCCATGCTGGCAGGAGTCGGCGGCATCGGACCGACGAAAGGTGCTCTGGAATTCTCGGTCGATTTCGAATTGAACAAAATGAGGAAGCAACTGGCCAAGCAGATCGCCGATAAAGAAGCCGATGCCGAAGCCCCTTTCGATGCGAAACCGCTCGACCTGGCTGCACTGCACGTCGTCGCCTTCCTCCAGAACAGCGAAACCGGGGAAGTCTACCAGGCGACGTCCACGCCCGTGACTGGCTTGACTGCGAATTCACCGGCCGTCAAACCGACCAGTGCCAAATCCAGCGGCGCGAAAGCTGGGGAAAGCAAGCCCGCCTCCAGCGAGAAATAGCACCACCACCATGCGCTTTGCCCTGCTTGGCGACAGCCCCGTCGCGACGGCCGTCGCCCAGGCCGTCGCGCTCGATCCCGACTGTCGACTTGCGCATTGGTCGGGACGAACGCCCGATCCGCCCCCGAAGCTGACGCATTTCCCTGGTCTGCGAGTGTCGGCGAATTGGGCGGAACTTCTCACCGATGCGGACGTCGACGCGGTGATCGTCGCCGAATCGGATGATGACTGGCAGCTTGTCGTCCGGCAGCTGCTCCAGGCCGGTAAGGCCGTGCTGGTGCTCCCGGAATTGGTGCAGTCGGCGGCGTTCTTTTACGAGCTCGCGCTGTTCGACGCCGAATCGCCCGGAAAATTATTTCCCTTGCTGGACCTGCGCGGGCATCCGCTGGTTGCCGACCTTCGCCGGCTCGTTTCCGATCGCCGCCTGGGCGGCATCCGCCACGTGCAATTCGAGCGTACCATTCCCACGGGCTCCCCCGCGCTGGGCTCTACGCCAGCCGGGCTGATGACTCACGCCGAACTGACCTCGGCAATTCTGATCGATGCCGATCTCTTGCGGGCGCTGTTCGGCTCTTATGACCAGGTCACGGCGTCGCGATCGGGCGATCCGAGCGACGGTTTTTCGCTGGCCACCGTGACGTTGGCAGGAGATGAGGCCCCGCAAGCCGTCTGGACGGCCGTCGGAACCGCCGCAATGGCCGGTTGGAAACTCACGCTGTTCGGCGAATCCGGCACGGCGCTGCTCGAAAGCGTCTCGCAGACCGACGAGATCAACGGGCGTCCCCTGCGCCTGACCGTGACGCGGGCGGACCAGCCTGCGGTCGTTTCCGAGGCAACCGCCGATTCGGGTGTCTGGTTGCTCGAGCAATTCATCGCCGAGGCGAATCGCCAGTCGAAAACAGTCGATTCACCGGAAGAAGGCCCATCGCACTTATGGGACGAACTGGCGTGCGCCGTTGAACTCGTCGATGCGGTCGAACGGTCTGTGCGTCGCAGGCGAACGATCGACGTCTATTTCGAGACGCCGTCGGAACGCGGCTTGTTCAAGACTCAGATGACGGCCGTCGGGTGCAGTCTGCTGATGCTGACATTGGTGGCGATCGTCATGTACCTGGTCTTCGAAGCGTCGATCGACATGCCTCAAATCGTCAGACAGATTCTCGTCGTCCTGATCTTCGCCCCGCTGGGTCTCTTTCTCGCGCTCCAACTGCTCTTCTTCGTAACTCGCCCCGCCTCGCGCGAGTGAACCGGCGAGCCAGGGACGTCAGTCCCTGCGGTGCTTTCCACAGTTGGCACAACCCCTCATCAGGGGATAAAGTATAAAGGAATACTCATGAGACTCAGGGCCCCCGCATTTGGCCTGTCTGACGCGACTCTGCTTGCAGGAAGGTGTCGTTTGCCGTACCGCTTAGGCTGGCGTTCCAATCTGGCAGGCCGACGGCGCGGTCCCGGCCGTCGAATCGGCGGCACGGTGGTGCTGTGCATGTTCCTATCGGGGGTCGGAATCGCCTCGGCCGACGAGAAGACTTCCCCTGCTGTCGCGATCCCCGGATTCGCTGCTGAGATTCAGCCGCTCTTGAAGCGCCACTGTCTGAAGTGCCACGGGCCGGCCAAACACGAAGGCAAACTGAATCTGAGTACGCCGGCCGGCATCATCCGCGGCGGGATGAATGGCGCTGTGCTTGTGCCGCACGATCCCAAAGCCAGCCTGCTCTGGAAGCGTGTCGCCGAGGACGAGATGCCGCCTGAGGATCCCCTTGCCGACGGCGATAAAGACCTCTTGAAGCGCTGGATCGTCGCTGGGGCGCCAGGGCTTCCCAACCGCAACAGCGTTGCGGGTAAACCCGACGGCAAAGATCATTGGGCGTTTCAACCATTGCGGCCGATCCCCGTGCCGAGCGTGCGCGATGGTTCGCGGCTCGTGAATGAGATCGACCTCTTCCTGCAGGCAGCGCTCGAAAAAGAAGGACTGTCGCTGGGGCCTGAAGCCGATCGGCCCACGCTTGTTCGCCGCATCAGTTTTGACCTGACCGGCTTGCCGCCCAGCGTCGCCGAGATCGATGAATTCGTGAACGACAAAGCGCCACAGGCTTACGCGCGGATGGTCGATCGGTATCTCGCGTCGCCGCATTACGGCGAGCGGTGGGGAAAGTATTGGCTTGACGCGGCCGGATACGCCGATTCGAACGGCTACTTCAATGCCGACAGCGATCGCCCCCTGGCCTGGCGATATCGCGACTGGGTCGTGCGGGCGCTCAACGCCGATATGCCCTTCGACCGCTTTGTTCGCGAGCAAATTGCCGGCGATGAAATCGCCAGATTCGTTCCCGGCAGCGAAGCCACCCCGGAAATCATCAGCCTGCTCGAAGCTACGCATTATCTGCGCAACTCGCAGGACGGCACCGGCGAGAGCGACGGAAATGCCGACGAGGTGCGTGTCGATCGCTATACGGTCATCGAAGGCACGATCCAGAACGTGACGAATTCTCTGTTCGGGTTGACAATCCAATGCGCCAAATGCCACGACCATAAGTTCGAGCCGATTCCGCAGCGCGACTATTACCAGTTTCAAGCCGTGTTCGCGCCGGTGTTCAACCTGCAAAGCTGGATGAAGCCGAATGACAGGTTCGTTTACGCGAGTCTGCCGGGCGAGTTCGAAAAATGGGACGCCGCGATAAAGGCCCTCGATGCCGAGATCACGGCGCAGCGCAACCGCGTTTCGGACTGGGCCCGGCAAAACCGGCCGCGCGGCTTAGACTTGTTCAGCGACAATTTCGATTCGCCCGGCTCGCCCTTGTCCGACCGGTGGAGCAGCACGGCGCCCGGCGACAACGCGCCCGGAGGCGACATGCCGGTGCAGATCGATTCCGACCGGCCCCCCGGTTTGCTCGTTCAGGAGGGACGTCTGAAAATCATCACGGCCGCCAATCAGGGAGAAGGCTGGGTCTCGACGAAGGAAAAATTCGACTGGACTCCCGATGAGATCGGCGGCGCAGTTCAAGTCACGTTCGACCTGGTCGCTAACCGATTCAGTGATTCTGAGCCGCATGCCGAACGGATCGGATACTACGTGTCGCTTCACGACTTCCATAATGATGCCCCCCTGGTCGGGGGAAATCTCCTCATCGACGGCAATCCGGGAGCGGCGACGACTGTCTATCTCGATTACCCGGGCGGCGGCTCCCACCCCAAGGGGGAAATCGGCGCCACGCCGTATAAACCAGGCCGAAATTACGGCGTGCGGATCACGCACGTCGAGCAGGGAAAGTTCAAACTTGAGCATCTGGTCGATTTCATCCCTGAAGGTAAATCGTTGATGATGGCCGAGGCGGATTTGCCCGACGGAGGCTTTGGGTTCGAGTATTACTCACGGCGTAATTTCGCAATCGACAATCTGTCGATCGAACGATTCTCCGGAACGCCGGAAGGCGCTGTTCCTCCTGCCCAATTTCAGAAGGAATACGAGACGCAGAAAAAACGGCTGGATGAGATACAGAAGAAGCGATCGGCGGCGCCCGACCGACCCGGCAAAATTGCCTGGGTCAGCGATTTATCGGAAACGCCGCCGGAGGTCTTTCTGCTCGAACGGGGCGACTACGCCAAGCCCGCGGTCAAGGTGAATCCGGCCGGACTGACAGTCCTTTCCGATCCCGACCATCCGTTCACCGTCTGTCCGCCGGCGCCGCCGCTGAAGAGTACAGGCAACCGGCTGGCCTTTGCGGAATGGGTCACCGCGCGAGGGTCGACGCCGGCGGCCCTTATGGCGCGCGTTCAGGTCAATCGAATCTGGCACCGGCACTTCGGAACCGGGATCGTCTCGCCTGTCGACAACCTGGGCATCTCCGGCGCCGCCCCCTCGCACCCGGAATTACTCGAATGGCTCGCCCACGAACTAGCATCCGCCTCTCCCCCCCTTAGCAAGGGGGGGGCAGGGGGGGGCGCGCTCCCTGCTACTGACGCTTTCGAATCGCAAAATCAACCTGTCAATGCTGCCGAACTCCGCACTCCGAATTCCGAACTCGACGCCACTTCCCCCTTGCTAAGGGAGGGAGTGAATGCCTGGACCCTCAAACGGCTGCACCGGCTGATTTTGAATTCCGCGGCTTATCGCCAGGTCAGCCGCAGCGATGGTGCCGCGAAACAGCGCGATCCCGATAACCGCCTGCTCTGGCGGTTCCCCGTCCGGCGGCTCGATGCCGAGGCGATCCGCGATGCGCTCCTCGCCGTCAGCGGCGAATTGGATCCACGACTCTCAGGACCGTTCGCGGCCACAAAACGGACGGACGCGGGCGACGTGGTCCCGGCCGATTCGAACGGCTCAGGCCGCCGCCGTTCCATCTATTTGCAGCAGCGCCGCACGCAGGTCACCAGTCTGCTGGCGGTGTTCGACGCGCCGACGATCGTCTTCAATTCCGTCCAGCGCCCCGTTTCGACCATGCCGCTGCAGACTTTGGCGCTG